>CAYRZY010000060.1:0-13623 GCA_964428855.1 uncultured Flavobacteriaceae bacterium
GCATCAACCAATAACAAAACACCATCAGCCATTTTTAATACACGCTCTACTTCTCCACCAAAATCAGCGTGACCAGGTGTATCAATTACATTAATCTTAACGCCTTTGTAGTTTATAGACACATTCTTTGAAAGAATAGTAATTCCTCTTTCACGTTCTAAATCATTACTATCTAATAATAAATCTGTTCGTTCTTTTCGATCGTCTAAAATTTTAGCTTGATCAATAATTTTATCAACCAACGTAGTTTTACCATGATCGACGTGTGCTATAATAGCGATGTTTCTAATAGATTGCATTTTTTTATTTTTTGAAAGTGCAAAAGTAGTGTTTATATTGTTACCAAATATTTTATTCTCTCTTTTTTTAATCACTTTAAAACGGGGTTAAACTCAGGGTAAATTCACACTTGTCTTTTGATTATTTTGCCACGAACCCGCCTGTCGGACGGGCTCTTACCTTTTGCCAAAATTATTAGTTTAAAACCCAGAGTGTTTTTACATTCAAATTATCAATGAATTTTAAGTAAATTTGTGGCTTATGGTTAAAGAAATTCAAATTCGCATTACACTAAAAGAGGAAAGACAGAAAAACAGCCTCTTAGAAAAAGCTGCACGAATATTAAGAGTTGATGAAAATACGATCAACGGTATTAAAGTTTTGAGAAAATCGGTCGATGCAAGAAAAAAGAATATTATTTTCAATTATAAAATTGCCGTATTTATAAATGAAGAAATTCCCAACACACCACAATATTCTTTTGAATATAAAGATGTATCCTCTGCAAAAGAGATACATATTATTGGTTTTGGCCCTGCTGGTATGTTTGCTGCCTTACGCTGTATAGAGTTAGGTTACAAACCCATTGTGCTAGAAAGAGGCAAAAAAGTACAAGATAGACGTAGAGACTTAAAAGCCATAAACCAAGATCATATTGTTGATGAAGATTCTAATTATTGCTTTGGCGAAGGTGGTGCAGGCACCTACTCTGACGGTAAATTATATACACGCAGCTTAAAACGTGGCGATGTTAGAAGAGTTTTTGAAAGTTTTGTTTTTCATGGAGCTTCTGAACAAATCTTAATAGATGCTCATCCTCATATTGGAACGAACAAACTTCCGAAAATTATTGAAAATATTAGAGAAACTATTCTGAAATTTGGAGGTGAAATACATTTTGAAAGTAGAGTTACTGATTTTATTATAAAGGATAATAAAGTACAAGCCTTGCAGCTACAGAACAATATTGAAATGACTGTTAATGCTGTTATCTTGGCAACGGGACATTCAGCTAGAGATATTTATTATTTATTACATCAAAAAAATATTAAATTAGAAGCAAAATCTTTTGCTATGGGAGTTCGTGTTGAACATCCTCAACATATTATTGATAGTATTCAATACCATTGTCACGGAAAAAGAGATGAATTATTACCTGCCGCAGCTTATAGTTTAGTCCATCAAGTGAATGACAGAGGTGTCTATTCTTTCTGTATGTGCCCTGGCGGATTTATCGTGCCTGCTGCCACTGCAAACGGCGAAGTGGTTGTTAACGGTATGTCGCCTTCAAAAAGAAATAATCTATATGCCAATTCTGGGATTGTTGTTGAAATCAATGTAGAAAAAGACATTCCCAACTACAATCATTTTGGTGTTTTAAAAGGATTGGAGTATCAAAAGGATTTAGAAAAACTAGCTTTTACAGCTGGTGGAAGAAGCCAAACAGCACCAGCTCAACGTTTGACCGACTTTGTAGAGGGGAGATTGTCAAATAGCTTAAACCCTACCTCCTATCAACCCGGATTAAAATCAGCTCCACTACATTCTTTATTACCAAAAATAATTGGTGGTCGACTCAGAACAGGCTTTAAAGCATTCGGACAAAAAATGAGGGGTTATTATACCGAAGAAGCAAATATTGTTGGTGTAGAATCTAGAACATCATCGCCCCTAAAAATTCCTAGAAAAGAAAATTTAGAACATCCCGAAATAAAAGGATTACTTCCATGTGGAGAAGGTGGTGGTTATGCAGGAGGTATTGTGTCTGCTGCTATGGATGGTGAGCGTTGTGCCGAAGCTGCAATAGCGATATTAACCAGTAACTAAAAACTTTTAAAACCTTTCAATTATATGATAAATGTCATTTTTTTTAATTTTAAATTTGCAGTATCTTTGCTTTTAAATTAAACTAAAATATTATGATGTTACCGTTAATTGATTGGACAATGGGGATTATAGGCAGTGCCGTTTTGTTTCTTGTCTTTGGAGGCTTAACTTTAATGCTGATTTTATTTATGAGAAGCGGTAAAAAGAAATAACTTACTCCTCTTCATCCTTTCTAAAAGAACTCGGCATAATATCTGGGATAAATTTTATCAATAAAGGTAATAATAAGACTCCGCCAGGTAACATAAAAATTGCAAAAGCAGGAATTCCTTTTAGAATATCTAACAATTGTTCTTTTACCTTTTCTTTTTCTTCTTCTGTTAGTTTTTTGTGAGTTGATTTAGTCAATAATATCATTAGCTCTTTGCTCTCTCTGAGCTCTTGGTATAGCCTTGCTTTATTTTTCTTAACTAATTCCCTTATTTCATCTACAGCTGACATCTTTATAATTTTTTACGTCTATTTCTTTCAGATTTCAACAAACTCAACTCTCTATTGGTTTGACCCGCAACAGAAGTGTTTTCTTCTGCCCTACGTATTAAGTAAGGCATCACATCTCTAACCGCTCCATAAGGCATATATTTAGATATATTATAACCTGCTGCTGCTAAATTAAAACTAATATGTGCACTCATACCATACAATTGCCCGAACCAAATATGCTGATCGTTTTTAGAAATTCCTTTTTCTTCAATAAGCTGTAAAACCTTGTAATTACTTAACTCATTATGTGAACCCACATACAACGTCATCTTTTTATGATTCATCATATACGCTACAGCTGCATCAAAATTAGCGTCAGTTGTTTGCTTATCTTTACATATGGGTGAAGGATACCCTTTTTCCTCTGCACGTTCTCGCTCTTTTTCCATATAAGCACCTCTAACCAATTTCAAACCGACAACAAAACCTTTATCCTTTGCTCTTTGATGTAACGCTTTTAGATAATCCAATCTGTCCCATCTATAGAGTTGCAAAGTACCCAAAACAATAGCTTTTTTTGTGTTGTATTTTTCCATCATACGCTCAATAAGATCATCAGCAGCAGCTTGCATCCAACTTTCTTCAGCATCAATCAATAAAGGCACATCATTATCATAAGCAGCTTTACACACAGTATCATATCGTTGTGTAACTTTATTCCATTCTTCTCGTTCATCATTATTCAGCACTTTTCTTTCTGTAACTTTCTGATACATACTAAACTTACCAAAACCTGTAGGTTTAAACACTGCAAAAGGAATACTTTGTTTTTCTTTTGCAAAATTGATGTTTTGCAAAGTCTTTTTTAAAGCCAAATTGAATTGCTCCTCCTCTTCTTTTCCTTCTACAGAATAATCTAAAATGGAATGTACATTTTTAGTGTACATTTTTTCAATGGTTGGCAAACAGTCTTCTTCGGTAACTCCGCCACAAAAATGATCAAAAACCGAAGCTCTAATCAATTGTTCTACTGGTAAATGGGCTTTTAAAGCGAAATTTGTAATAGCAGTACCAATTCTAACTAAAGGCTCACTTTTAATCATTTTAAACAAGAAATAGGCTCTGTCTATTTCAGCATCAGTCATTAGGGCGAAAGCCGTTTTAGTATCTTCAAATATTTTTTGCATAAAAAATATATCTTTTCACAAATATACTCATGCAAACATAATTTTTCAATAAATTCGCCAATAATAATTTATTGTTATTTTTCTATGGATTCAATTAAATCAACAGGATATTCTATTTACTTCAAGGATGAAGCCTACAAGCAATTAAATAATTATCTATCTGACAATCAGATAAATAAAATATTTGTTTTGGTCGATAAAAACACAGAAGCTCATTGTTTTCCTAGATTTAAGGATGCTATTTCAAATTCAATCGAAATTGAGACAATCACTATAAATGCAGGTGAGGTCAATAAAAACATCACTACTTGCGTTCAAGTTTGGAAAAAATTGACAGAACTTCAAGCAGATAGACGAAGTTTAATGATTAATTTAGGTGGTGGAATGGTGACTGATTTAGGTGGTTTTGTAGCTTCAACTTTTAAAAGAGGCATCAAATTTATCAATATACCCACGACACTTTTAAGCATGGTTGATGCTTCTGTTGGGAGTAAAACTGGGGTCGATTTAGACAATTTAAAGAATTTAATTGGGCTATTTTCCAATCCTGAAATGGTATTAATAGACCCAATATTTTTGAAGACAATTTCTGAACGTGATGTAAAGTCTGGAGTTGCTGAAATCATCAAATATGGTTTAACTTTTAACCCTAAACTATTAGATGATATAAAACAAGATAAATGGAAAAATATCAATGACTTAAATGGTATCATACATCAATCAATTGGTATCAAGAATAAGGTAGTACTCGAAGATTTTAAAGAAACAAATTTACGCAAAGCGTTGAACTACGGACATACCGTTGGGCATGCTATTGAATCGTATTTTTTAGAACATCAAGCCTTAGACAACTTACTTCACGGTGAGGCTGTTGCCATCGGAATGGTTATTGAAGCCTATGTTTCAAAAAAACTACATGGCTTCCCTATCAATGAATTGGAGTCTCTAAAAGATTATGTCTTAAAAACCTATGGCAAAATTACTATTGAAAAAGAGCATTATGCTTCTATTTTAGATTTGATGAAACATGATAAAAAGAATGTCAATGGTGTGGTTAAATACATCCTTTTAAAAGATGTTGGTGAATTTATTCTTGACGCTACTGCCCCTAATGATTTAATTATTGAGGGATTAGATTATTACCAAGCCTAACAACAGCCAGCTTTTACAGTTCTGTATACTTCTTCATACAACGGAAGTATTTTTTCAATTGAAAATTGTCTTGCAAATTCTTGGGCATTAATTTTAAACGTTTTTAAACGCTCATTATCCTCTAATATATGAATTGCATTTTTCGCCATATCATCAGTATCCCCTACATTACTTAAAAATCCAGTAACAGAATGAACATTTACCTCAGGTAATCCACCAGAATTTGAAGATATAACTGGAGTTTTTGCAGCCATAGCCTCTAAAGCTGCCAAACCGAAACTTTCAGTCTCTGAAGGTAATAAAAACAAATCAGCATAACATAAAATTTTATTCACTTCATTGCTATTTCCTAAAAAAAGAATTTGATCTCTGACGCCTAACTCTTTAGCTAAAACATCTGCCTGCTCTCGTTCTGGACCATCACCAACCATTAATAACTTGGCAGGTAGTTCTTTTTGAATCTTGGCGAAAATTGAAATAACATCTTTAATTCTTTTTACAGGCCTAAAATTACTGACATGTACAATGATTTTTTCATTCTCTTTTGCTAAGGTATTTCGCTCACAATCAACATCATTAGGACTTGGATACTTCTCAAAATCAATAAAATTATAGATAACTTCAATCTCTTTTTTAATGTCGAATAAACGCAAAGTATCTAAACGTAAACTCTCAGATACTGTAGTAACCACATCTGAATTATTAATACTAAACTCCACAGCTGGCTTATAAAAAGGATGACTACCAACCAATGTAATATCTGTACCATGCAATGTAGTGACTATTGGTATCTCTATTCCTTTTTCTTTAAGCATTTGTTTAGCCATATAAGCTGCATAAGCATGTGGTATTGCATAATGCACATGTAAAATATCCAATCCATAACGTTCTACTATAGCAACTAATTTACTAGACAAGGCCAACTCATATGGCTGAAAATGAAATAGAGGATATTCTTCTACAAACACTTCATGAAAATGAATATTATCTGTTAAAAAATTTAATCTAACGGGTTGTTTTGAAGTTATAAAATGGACTTCATGCCCCTTTTTACCCAATGCGATTCCTAATTCTGTAGCTACTACTCCACTTCCTCCAAAAGTTGGATAACAAACTATTCCTATTTTCATGTACTTATTTTGTAATTATCTTAATATACCAACACCCCATAATAAGCTTTACTTGGTAACTTCTTAACAAAAGCCATTTTGTTCTTCATTAATCCTCAAAGGGACAATTCTTTCAATAGACGTTTATAAAAAACAAACCTTTCTATTACTTAGGTAAATTTTTCAACATAAAACGTTTTACATTATCACCCATTATTTTTCTAATGTCTTCTACTGAAATTTTTAGTTTTAACATTTCTTCTACATATAAAGGCAAACCAGTAACATCAGTATGTATTTCTATAGCTCCATCAAAGTCAGACCCTAAAGCTACATAATCAACCCCTACCAAATCGATACAATATTTAATAGCTTTTACTGAAGATGCCACTGTAGTTTCACCAGTAGCGTGTTCAAACATAGCAATACATATCAAACCGCCAGATGCTGCAATTTGTTTAAGGTGTTTGTCAGATAAATTTCGAACCGTCTCACAAGTTCCTTGAACACCTGTATGCGAACTTACCACTGGTTTAGTAGAAATTTCAAAAATATCATCTAATAATCTTGGTGAACTATGAGCTACATCAACAATCATATCTTTTTTTTGCATTTTTTTGATGACTTGTTTACCAAAATCAGTCAAGCCTTCTTTAGAAACTCCATGTGCTGAACCACCAAGCTTATTATCAAAAAAGTGTACCGGAGCCATCATTCTAACACCAGCATCGTATAATTTATCAACATTTTCTAATTCTCCACTCAAAGCATGCATTCCTTCAATTCCCAAAAACCCAGCAGTTATTTTTTTATTTTTTTGCTTATCGGATAAAAATTGTTGCAAATCAGAAGATGTTTCAATCACTCTAAACTTACCATCAGAATCTGCTTCAAAATCATGTAATGCATTGCACTGTGATAAAGCTCTCTCCGTAAGGTTAAACCAAGAACTTATAGGTCTAAGTTGTAAAATATATGGAATGGTAATTTGATCTGTATCACCAGTATTATTATCGAAATTCATGTTTTTTGGTGCCTTTGTTACAATAGTAAAAGCTTGTAGCCCCATGTTTACTTCTAACATTCTCGGTATATCTACTGAACTAAAATCATTTCTTTTCAACAAATCTCTTTTCCACAATAAGGCATCACAATGCATATCAGAAATAAAGTCAAGTGAATTGTATATTTTCTGAGCTTCTTCAGAAACGGTATAAGGAGCTTGCAATGTTATTGTATTAAATTTTTTATCTAACTTTTCTGGAAGTATAATTATTGCAGCAAGAATGATAAGTGCAATAATCACCAAAATACTGAAGCTAATTTTTTTTAACCTGTTCATAAATATCAGAAATGAAATATTGGCTAAAATTACAAGTTTTTTTCGGGAAAGAGTTCTTTCTTTTAACTATTTTAGAATTAGAGTTAAAGCTATTTCATTCAAGTTATTTCGATTAAAGAAAAAGCTATTTTGATTATTTTTTAGGCAATTCTACCTCATCAGTTTTAATGATTAGAGTTCAGGCTCGTCTTCTTCAATTTCAATATTTTCGTCTACATCAGTAGCCTCAGTAGATTCTATAACTTCAATGATTTCTATTTCAGGTTCATTTCTTTTGGTTTTATCTTCTTCCTTAATAGACCTTTCAACTTCTTTATCTTCTTTAAAATTTGGATCAAGTAATTCATCTCCATAAACTTGGTATCTTTTCACCCAATACTCAAACCCTATATCTCCATCTTCATAATCTTTAAACATTAAATATAATGATACATAACTAAAAAATTTTGATTCATTATTTTCAAAAAATATAGCTTTTAGCCTTTTCCTTAAAAAATTATCGGGCTGTTTAATATATTCATTTATATATGCTTCTGCTTTTTTATCATTCCCTCCTAAAGAAACCAGTTCATCAATCTTCCGCATATGTTTATTTATTGAATCCCAATTACTATTATAACGATACATTGTAATAATATCGTTATTATTATCGGTGATTTTTATTTCATTTCCAAAATGAGATTTTAATAGATCTCTAATAACTAATCTTTGTTCAATAGAATAGTTATAACTATATGAATTGATATACATATTCATATAGGAAGTTGCTGAATTATCTTTTAAAATTCCTTTCTTGATAAAGTCTTTTTCGATAGACAGTACTTTTTCTTTTAGTATTCTCTTTTCTTTTACTTGTTGAGAATTACATGACACTTGAATAACAACGAGTACTAAAATTTGAATAAAAATTCTTAATCTAAACATTATTCGTTTTATCTTTTAAAATAAATGGTTATTCGTCATCATCTTCAACTAGAACTCCATAAGTATCATACTTCTCTCCATTACCAAAACTATAAGCTCTTTCTTCAAAATTTGTGCTAATCCCTATACTACTTGATTTAACCTCGACAAGTACTTTTCCTGTAGTATCAATTAGTTTATAGCCGCCTTCTTCTAACCGTACTGCAGTTACTCCTTTTACAAAATCATATGCAGATTCATATATAAATGGTAGAATCACTTTTCCTGTCTTATCAATAAAACCATAATTATCTCCGCTAGTCTTCTTTACTTTTGACAAACCATCGCTAAACTCTGCTACATCATAATATATCATAGGTATCACTATTTCACCTTTAGAATTCATAAAACCACTCTTACTGTTTTTATTTTCAACCACAATTAAGCCTTCATGTGAATCACCTATTTCAGAGACATCTTTTAAAAGATGCCCTTGACCAAGACTATCAATTATATATAGCTCTTCATCAATTCTTCCTGATTTTTCTCCAAAAAGTAGTCCTTCTTCTTCTTTTAAGATATCAAATGTATTTGTTGTTACTTGTTTATTTTCTAAATCAAACAATCTATATTTATCATATTCTTGTTCAAACAGCATCCCTACTAAACCATTACTAAAAGCTTCAATATGATATACTAATAAGGTGTCTAGCAGTTTCTTCTCAGTATTTAGATGGTAATAAAAATTATCGTCTTCATAAAACCTAGAGTTCAACGAATTAAATTCTTCACCTTCAATCTTAAATTGTTCTTTCCCTTCTTGATTAAGAAATACAACACCATCTTCAACAGGCATTTGAATGTAATTTCCAAAAACACTTGTATTAATAGCTCTAAATTGAGTTTGTCTTATTTTAGGGTTCTTAGCAAAATATAATTTAATTTCTTTAACATTTCCGTAAAAATAAATTTCTTTATGGTAGAGATCATCTTTATCATTAAAGTAATCTAATTTAGGTAAGTTTTTTCTTAAATAATTTTGAAACTCTTCAGTAGTTTTAAAAGCGTTATTATTTAATTTTTTT
This sequence comes from uncultured Flavobacteriaceae bacterium, assembly GCA_964428855.1. Taxonomy (GTDB): domain Bacteria; phylum Bacteroidota; class Bacteroidia; order Flavobacteriales; family Flavobacteriaceae; genus Aureibaculum. Next base: position 9,368 of record CAYRZY010000060.1, read on the forward strand.
TGTGTTTTTTTTAAATAACCTAGTAATTCTTTAATTCCTTTTTCTGTTTTCTCTGGAGACTGATTACTGCTTGAATGTCCACTTTCTCCTAATACTTTACCATCTTTATTTAGTCCTTGAATTTCTGAAATACCATTTATGGTATCGCTAATTATCAAATATGCATAATTATCTTTGGCTTTTACCAATTCAATTTTCCCCCCATCATAATTTACAATTGGGTTATCTAAACTGATTGTAATTTCATCATAATTGGCTGAATAATGTAGTTCATAATTTACTTCTACACTATCAATGGGTATAGTTTGTCCCCATTCTTCTTCAAAAGAAAAACTAACTTCATAATTTGAAATACTGTCCGCACGAACCGATCCATTACTATAATAGATTTTTTTAGGAATAAACCTTTGTGCTATGCCTGCACCCAATTTCATCAACCTCTGATACTCATTTTCTTTAAATCCGAATTCTAATTCTGTAGTATACTCTGAAAAACTTTGTTCAAACTTAATATGATTAAACTGTCTTAATAGCTTATCAATATTTGTTGTGTCAATTTCAAAAGCAGTCTCAAACTTTTCATCTTCTTTACCAATTTTTTCTATCTTATTTGAAAAACCATATCCTTCAAAAAACTTAGCAAAATTTTCAAAAGACTTAATATTATTATTAATTTCTTCTTTAATCTCATCTATTGACTTATCATCTAATTCAGCAATAAAATTATTAACCTCTTCATTGGCAGAATCTTGTGCATTTGTACATGATAAAAAGACGAAAAATATTGAAATAATTATTAGTATTCTCATTCTCTTATTATTTTTAGTTCGTTACTATTCTGTGGTTGATATAAATAAAAGTCAAAAGAGCGACTATAATTTTTACCTGTCACCACTAACATATCTAGTTTCTTAATGGGAGTTGCATAAATTAAGTGTCCATCTGCACTATATTCAATAGTAAAATCTTGAGTTACACTATACTTATAAGTGTTTTTAAAGGTCTCTAACCAAGACTCCCAATACTCTAAAGAATTTTTATAACTTGTATCATAAGTAGACTGTCTAGTTTCAAAATTAGAAATATAAAACAAATCACTAATTGCTTGTTCTTCTTTATTTAAAATTGATTTACCTACTTTTTCATATAGGGCTGTAACTTTATTTTTTAGTAATGAATCTTTACGTAAATCTTTTCCGTTTTTCCAACCTTTAAGATTGAATGGAGTCTTACAATTAAAAATCATTTCAAAATTATGCTCTTTAGTATTATTAAAGGTGAATCTCTTTTCAACTAACGTTTCTTTACTATCTTCTTTTTTTATCACATATACTTTTAAATAAGATGCTTCAGAACTGTTAACATAAGAATTAGCTTTAATACTAATTTTATGTTCACCTGAAATCAATAAAAAAGTATTCAAATCAATTTCTTGTGAATCTTTATATGTTTCATCAACTACACTTGTCAAACTAATCCCATCTAAAAACACTTCATAAATGCAATTTTGTCTAGAAATTTGCAATTCATATTCTGGTTTAAGATCAAAATTTGACAATTTACGATGCATATTTGCTAAAGGAATAGCATAATGTTTTGGGTAAGTTATTTCCAATTTAGCATAATCTTTCTTCCCCATTTTTGCAAGATGCTTTCCTTCAACAAAATTAATTTCTAACTTTAAATTTTCATTTTCATTGTCCCAATAAAAAATGTTCTCTGACGAATATTCACTTTCTTCATATTTACCAAATCCTTTTTTTTCTTCAATAGCTTCAAGTAGGTTTTTGGCAGAATAATTTACCGAGTCTGTTGTAATTGTTAAACCATTTTCATTAAAAAAGCTCATTTTGCTAACTGGTATACCATCATAATGCATTCCTTGACCTTCAATTTCTTTATAATAAACGGTATCCATCTCTACCTTGTCTTTTTTCATTTTATCAATCATCACAGACAAGTCTTCTGGTGAGTGAATTTCAGAAAGGTTGTATTTATTACCATCTTGAGCACATGACACAAAACCTAGTAGTATAATTATAATTGAAACTTTCTTCATTCTTCTATAAATTTTATTGTGAGCTTATCATTAAATTTTAAAAATGTATCTTCTTCAAGTTTTACAGACATTGTAATTCTATTTTCTTCTGAACTCCATTCATAATACAATTCATCCTGATAGCTATCGTCAATTTCAGGATCTCCATAGAGGGAAGTGAATTTTTCTTTAAATATTTTATAATCGACTTCTTCATCAAATAAAGAAATGCTAAGATACCTTCCTGACCATGAATTTTCAAATTCAACATTATCAACAACAACACCATAAAGTCTTAAAAAACGTTCATCTTTAAATTCTCCTTCATTTTTACTCATATTATTAGGTAGACCTTCAAAAAAGTCTTTCAAGTTAGTCTCTTTTGTAACGTCTTCTAAATTTCTTATCAATGCTTTATAATCTATTTGTGCGTAACTTTGCGATGAGAAATAAAGTAGAGCAATAACTAATATGTTTCTTAATGGGATCATCTATATTGTAATTTGATTCTTATTTTGACACTTCAAATATAAGCTGTTAAAACTAAAATTAAATTAGCGAAGCTATTTTCGCATAGACTAAGTTCACATTTGACTACCTACAGTTTATATTCGATATTTAAAAACGCACTATTAAAGTAATAATTGTAAATTTGAGTTTTAGCTTAATGATTTAATTTAATGGATTTTAACTACTTTTTAACACAACTTTCAAGAATAAAAAAATTGCCTTTAGGCGGAATCGATTCGCAATTTAAAATGGCTCCAGAATTGAGAAAACAATTCTCTTTAGAAGAAATTCTAAAACCCAACCCTAAAGAATCTGCTGTTTTAGCTCTGTTTTATCCTGATAAGGATTCTAATACTAAAATACTATTGATGTTAAGATCTAATTACAAAGGGGTTCATGCTTCTCAAATTAGTTTTCCTGGAGGTAAAAAAGAAAAGAATGATAACAATTTGAGGCATACTGCATTACGAGAAACTGAAGAAGAGCTCGGTATTCTAAAAACTGACATCACCATTGTTAGAAAATTAACAAAAACTTATATCCCGCCAAGTAATTTTTGGGTTACTCCATTTATTGGAATTTTAAAAAGTACACCAACTCTAAAAACTAATTATGAAGTTGAAGAGGTTATTGAAGTTACTTTAAGTGATTTATTAGATGATAAAAATTTAAGTTCTAAAAATTTAACTACTTCCTACATGAAAAACATAGACGTACCATGCTTTAAATTAAATAATTATGTAGTTTGGGGTGCAACAGCTATGGTATTAAGTGAAATTAAAGACCTTATAAAATTAGTATAAATGCTATCTTTTTGTAAGTTTGTTATCAAACCTACCTATAATTTTATGAAATTATATAAACAAGATCCTTTTGGTAATGCACTATTCCTTAAGAAATTTTTGATTAGAATTCTTGCAATAACAACACATCAACGGTATCAAAGTTTTAACAAATTACAAATTGAAGGCTCTGAAATTATACGAGACTTACCTGAGGATGGTGTATTATTTGTTTCAAATCATCAAACCTATTTTGCAGATGTAGTGGCTATGCATCATGTTTTTAATGCTTCCTTAAAAGGTAGAATTGATTCTATAAAAAATGTTGGTTATTTATGGCAACCTAAACTGAACATCTACTATGTCGCTGCAGCAGAAACTATGAAAGCAGGTTTATTACCAAAAGTTCTTGCTTATATTGGTGCAGTCGCTATAGAACGTACTTGGAGAAGCAAAGGTAAAGATGTTAAAAGACAGGTAAAAATGTCTGACATCAGCAATATTGGTGTGGCATTAAATGACGGATGGGTAATTACTTTCCCTCAAGGAACTACAACACCTTTTAAGCCTATCAGAAGAGGGACAGCTCATATTATTAAAAAAAACAAACCTATTGTGGTTCCTATTGTAATTGATGGGTTTAGAAGATCTTTTGATAAAAAAGGATTGCGTATAAAAAAACGTGGCGTTTTACAATCAATAGTTATCAAAAAACCACTTGAGATTGATTATGAAAATGATTCAATTGAAAAAATAGTTAAACAGCTACAGTTTGCTATTGAACAAGACCAATCATTCTTAAAAGTAACTCCTGTTGAAGAATATGTTAAAGAAGAGGCTGAACTTAATGAAAAACGGAAGTGGTAATGCCATGGAAAATAGAAAACAGGAAAAGAATTAATTTACCCTTCCAGTCTTCTGTCTTC
>CAYRZY010000061.1:0-13444 GCA_964428855.1 uncultured Flavobacteriaceae bacterium
TATCAACATTCTGTTGCATCCTTTTATACACTCCTTTTATCATTTCAATATCAAATGCCATAATCTTTTATTTCAGGTTATTTTATAATTATACAAATATAACACCTATTTATCCATAAAACAAGAACAATAATTATTCATAAAATGAATAACAGGATTCAGTTCAATTACAAACTATAAGTATTGATAAAAATGGTGATTTTAAATAATTTCTGCAGAAAGTCCTAAATTCAACAACTTTGTACAGCGAGGCTTCAACTCATCATATTCGCCTGTTTTCACTGCACATTTCCCTTTGAAGTGTACTAAATAAGCACATTGTTCTGCTTGTTCTGAAGTATGATTACAAACATCAATTAATGAATCAATAACGTGTTCAAAAGTATTGACATCGTCATTAAATAAAACGATTTCATGTTGAAACATTTCTTGCTCAAGGACAGCAAAATCTTCTTGTATTTTTTCTTTTGTACTCATTTTGATACTGCAAAAATAGTAAAACTGTTTAATACAAACAAAAAAGAGGAAATTTTTAACTTTTCCTCTATTAACCCAGATTATACAATAGAAAATCTATTCCGACTTTAAACACCTTCAAAATATACCGTTTTACTAAGTTTTCTACTTTAACCATAGCTGTGCTATGCTGAAATTAGTAAAATTTCATATTTTATTGCTGTATCAAGTCTCATTTCTATCCTCTATCATATAATCTGGGTTCAAAATGCACTAATTCAAATAATTAATTTTAGAACTAAAGTAGATATTAATCTAAGTTGATAAAATCATCTGCACTTAATTCACCGGTATTAAGTTTTACCAATTCTTCTAATTTAGATTCAATAAACGCATCCATTTCTGCTTCTTTTACTGTTCTTTTCTCTTTAGCTAATTTTAAATTTCCTGGCAACACATATTGATTGTAGTAATAGAAAAAATTACTATCAAAACTTCTTGGAGTTAAATTATACTCTCCTAAATACCAGCCTAAACGAGTAGCTGAACGTCTTTGACGTGGTGTACCATGATGACCACGACTTGAAGTACTATAATCTCCTATATCAAAAGCAAATGCAAATGCTGGTCCTGCTTGACTCCAAGTGGCATTGTAACCATTTGGTCTTTTCAAATAATAACCTGCATAACCATCAGCTTCTAACTCTGTAGCTCTTGCTGTATTTTCTTGTCTTGATGGTAAATTATATCGATATTGTAATTGATGCCCTATTTCATGAGCCAATATTGCTACAGGAGCAATTAAACCTTTTGATAATGCTTGACGGTAAATGTCTTCACCATAATCAATTCTCCCTGAGCTAAAGGATAAAGCATTAAAAGTTGAACCAGAAGAATTATCATGAATAAAACTTAAAGGCACAGTTGGCACGCCGAACACACTTGCAATACGTCTATTTTGACCATAAATAAAATTGGTATGTGCTTGATTGATAATAAAATTATTTCTAAAAGCATTAGGTCCCCAATTATTATCTACAAATGAATATACGCAAGAAAAATCTTTTTCAGATAGCTGTTCTAAGGCGTTATTTTGCTCTAAATCAGCAGAAAGATCTTCCTCCTGTTGACAGGAAACAATAAATAAACTCAAGGCAATTAGCAATGAAAATTTCAGATAGTTAGTCATAATTTAAAAATTTAGTTAATAAATAAGTTATCTAGAATAAAAATTCTGTACCCATTATAAACTTCAATTCTAAAGAAATTTTGAACTTTTGACAAAAAACAAGGTAACTAACTGTTAATTAGATATATAAATTGTATCTTAAGGCTATTCCATAAATAATAAAAAGAGGAAGTCTGTAAATCTTCCTCTTTTCAAATTCATAAATTGAAATAACTAATTTTGTTGTATTTCTTAAGTTAGTATTAGTCTAAGTTATTAAAATCTTCTAAATTCAATTCACCTCTATTTAGTTTTATCAATTCTTCTAATTTAGATTCAATATACGCATCAATTTCAGCATCTAAACCTTTCTTTTTCTTATTTTCAATTTTAAAATCACCTGTCAATACTTGTTTATTATAAAACTTAAAAAATTGTTTATCAAAATTTTCTGCGGTCAATTCAAACTTACCTAAGTGCCAACCTAAACGAATAGCCGAACGTCTTTGCTCTGATGTACCATGATGATCTGGGTTTGAAGTCTCAGTATCTCCAAGATCAGAAAAAATAGCAAGAGCTGGGCCTATATTAGACCATGAATAATAAAGAGGATCAAGAGGTTCTCCAGTGAATTCATCGACACCCTTTGGTGCACCAGCAATGTTCCTTTTCTTCAAATAATAACCCATAAATGCATCAGCTTCCAACTCCTTAGACCTAACAGTTTCTTCTATTATTGTAGGTAATTTAAAACGATGCTGTACATGATGGGCAACTTCATGTGCTATAATAGCAATAGGTCCTAACAAACCACCTCCTTTGGCTTTTGCTGCATTGAAAAGATCCATACCAAAGTAGATCTTACCTGGTCTCTCATAATCACCAAATACCCATTGACCATCCAACCAGGTAGCTTTTGGCGGGAAATAAAAAGCATTAAAAGTTGATGCCTCCCCATAAAAAAATACTAAATAAGAGTCTTTTTTTAACCCAAACAAACGTGAAATCATACTTGCATGGTAAGAAATGGATGCTTCATCTTTACTAAAAGACATAATATATCTCTCCTTAAATACTTCACCCGTTTCAAGATCCGTTATTCCAGCATTACTAATCCTTAAACTCGAATTCCAGCAAGAAAAATGTTCTCCAGATGGTTCTTCAAAGACACGACTTTGCTTTACTGTAGAAATATCTTCTTCCTGTTGACAGGAAAAAACAAATAAACTCAAAATAATTAGTACCGAAAATTTTAAATAATTAATCATAGTTAAAGAATTTAGTTTATAATAAATGATTTAGAATAAATATTCTAATTATATATAAACTTCAATTCTAAAGATATTCTAAAGGAAAGTTAGGAGGTATATTTTAAAGCTACCCAATTATTTTTTTCAATAATTGAATCTAGTTTTAGCTGGTATTTTGAAGCTTCAGTATCAATAAGAGGAATGTCTTCTTCGTAAAAACCACTTAATAATAAAATACCTTTATCATTTAAACAATTGGCATATGTTTTTATATCATTCAACAAAATATTTCTATTGATATTGGCAATGACAACATCATATTTTTTATTGATTAGTAAAGATGCATCACCTTGATAAACATCTACCTTTTTACAATTGTTTAGTTCTAAATTATCAAATGTATTTTCATAACACCATTCATCAATATCAATAGCATCAATAAATTTAGCACCTCGTATTTCAGAAAAAATAGCTAAAATACCTGTACCACAGCCCAGGTCTAATACACGTTTCTCTTTTAAATCTAAAGACAATAAATGTTGCACCATCATATGTGTAGTTTCATGATGCCCCGTACCAAAACTCATTTTTGGCTCAATAATAATCTCATATTTATGATCTGTCTTTTTGTGAAAAGGAGCTCTAATACTTACCATATCATCTACCTGAATCGGATTGAAATTTTTCTCCCATTCACTATTCCAGTTGACTTGAGCTATTTCCTCTTTTACATATGAAATTTCAAATTCTTTGTTATTCAACACAAAAATATTATCTAAAATATCATCTATATGTTCTTCTTTTTGGATGTAGGCAATGACTCCGTCTCCATTCTCCACAAAACTTTCAAAACCTGCAACACCCAATTCAGCAATTAGAATTTCTGTAGCAGGTTGTAAAGGTGAAATTTTAAAGGTGTATGCGATATAAATCATTTTACTGTGAGTATTAATAAAAATGGATTCCTGTCCCGAAGCTTCAGGACAGGAATAACAAAAATAAATATATTTTAAAGTCCCATCTTCGGGAGAGTTAGAGATCTATATCGCTTCAATCAAAGCTGAAAAATCATCAGCATTTAATGCAGCACCACCAATTAAACCTCCATCAACATCTTCTTTTGAAAAAATCTCTTTTGCATTGGCTGGTTTTACGCTACCTCCGTAAAGAATAGAAATAGTATCTGCAACATTACTATTGTATTTTTCAGCAACTAAACCACGAATAAAAGCGTGCATTTCTTGTGCTTGTTCAGGACTTGCTGTTTCGCCAGTACCGATTGCCCAAACAGGTTCGTAAGCTAAAACTATGTCTTTCCAAGCATCAGCACCTAAATGAAATAATCCGTTTTTAATCTGACTTTCAACTACTTTAAAATGATTTTCATTTTTTCTATCTTCTAAGACTTCTCCAAAACAAAAAATAATTTCTAAATTGTTTTTTAATGCTTGATCTACTTTTTGAGCCAATAACACATCGGTTTCTCCAAAGTATTCTCTTCTTTCAGAATGCCCTAAAATAACGATACCCACACCTACAGACTTTAACATTTCAGCAGAAATTTCTCCTGTAAATGCTCCGCTATCCGCTTGATGCATATTCTGTGCGGCAACTTCAACGGCTGATTTTTTTGTGTTTTTTGATACTTTTTGAAGATTTACATAAGTAGGTGCTATAATTACACGTGTGTTTTCTAATTTGATTCCTTTAATGGATTTTTTGATTCCTTTTACCAAATCTTTTGATTCTGATAATGTTTTATTCATTTTCCAGTTACCAGCTACTATTTTACTTCTCATGATGTCGTTTTAAAATTAAAACACAAAGATAAAAAGAAAGAAATTAAAGGAGTGAATTAAAATGATTTGTTTTATTATTTTCTTATTTTACGCCAAATTCTTCCCAAGCTTTATTTACTTGATCTTTCATTCGTTGAATGTCTCCTTTCGGAATGGTATGCTCAATTTTCTCTAAAAACGTCATAAGTTTATCATACTCATTTTTTGATAATTCTTCATCGTCCAAAAAGACATCCATTAAGGTTAAAAAAGTAACATTAATATTCTTAGTAATTTCAATAGAATTTACTTTACTCCTTACAGAATTATAAAAAAATATAGCTTCTGGGAAACTAATTTTATTACTTTTCGTATGTTCTTCAATTTCAAATTTAAGTTCCGAAAGTTTATTGATAGCAACCTCTGTATCCATAGTTCTATTTTCAAAACCTGTGTAAATTTCTTCAGATCGTGTTAAAAATTTTGTAACTTTTCGTTTTCTTTTAGAGTTCAAATAAACACTAATTAATGCCGTAGCCAATGCAAAACAAATCGCAACCACAAACTCAGTTAAAAACCCCCATTCTTTAAATACTTTAAAGCTTGTAGCCAAGGTGTTAGATTCTTGAAGCAAACCTTTGTTTTTAAAAGTATAATAAATGGGTTTAAAGCTGGTTTTATCAAACTTTTTCTCTGGACTAATGGCATTAACGTGGTTAATAAACGTTTCTATTAGTTGATCTCGATCTTCAGGTAAGTATAATTTTCGAACATCGCTCCATTGAGCCAATTGGCTAGTTTTAGAAATATCTCTTTCAATGATATGGTTTGTTTTTTCAAAGAGATAAAGATATTCAAGAACATTTTTCGAATCATTCAATGCTTTATTTTGCTTTTTTTCTTTTTCACTTAATGATGAAATTCCTTCTTTTTCAATTTTTGAATTTAGTTTATTTATATTACTTTCAAGATACAACGCTAAATCAATGGTATTAGGTCTTAAATAATAATTACGCCCAATACGTTTAAAATGTTCATTATGCAATTGAATTCTAGACCCAATGGCTGATAAGGTTGTACTTATCATATAGAAATTATCTGGAATCACAACTTCTTCACCTCCAATAAATTTTTTATACTTTTTATTGTTTATATTTTCCCATAAATCTGGTCCAAAGAGTGTTTCAGGATTCATTTTGTCAAAATCATCAAAAACAGCAATAAATTTCTTATCAGGCTGGCGTAAACATTCCTCCCAAAAAAGAAGTAGTTCACCTTTACTATATTTCCCATCCTTTTCCTCTCCAATATACTTTTTGTGATAAATTAAGTCAAACTGAGGAGAACAATTTACACTCAAAATACGAGCATCATCAATTGCAATAAATTTAGCAAGCCTTGTAACTAACGTAGTTGAACCACCACCTTCAACAGTTGAAATCAATATTCTTTTCTCTTCTTTTAAGGCATTAATATACTTTTCAAACTTACTATACTTCATAATAGGAACATAAGGATCGTCTATTAAATCTATTGCTTTTATACTATCTGAAGTTTCTTTACCATGAAATTCTTTAAATAACAATTGCACTTTTTTAGGAGATTTCTCTAGAGTCTCAATTTCTGATAGCTGTAAATTTTTTAATTTAAGCCAAGTTGGGTCTTGCTGATTTCTAGTGATTTTCCATAAACCAATAACACCGAATAAAATGAGTATAGGAATAATTATTTTCCAAAATTTATGCATAATGACTCGATAAGTTTAATTTGATTATCTGTATAATGATTTTGTCATAAAACTTGCAAGATAATCATTTTTGATATTGAACTCAACTTGACTTTTTATTACCTTTGTTTTCTATATTAAAATAGGTTTAAAAAATTAACAATGATAAAACAGCAATTGGTTGAGCAAATCAAAATCAAAAAATCCTTTTTATGTATCGGATTGGATGTTGATTTAGAGAAAATTCCACAACATTTATTAAAATTAGAAGATCCTATTTTTGAATTCAACAAACAGATTATTGATGCTACACATCATTTGGCTGTAGCTTACAAACCTAACATTGCTTTTTTTGAAGCTTACGGAATTAAAGGATGGATAGCCTTGCAAAAAACTATTGAATATTTAAATGATAATTATCCTGAAGTTTTCACCATAGCTGATGCCAAACGTGGTGATATAGGCAATACCTCAACACGGTACGCCAAAGCGTTTTTTGAAGATTTGAATTTTGACTCAGTTACAGTTGCTCCCTATATGGGAAGCGATTCTGTAGAGCCTTTTCTCGCTTTCGCGGATAAATTCACAATACTTTTAACCTTAACTTCAAATGCTGGTGGACTCGATTTTCAAGTTTTAAAAGATGAAAACGGATTGACGTTGTATGAAAAGGTGTTAGAACAATCACTCTCTTGGAAAAATAGTGACCAACTCATGTATGTTGTTGGAGCAACACGCCCAGAATATTTTCAGAAAATTAGAAAAATTGTACCCAATCACTTTTTATTAGTTCCTGGTATTGGTGCACAAGGCGGAGATTTACAGGGTGTTTGTAAATATGGAATGAATGATGATGTCGGATTATTAATCAACTCTTCTCGAGGGATTATCTATGCTTCAAACGGAACTGATTTTGCTAAAAAAGCCATGGAAAGTGCACTTAAATTACAACAAGAAATGGAAAACATCCTCAGTATGCAGTAAACAGTCGCAGTTGGCAGTATTTTCTTATTATCGTTTTTTTATGAATTTTACAAGCATACAAAACTGTTACCTTCATAAAATATAATTTCTTCAGTAAACATCATAACTAACTGCAACTGTTTACTGCATACTGTCAACTATTTTTCAAGAGTTTTCATCATAAAATCATCGAGTTCTACCATTTGTTTATACCCTAATTTTTTACCCGATTGTCCGAAAAAATAAAGAACCATCCAAAGTATAGGCAAACCAATTAACATGTATTTTGAAAGTTGGTAATCATTATCTAAACTCCAATTCACATAGAATATTACAAAAAATATAATAAAAGCGGCGGCTACAACAAAATGAAGAAACATAAAAAATGTCCAAACTTGTGGTTTGGGCCCCAAAATACCTTTTACAATGGTTTTATCATTCTCTCCTTTAATAATTTCAACTTGTAGTTGTGGTGACCAAAAATGTTCTTCAGACTTTGGTACATCTAAAAAAACATGATTACCAGAAATCTTTGAACAATATTTACAATCTTCATCTTCAAGATTAGCCGTAAATTTATCTAAAATTTCTTGTTGATTTTCATCTAACTCTAACTTAAATCGGGGCTTTAATAAAACCCTATTAATCTGTTCGTCATGTATTGGTTCATTCATATTTTTCAATTAAAAGTCTCAATATACTATTTTTTTTAAACTCGAAACCTGAAACCCAAAACATTGAACTAATAACAGTACCTTTGCAAACAATTTTCAATCATCATGAGTAATATCGTAGCCATAGTAGGAAGACCAAATGTTGGTAAATCAACATTTTTTAATCGTTTAATTCAGCGTCGTGAAGCAATTGTTGATGCCGTTAGTGGTGTTACTAGAGATCGGCATTATGGCAAAAGCGAATGGAATGGTAGAGAGTTTACTTTAATTGATACTGGTGGTTATATTAAAGGTTCTGATGATGTTTTTGAAGCTGAAATTGACAAACAGGTTGAATTGGCCATAGACGAAGCCGATGTTATCATCTTTATGGTTGATGTTGAAACTGGTGTTACGGGGATGGATGAAGACGTTGCAAAACTCCTTCGTAAAGTAAAAAAACCTGTCTTATTGACCATAAATAAGGTAGATAATAGTAGACGTAATGCTGATGCCGTTGAATTTTACGCGTTAGGGTTAGGAGAATATTTCACCATTGCTAGTATAAATGGTAGTGGCACAGGTGAGTTATTAGATGAATTGGTAAAAGTATTGCCACCAGAAGAAGAAAGAATTGAAGAAGATTTACCTCGTTTTGCAGTTGTTGGTAGACCAAATGCAGGAAAATCATCTTTTATCAATGCTTTAATTGGCGAAGAAAGATATATTGTTACTGATATTGCTGGTACAACTAGAGATTCTATTGATACAAAATATAGCCGTTTCGGATTTGAATTTAATCTAGTAGATACTGCAGGAATCCGCCGTAAAAGTAAAGTAAAAGAAGATCTTGAATTTTACTCTGTAATGCGTTCTGTACGTGCTATTGAATATTGTGATGTTGCTATTTTAGTGTTAGATGCTACAAGAGGATTTGAAGGTCAAGATCAAAATATTTTTTGGCTAGCAGAAAAAAATAAAAAAGGCGTTGTTATTTTAGTTAATAAATGGGATTTAGTCGAAAAAGACACGCATTCTACTAAAGAGTTTGAAGCTAAAATAAGGGAAGAAATTGCTCCTTTTACTGATGTACCCATTATCTTCACCTCAGCACTGACCAAACAACGGATTTTTAAAGCCATTGAAACTGCTGTAGAGGTATTTGAAAATAGAAAAAACAGAATTACTACCAGTAAATTAAATGATGCTTTGTTAGATATGATGAAGCAAAACCCTCCACCAGCTTACAAAGGTAAATTTGTAAAGATTAAGTATTGTATGCAACTCCCAACACCAACACCTCAGTTTGCATTTTTCTGCAATTTACCTCAATATGTAAAACCTCCTTATAAAAGGTATTTAGAAAATAAAATGCGAGAACTTTTTAATTTTCATGGTGTGCCCATTATCATCTATTTTAGACAGAAATAACTATCTTTTTCAATAACTTATAAGAAATCACTATATTTATCTCTTGATTTTTAAAAATGAACTTCAAGAGACCAATTGCTATTTTTATAATGGGAGTTTCTGGTGTAGGTAAATCTACAATCGGAAACTTACTCTCAGAAGCACTTTCTCTTCCGTTTTTTGATGGGGATGATTTTCATCCGCAAAAGAACAAAAAAAAGATGGCAAATGGCCAAGCTTTAAATGATACTGATCGCTCAGGATGGTTGCTAAATTTAAACCAATTAGCCAAAGAACAAACACAACACAATTCATGTATTATTGCTTGCTCTGCCTTAAAAGAAAGTTATAGAGATCTTCTTAAAAAAGATATTGAAAGCCATGTAAAATGGATTTTCTTATCTGGTAGTTTTGATTTAATTTCAGAACGGCTAAAACAACGGAAAGGTCATTTTATGCCACCTACTTTATTAAAATCTCAATTTGAAACGTTGGAAAATCCTCTAGAAGCATTACAAATAGATATTGCTATTTCTCCAGAAAAAATAACAGAAATTATTGTAAATGAAACTATGAATAAATCTGAATTCGGATTGATAGGACTGGGTGTTATGGGTAAAAGTTTAAGTAGAAATTTGGCTTCCAATAATTTTACAATTTCAATGTTTAATAGACATGTTAAGAATTCTGAGGAAAATGTTGCTCTTAATTTTCAACAAGAATTTTCAGAGCTTGCTAATGCATTACCTTTTGATAATTTACAAGCTTTTGTAAATTCTCTTCAAAGCCCCAGAAAAATTTTACTTATGGTGAATGCTGGTAAACCTGTCGATGCTGTGTTAGAAAAACTTATCCCTTTATTAACTGAAAATGATGTTATTATTGATGGCGGAAATTCACATTATAAAGATACTGAACAAAGGATACATTCTTTAAAAGAGCAACACATTCATTTTATTGGTACAGGAATTTCTGGTGGAGAAGATGGTGCTTTACATGGCCCATCCATCATGCCCAGCGGAAATAAAAATGCTTACAAATTAGTGCAACCATTTTTAGAAACTATTGCTGCAAAAGATAATAATGACAATCCGTGTTGCACATATATTGGTGAAGGCGGTAGTGGTCATTTTACTAAAATGGTACATAATGGCATTGAATATGCCGAAATGCAACTCTTAGCAGAGGTGTATTTTATATTAAAAAAGTCAGGTGGAAATCCTGATGAAATAGCCGATATTCTAGCTTCTTGGACAGACACTACCAATAGTTATTTACTAGAAATTACTATAGAAATTCTTAGAAAAAAAGATGGTAAAGGCTGGCTTATTGATCGTATTCTAGATAAATCTGGTAATAAAGGTACAGGAAACTGGACTACAGTTGCTATAGCAGAATTAGGAATCCCCAATACAATGATTCCCTCAGCTTTATTTGCACGTTATATATCTTCTTTCAAAGAGGAGCGTGTTGAAATGCATTCAATTTATGGAGAAAAAAACACAACATTAGAGGTTGACACACATAGTTTACTAAAAGCATATCAACTCGCAAGAATTGTCAATCACCATCAGGGTTTCAAATTATTATATCAAGCTTCTAGTGCTTATTCTTGGAATTTAAACCTAGCGAAAATAGCTAGTATTTGGACGAATGGCTGTATAATCAGATCAAAACTGATGGAAGAGCTTATTGATGTCCTTAATGAGAGCTCTAACATTTTAACAAGCGAAAAAATAATCCCTCAAGTAAAAGAACAAAAACTTTCTTTAAATTTAATCGTTTCACAATGTGTACTAAATGAAATTTCAATTCCCTGTTTAAGTGATGCTGTTAATTTTTTAAATGGTTATTCTGAAAATAATTCATCTGCAAATTTAATTCAAGCACAGCGTGATTATTTCGGAGCACATACCTATCAGCATATTGATGATCCGTCAGGAAAACCATATCATACAAACTGGAAAAATACAAGTCATGATTGAATATAACTTATTATTTGCTGTACTTATCGGTGTTGCAGTATTGCTATTTTTAATCTTAAAATTAAAACTTCATGCTTTTATTTCGTTATTAATTTCGAGTATTCTTGTAGGTGTTTTAGCAGGATTAGAGCCAAAAATTATCATGGACACTGTAAAAGATGGTATGGCTAACACTCTTGGGTTTGTAGCAACTGTTATTGGTTTAGGAGCCATGTTTGGTGCTATATTAGAACACTCTGGTGGGGCAAAAGTGATTGCTAGTTTTTTACTTAAAAAACTAGGTGTTAAAAAAGCACCTGCTGCTATGGCTATTGCAGGATTTATCATTGCAATTCCTGTTTTTTTTGAAGTAGCCTTTATTTTATTAGTCCCAATGATTTATGCCATACAAAAAGAAACAAAAAAATCATTACTCATCTATGCGTTGCCTTTATTGGCAGGACTCGCCGTAACGCATGCTTTTATCCCTCCAACACCTGGGCCAATAGCTGTTGCAGATATTATCGGGGCTGACTTGGGTTGGGTTATTTTAGTAGGTGCAATTGTAGGTTTACCCACTGCCATTATAGGAGGAATTTTTTATGGAAAATATATTGGAAACAAAATCTATGTAGAAGCTCCTTTCATAGAAGAAAATCAAGAAATAACTAGTGATGATCGCTCTCCAAACATAAGTATTATACTAAGTATTATTGCCATTCCTATAGTCTTAATTCTAGCAAATACTTTTGTTAGCAGTGGTCTATTAAGTGTTTCTAACAAAACAATTTTAATGTTAATTGGCTTGTTAGGACATCCTTTTTCTGCTTTGATTATTGCGAATCTCATCGCTTGGTATGTACTAGGAATCAAGCAAGGTTTCACCAAACAGCAATTATTAGATATTACAGCAAAATCAATGGGACCCGCAGGAATGATTATATTGATAACAGGAGCTGGTGGCGTCTTTAAACAAGTATTGGTCAATACTGGAGCTGGCGAAATGATTGCCAAATCTTTAGTTGATGTTGGTTTCCCTGTGCTACTATTTTCATTTATAGTTGCTCTAATAATTAGAGTAATTCAAGGTTCTGCAACGGTAGCCATGATTACAGCGGCAGGGTTGGTTTCTCCGCTAATAACAGGAAGTACTTTTAGTAGTTTTGATTTGGCATGTATTGTAATATCAATAGCAGCTGGTGCTACAGCTTTGTCTCATGTGAATGATAGTGGTTTTTGGTTGGTCAGTCAGTATTTAGGAATTACTGAAAAACAAACCTTTAAAACATGGACGGTTATGACAGGCATATTATCACTGTCAGGCTTTCTATTTGTTGCTTTACTCCATTCTATTTTTTAACATAAATTTTCATTAATATTAGTCCTATTTCCTTAAAAAATACATTACTTTGTCTATCAATTCACTACCAACCCAATAATGAAGAATTTTATTTTTTTTATAATAGTTTTCTGTACTACTTTGTCATTTTCACAATCACAATCATTTGAAATTTCAGGTACACTTATTTCTAAAAGCGATCAAAAAACTTTAGAATCTGCAACCGTATATCTAGAGAAAGTAAAAGACAGCTCTTTAGTTACCTATACTATTACTGATAAAAACGGAAAATTTAAACTAGAAGGCAAAACGAAACAAAAGCAATTTAGATTAAATATCTCCTTTATCGGATATAGAACGTATACTAAAATAATCAATATCTCTGAATTAAGCAATCTAGGCAATATAGCACTTGAAGATGCCAATGTATTGGATGAAGTTGTACTAAAATCAAAAGCACCTGTTATCATAAAAAAAGATACTTTAGAATTTAATGTAAGTTCTTTTAAAACAAAAAAGGATGCCAATGTTGAAGATTTGCTAAAAAAACTACCAGGCGTAGAAGTAGATGAAAACGGAAAAATAACAGTCAACGGAAAAGAAGTTAATAAAATTCTAGTCAACGGAAAACCATTTTTTGGGGACGACCCTACAATTACCACGAGAAGTTTAAGTAAGACTATTATAGAGAAAGTCCAAATAACTGATACCAAAACAAAATCACAGGCTTTTACAGG
>CAYRZY010000062.1:0-13377 GCA_964428855.1 uncultured Flavobacteriaceae bacterium
ATCAATGCCAGTTTTGAATTTGGAAATTTCATACCAAAAGCTACTAAAACCCCATATAAAGCTCCAGAAGCACCAACTGCAGGGACACTGTAAGTACTGTTTACTTTTTGAAGTACTTCGTTTTGATAAACTAAAGACCTATCCATAGCTTCATAAATTTCAGCACTTGTAATACCAGATTGAATTAACTCTTGAAAAGCAGCATTGAATTGAAAGTAATTTACAGCGGTATAGACCAAGCCTGCACCAATACCTGCTGAGAAATAGAAGAATAAAAATTTATTCCGACCCCATAATTGTTCTAAAGGTGAGCCAAACATCCAAACACCAACCATATTAAAGATAAGGTGTGTAAGTGATTGTTGACTATGCATAAACATACTAGTTACATATTGCCAAAATCCAAAACTCGGATTTTCAGGAAAATGTAATGCAAAAAGATCTTGTAATGGCGGATAAACAAATTTTGCAACAAGAAATAATAATACATTAATTATAATTAAGTGCTTGACTGTTTCAGTAATCTTATTCATAATTTAATTATCAAATTTAAGTTGAATCTCCTCAGGAGAGAGTGTAATAAATGTTTTTTTGCCAAACGGTGATTGATTGGGTTCTTTACATGAAAATAGTTGAGCCAGCAATTCTTCTTGAGCGGCACTATTTAGTTTTGTTCCGTTTTTTATAGCCAAACTTTTTGCCAAGCTTTTCGCTATGGTATCTAGTTGGCTAAAACTAGTTTCTGGTATCTCATTTTTAACAGCTTCAAATAATTCTTCAAATAATTGTTGTAATTTATTTTGAGTTGCATTTGCAGGAATGCCGTTTAAAATAATAGTATCGTCTTTTATTGAAGAAAATTGAAAGCCTATGCTTTCTAAATCTGATTGAATTTCTTTGCAAATTCCTATATCAATTAAATTAAAAACCAATTCTATAGGGAATAGCAATTGTTGACTAGAAGTGTCTTCAATAGTCATTTTAGTCAATAAATCTTCATATAAAATACGTTGATGAGCTAGGTTTTGATTGATAAAAACAACACCAGACTTTAAAACACTTAAAATATATTTTTTATGAACTTGATGTGTTTTTGTATTGATTTCGTTTTCTGTTTCGTCAAATAAATTTCTGTCAACTATTTGTGCTTCAACTTCTATGTTGTTGATATCTATTTCATTTGTGTCAACATATAAAGAGTCCCATTGATTTGAATGGGTGTTTTTATAAGTAGCTGATGTCAATTTTTCTTCCTTTTCAAACGGATTAAAATCAGGATTCACTTGAATTTGAGGTGTAGTAACTGCTTTTTTATCTTTGAAACTGTAAGGTACATCCATAGTCGCATTTCTATTAAAATCTAATGCAGGAGCGACATTGTATTGACCTAAACTATGTTTTATGGTTGAACGCAAAATAGCATAAAGTGCTTGCTCATTGTCAAATTTAATTTCTGTCTTTGTCGGATGAATATTGATATCAATACTATTAGGAGGTACACTTAAATATAAAAAATAAGAAGGATGATACCCTGAAGGTAGTAATTCATTAAAAGCATTTGCGACAGCGTGATGTAAATATCCGTTTTTGATAAACCTATTATTTACAAAAAAGAACTGTTCTCCTCTTTTCTTCTTAGCGAACTCTGGTTTTGATACAAACCCAGTTATAGTAATAATATCAGTACTTTCATCAATAGGAACTAATTTTTCATTTATTTTTTTTCCAAAAACAGCAACAATACGTTGTCTTAAATTACTGGCTTTTAAATTTAAAGTTTCATTGTCATTGGTGTAGAAGTTAAAAGAAATAGTTGGGTGTGTTAATGCTACACGATTAAATTCATCTCTAATATGTCTATTTTCTACCGTGTTTGATTTTAAAAAATTTCTTCTTGCAGGAATGTTAAAAAATAGATTTTTAACAGCAATACTTGTTCCTGTTGGTGTTGTGATAACATCTTGATGTTGTATAGTATTTCCTTCAATTTTTATAAGCGTGCCTAACTCTTGATTCGTTTGTTTTGTTTTTAATTCAACATGAGCAATGGCAGCAATAGACGCTAGAGCCTCTCCTCTAAACCCTTTTGTGTTGAGGTTGAATAAATCTTCAGCAGTTTTTATTTTTGAAGTGGCATGTCTTTCAAAGGCAAGTCGAGCATCAGTAGTACTCATACCTTTGCCATTATCAATAACCTGCACTAATGTTTTACCAGCATCTTTTATTAATAATTTTATTTCTGTAGCACCAGCATCAATTGCATTTTCAAGCAATTCTTTAACAACAGAAGCTGGACGTTGAACTACTTCTCCGGCAGCAATTTGATTGGCAACATGGTCTGGTAAAAGTTGAATGATGTCTGACATTATTATTTCAAGAAAATAGATAAATCAAAATCGATTATATAAAGAAAAATGAAAGTTAAAATAGCTATAATAATTAAAATTGTTTTGTTGAATACTTTACCATCATGTCTTTTAGATTCTTCAAAAGCATTTGTAAGTTTTGCCTTAATGCCTTTTCTACCACCAACTGTAGTCCTGAATTTATCAAATTTATGTTCTATTTGATACGGATTACCTTCTCCTTTATAATATCTAGGACTGTAATCAAATTTTTTGTTTGTACGCTTAAGAATTCCCATATTTTTCAAAGCTTATTAAATGATTGAATTGTTTTAAATACAACAATAATTAAGCCAATTTTCTTTTATTCAAAATTACTGAAATAAAAAATGAAAGTCAAATTTTGTGAATAAAACTATGTTAAACTAGCCATTTTTATTGCAGCAATAGCACATTCAACACCTTTATTACCATGTTTGCCACCAGATCTGTCAATAGACTGTTGCATTGTATTGTCAGTCAATACACAAAAAATAGTTGGGGTGTCATAGAGTATATTTAAATCCTTAATGCCTTGTGATACTGCTTCACAAACAAAATCGAAATGTTTGGTTTTACCTTGAATAACACATCCAACAGCAATAATCGCATCAAATTTTCCTTTTTTGAGTAAATGTTTGCATCCGTAAGTAAGCTCATAACTGCCAGGCACATTCAATCGTGTAATATTCTCTTCAAGAGCTCCATGTTCTAGTAATACAGCTTTCGCACCTTGATATAGGTTTTTAGTGATGGCTTTATTCCACTCAGAAACAACAATCCCAAATCGAAGAGGCTTCGCATTTGGGATTGTTGTTTTATTGTAATTTGACAAGTTGGTCGTTGCCATAGAGATTTATTTTTGAGCAGCTAAAACAGCTCTATTGATATAGCTATTGATTTTTCGCCCTTCATCAGAATTTGGAAATTCTTCTTTTATTTTGGTGAACAATTCTTCAGCTTTAGCAAAATCATCCATATCCATTGCTGTATTTCCAGCTTTTTGCAGGTAAAAAGGTGAAGTTACTTCATTACTATTAAAACTTGCAGCTTTTATATAATGGTTTAAAGCATCTTCTGGTTGATTAATTTGTGAAAAAGCATCCCCAATATTACCTTCTGCAATAGCACCCAGCATTTCATCCTTAGTAGAGAAATTACTTAATTGTTCAATAGCATTTTGGTAATCACTTGTTCTCAGGTAAGAAATTCCAGCCATATATTTGGCCAAGTTTCCAGCATCTGTACTTCCGTAAGTATCAATGATGTCTAATAACCCATATTTACCATCCGTTCCTTTCAACGCTAAGTTATACAATGAGTCAACTGCAACTGCATTTGTTTGAGCTTGATCAAAAAATGCTTTTGGATATGCCAATTCATCAGCAGCTTCTTTCTCTTTTGGCTCTTGAACAAACTTAGTATATAGTTGATAACCTACAATTACTAAGGCTATAACAGTAAGAGCAGTAAATAATGCCTTGCTGTTTTTTTCAATCCATTGTTCTGATCGTGAAGCTGTTTCATCTAAAGTATTAAACACTTCAGCAGTTGTACTGTTCTCTTCTATACTAGAAGTAACTTCTTTTTTAACTTTACCACCTTTTTTCTTGTATGTTGCCATTATTGTATTAAAATTTGTGAGGGCAAAAATA
Source organism: uncultured Flavobacteriaceae bacterium (assembly GCA_964428855.1). GTDB lineage: Bacteria > Bacteroidota > Bacteroidia > Flavobacteriales > Flavobacteriaceae > Aureibaculum. The sequence continues at coordinate 4,040 of CAYRZY010000062.1, forward strand.
GAATTTTTATTGTAATTATATTCTAATTATTGATGTAAATTTTGTTTTTTTGCAATGAACTATTAATAAAATATGTATTTAAAAAAAATCAACTTAATAAATTATAAAAATTTTAAAGCTTCAATGTTTGATTTTGAGGCTAAAATAAACTGTTTTGTTGGTAATAATGGTGTCGGTAAAACCAATGTTTTAGACGCTATTTATCATTTGGCATTTACAAAAGGATATTTTAATAGTGTGGCTACACAAAATATACAGCATACTAAAGATTTTTTTGTTATTGAAGGTCTGATAGATCTTGACGGAAAAGAGGAGTTGATAAATTGTAGCGTAAAAAAAGGTCAAAAAAAGGTTGTTAAGCGTAATGGGAAGGAATATGAGAAATTATCAGAGCATATAGGTCTGATGCCTTTGGTTATTATTTCACCGAATGATACAAATTTAATTAGTGATGGCAGCGATGTAAGGCGAAAATTCATGGATGGCGTTATTGCACAATCTGATAAAGCTTATTTACAAGACTTAATTAGTTATAATAAGGTATTAACTCAGCGGAATTCTTTATTGAAGTATTTTGCAGTGAATCATACATTTGACGCTTTGAATATTGATATTTACAATCAACAATTAGTTGAGTTTGGAAGTAAAATTCATGATAAGAGAATTAAATTTACTAAAGAATTTATCCCTATCTTTGAAAAAAGACATCAACATATTAGTAATGCGAATGAAAATGTGAATTTTTCTTATAAAAGTCTGCTAGAAAAAGGCGATTTTAAAGAATTGTTACAACAAAGTATAGAAAAGGATAGAGTTTTGCAATATACATCAGTAGGAATTCATCGAGATGACTTGTTATATACAATAGAAGGTTATCCTATAAAAAAATATGGATCTCAAGGGCAGCAAAAGACATATTTGATAGCCTTAAAATTGGCAGAATTTGATTTTGTGAAATCACAATCAAAAAAAACACCCATTTTATTGTTGGATGATATTTTTGATAAACTAGATGAAAACAGAGTGTCTAAGATAATTGATTTGGTAAATGATGATGGTTTTGGGCAGATTTTTATTACAGACACACACGCAGAAAGAACTGAAAATGTAATAAAGCTGACCAATCAACCCTATAAAATGTTTGAATTAGAATAAAGATATGAGTTCAAGAAGAAATAGTGAATTTAAGTCTATTGAAGACGTGATGAAAAGCGTTTTACAAGAGAATAAGTTGCAAAAAGGGATTGACTTATTAACATTAAAAGAAGCTTGGGCAGAGGTGATGGGTAGTGGAGTGCAGAGCTATACCGATGAAATACAATATAGAAATAGTACTTTGTATGTAAAGTTAAGTTCATCTGTACTTCGAGAAGAATTGAGTTACGGAAAAGAAAAAATAATCAAAATTATGAACGAAAAGTTAAATAAAGTGTTAATAAAAAACATTAAGCTGCTATAAAGCATCTATATAATTTGTATATTTGCATATTAAGAAAAAGTCATTTAGGGAAAACTTTAATAAAATTATGATGAAAAGATTACTATTTACAATTATTCTAATAATTGCTACTGTTGGTTTTGTACAAGCTCAAAACGGAAGTGTTAGTGGTGGGAGTCCGTTACTTCCTATAGCAACAGTAAGTGTAGTGCCAGCAACGAATACACCAGCAACTGCCGAAGGTACTGACTTTGGTGCCGTAGCACAAGGTACAACAACTTCACAAACATATAGATTTACGAGTGCCGTAGGAGATTTACTTTCAATTACACCTCAAAATATTATTGGAGGAGGTGATTGGGTGCAACAAGCAGCAATACCAACTAGTACTTCAGCAATTGGTGCTACATCAGATTTTACGGTTGATTTCACACCAACTTCTGCAGGTGCTCAAACAGCAACTGTACAATTAGATGTGTTAAATTTCACAACTCTTATTACGGAGAGTTTTTTCTTTCAAATTACAGGAGAAGGAGCAGTAACTGCTCCTGATATTGAAGTAAGAGGTGATGATACAATATTGGTTTCACAAATATTCTCTTCTGGTAGTAATACTGATTTTGGAGATGTAACAGTTGGGAATACAAATATCAGGTCTTATACAGTAAAAAATATAGGAAGTGGTCCATTAGATGTAACTGGTGTATCTAATTTTGCTGGTAGTGCAGATTTTACAGTGCTACCATTACCTGTCACCTTGCCTACAACACTTGCTCCAAATGCATCTTTTACTTTTCAAGTAGAATTTGCTCCAATTGCAGCAGCAACAAGAGTTGCAGTAATATTGATTTCTAACAGTGATGCTAATTTTGGCTATCAAGTATCTGGTGTAGGTATTGCTGCCGCTCCTGATATGGATGTTATTGGGAATGGTACTTCAATTGCAAGTGGTAGTAATTCTCCAAATGCAGGTGATGATACTTTGTTTCCTGATACAGACATTTCTGGTGGAAGTGTAGCTCATACATTTACCATAGCGAATAATGGTTCTGCTGATCTTGATTTAACTAATGTGCCGTTAGTAAACATAACAGGTGTAGATGCAGCTGATTTTACAGTTACTGCGACACCAACCACTCCAATAACAGCACCAGGAACTACAACTTTTACAATTACTTTTGATCCAACTACTGTGGGTGTGAAAAATGCTATAGTATCGATTCCAAATAACGGTGTAGATGATCCATATACGTTTGCCATTCAAGGTACTGGTATTGATGGAGTGCCCGTAGGAAGTGAATTGCTAATTACTCAATATTATGAAGGTGCAGGAAATAATCAATGGATTGAAGTTAAAAACATTTCATCGAATACAATAGTATCTGGATTTTATAACTTATGTCTTTATACCAATACCAATACAAGACAAGGTGTGATTAGTACTACTGCACCACAACAAGATGTGCCAATTAGTGGTAATGGACCAGGAGGGTCAATTTTACCAGGTGAAGTTGTGCTATTTAGAAACCCTGCTGCGATATTGCCTGCAGGAGGTAACTTAGGTTCTGCATTGATAATTCCAGATAATGTCTGTACTTTTACAGGTGATGATGTAATTTTAATATCTACTTCAACGGGTTCAAGTTGCTATAATGATAGAATTGATATTATGGGAGATGTACCTCCAGCAGCAGGATTTCCATCAAACTGGGGTGTAGATAAAAGTTTTATTAAAGGGTGTGGTACAACATATACTCCCTCTCTTTTTCATAATTTAAATAATTATATTGAATTAAATTTAGATGAAGTAGATACTGCTGATTCTGATGCTAATATAGCTTTAGGGACACAAAGAATAGGTACAACAATTTGGGCAGCATCTTGGAGCAATGGTACTTCTGATAGAACTAGAGTAACAATAATAAGTGGTACGTATACCGCTGCAAACGGCTCTTTTGGAGCTTGTGATTTGACAGTTAATGGTACCCTTAATTTTGACTCAGGAACTTCTAACTATGTTGAAGTGAATCAAAACTTAACTATAAATGGTGCATTTAATCTTGGTGATCAAGAATCTTTATATTCTGTTAATGTATTGAACCCTGGTGCTTTTCCAGTTTCTATTACAGGAAATATTACAAAAAGAGAAACAACAACTTCATTAACAAATATAGATGATTATACATATTGGTCTTCTCCTGTACAGAGTGCGGGTATTTCAACTGTTTTTAGTGGGTATAGACTGGGCTCATTATATTATTGGGATATGGCCGCTGTTAACACAAACGGAACAGGTGGAGATCAAGTGCTAGGAGAATGGGTGCCAGCAGCAGGTCAAACTATGAAACCTGCAAAAGGTTATATCTCTCAAGGCCCTATAGCAGGAAGTTATCCAGGACAAGCTACAGTTTCATTTTCAGGAAGACCGAACAATGGGACGTTAGACTTAACTCGAGCAGGAAACGATGTGGTGTTTAATAATAATGCAAATGGATTAGATGATTTAAATCTAGTCGGAAATCCTTATCCTTCAGCTATTGATGCAGATAAATTTATTGTAGAGTCTAATAATGCGGTGTCAATTAATGGTACATTATGGTTTTGGACACATCAGACACCAAATAATAATGACCCTGACGAAGCAAATGAGCAATATACTGCAAATGATTATGCTTGTTATAATTTGTCTGGTGGTACAGCTGCTGTGTCTGGAGGTTCAGCACCTACTCAATATATTGGTTCAGCTCAAGGCTTTGTAATACAGGCAAACTCAACGATAGAAAAAGTTACTTTTACAGACGGTATGCGTGTAAAGGGGTTAAATACACAATTTTTTAAATCTGAAAATACAAAAAATTCATCTGCGAAAGAAAAAGATAGAGTTTGGTTAAATCTAGACAGTAGTGTTGGTGGAGCTTCTAATCAAATTTTAGTTGGTTTTTTTGACAATGCAACTGATGGTTTTGATAGAGCTTATGATGGTGAGAATATAACTGCAGGTTGGGTTAGTTTATATTCAAGAATCGAAGATGTAAAATATGCTATTCAAGGTTTAGGTAGTTTTACTACTGATAAACAAGTGCCTTTAGGTTTCGATACTTATATTGACGATGCTTCTGTTACTTATAAGATAAGTATTGACCATTTAGAAGGAGCTTTAAAAGATAATGATGTGTACTTAGTAGATAATGAATTGAACATAACACATGATTTAAAACAAGCTGAATATAGCTTTGCTGTAACTGGTGAAGGAAATTATGCTGAAAGATTTACCTTACAATTTACGAACAGTACTTTGGCTGTAGAGAATTTAAAGTTAAATAATGACTTTGTTGTTGTAAATGAAGATGATAATTTATTGATTAAATCAAACACTGTAATCAATCAGATTAAGGTATATGATATTACTGGTAGATTATTAGTTGATGAGAAACCAAACGAAAGCGAGTTTAGAATCAATACTCTTAATATTAGAAAAGGTACAGTGTTAATTTTGAATACAACTTTTGAAAACGGAGCTGAAATAAGCAAAAAAGCAATTAGGTATTAATTACTGATAATTTATACAATAAAAAAATGCCTCGAATTTTCGAGGCATTTTTTGTTATAAAAAGTTTACTAATATTTTTTATACCAATTCAATTACACAACATTATAAATTAGTACATTTCTCTTTCAGAAAAATGGAAAGCACTTTCAATAGCAGCATTTTCATCACTGTCACTACCATGAACAGCATTTTCACTGATAGAAGTAGCAAACAACTTTCTGATAGTACCATCAGCAGCTTCTTCTGGGTTGGTAGCACCAATTAAGGCTCTAAAATCTTCAACGGCATTTGATTTTTCTAAAATAGCAGCAACCACGGGCCCGCGTGTCATATATTCAACCAATTCACCGTAAAAAGGTCTTTCATTATGTACAGCATAAAATGCTTTGGCATCTCTGTCAGTCATTTGTGTTAATTTTAATGCAACGATTCTAAAACCTGCTGCATTTATTTTGCCTAAAATTGCTCCGATATTCCCTTTTTCAACTGAATCAGGTTTAAGCATTGTAAATGTTCTGTTTGTTGTCATTTTATTATTTTCTTTAAATGAGGTGCAAAAATAGTTTTTTTATTAAATATAGGAAGATAATTTTTTAATATTTCTGAATTACATTTTCTAAGAGGTCATTATTACTTCCTCTTATCTCCATTTTCACAGTATTGGTTTCTAAATTAAACTTTAAAATACCAAAGTTGTTTTTTTTAATCACATCAGATACTCTGTATTGATTAGGTTCAGAGGTAAATTGTTCATACGCATGAGTCAATCCGCTTGATGTAAAATCATACAAAGGATATTTTAATCCGTTTTCAGAAGTATTAGCTTTCATTTTTGAAATTTCAGCAATATGTCTATCACCTGATAATATAATCACATTTTTAGCATTAGAGTTTCGTATTAATTCCTTCATTTTTGAAACTTCATGTGGCATATTCCCCCAGCTTTCCCAACCATGATCATGTGATAAAAATTGAATACTACTTACTAAAACATTAAAATTTGCCTTAGAATTTTTTAATTCATTTTCTAACCATTGCCATTGAGTCTTTCCTAAAAGTGTACCTGTAGTATCTTTTGAAGGTGTGTATCTTTTCACACCAGTAGAATCTTTGGTTAAAGCAGTTCTAAAATAACGTGTGTCTAATAAAATCACTTTAATACTTTTATCTTTTATAGTATATGTTTTTGAGTGATAGACACCAGCTCTTTTACGTCTAGTATTATTGATATCAACATCAATGAAGTCTAAAAAAAGTTGTTGAGAACTATCCTTTTTTATAAATTCAGTACCTGCATCATTTTCTCCATAATCATGGTCATCCCAAGTGGCTAATACATCCACTTTAGTGATGAAGTCTTTATATTTTGTATGATATTTTAGGCTATCGTAATAAGACTTCATTAACTTCATATTCTCAGTATCTGCATAGATAATATCACCACCCCAAATCCAAACATCAGGTTTGTTTTTTAGAATATCATCCCAAAGAGTGTTGGGTAAGTTATGATTGTTACACGAGCCAAAAGCAATATTAAAATTGGCTTGATTGTTTGTAGTATCATTGTTTTTTTGTTTACAAGAAAATATAAAAGTAAAAAGTATAAGGTAGATTGTTGTTCTCATTTAGTGAAGAATTTGTTGAGACTAAAATTAAACATTTAAAGTATACCAGACATGAAATTATTGTATATTCGCGAATGATGAAAGACCTTGAAATAAAACGACTAAAAGAGCTATTATCTACCTCTAAAAAAATAGCTATTGTTTCACATAGAAACCCTGATGGAGATGCCTATGGTTCAAGTTTAGCATTATATCACTATTTACTAAAGTTTAAACACAATGTAACGGTTGTTTCTCCGAATGATTGTCCAGATTTTTTAAAGTGGTTACCAAGTCAAGAAGATATACTAGTGTTTGAAGAAAACACAGAGAAAGGGAAAGAGATTTTAAAGGATGCTGACATTGTTTTTACGTTAGATTTTAATGCGTTACATAGAGTAGGGCAGCAAATGCAACCTGTTTTAGAAAAACTAAATACTACTTTTGTGATGATTGACCATCATGAACAGCCTGATGATTATGCCCATTTTATGTATTCTGACCCTTCAATAGCTTCTACTTGCGAGATGATTTATCATTTTTTGGATAAGCTAGGTGATTTAGATCGTCTAGATAAGGCGATCGCAATGTGTTTGTATACAGGAATTGTGACTGATACCGGTTCTTTTAAATATAATGCAACAACTACCACGACACATAATATTGCAGCTAGTTTGATGACTTTGGGTATTGATCACACTAAAATTCATAATAGTATATTTGATACAAATTCATTTAATAGATTACAATTATTAGGAATTGCTTTAAGTAATTTAAGAGTGTTACATGACTATAAAACAGCTTATATAACAATATCTCAGAAAGAACTAAACTCTCATGATTTTAAAAAAGGAGATACTGAAGGTTTTGTGAATTATGGCTTGTCAATTAAAGGAATTGTGTTTGCAGTTATTTTTATTGAAGATCAAAAACAAGGGATCATTAAGATGTCTTTAAGGTCAAAAGGAACTTTTTCTGTAAATGATTTTGCACGTAATCATTTTAACGGCGGCGGTCATTTAAATGCAGCAGGAGGTAGAAGTGAGTTGTCATTGCCTAATACGGTTAAACAGTTCTTAGAGATTATTCCTACTTATATAAAAGATTTAGAAAATTCTTATGAAGCATAGTATTATATTATTTATCATTATTGGTTTATTACTATCGTGTACAAAATCGAAAGCTAGAAAACCTATAGTTCAAAAAACTTCTTCTTTTTTAAAAGAATCAATAGAGCGTAATAAGGTTATTAATAAAAGTGAAGAAAAAGCTTTTTTAGATTTGATAAAATCTGACACTTTACATGAATATATTAGTTCTGAAAATGGTTTTTGGTATTATTACAATGCAAAAAATTCTATAACAACTCCATTGCCTAAATCTGGTGATGAAGTAAGATATACTTATGAAATTAAAGATATTAATGGCGAAATAATCTATAATACCGAAGAACTAGGAGCACGTAATTATTTAATTGACAAGCAAGAGTTAATTACAGGTTTGCAAGACGGGCTTAAACTTTTACAAAAAGGAGAAACAATTACTTTTCTGTTTCCCTCTTATAAAGCTTATGGATATTCTGGGTATAAAAAAATAAATTCGAATCAACCTTTAATCTATACGGTTACCCTAAAAGATTTACAGCCAAGTAAACAATAAGATAACGGATGAAATTTTTACAAATAGCTTTTTTAATTAGTATTCTAATTTCTTGTAAATCATCCAATTATTTAAACTTAGAAGAGGGTCTTTATGCTGATATTCAAACAGCTAAAGGGAGTGTTTTAGTTAAGCTTAATTATGAAGAAACGCCAATAACGGTTGCAAATTTTGTATCCTTAGCTGAAGGGAATAATAAATATGTTGCTAAAAAATTTAAGGGAAAGCCTTTTTATGACAAATTGAAATTTCATAGAATTGTTAAGGGTTTTTTGATTCATGGAGGAGATCCGAATGGAAATGGAACTGGAGGTCCCGGTTATCAATTTGAGGATGAATTCCCCACCAATGATGATGCTAATTTGTTGTTTCCACATGATAAAGCTGGTGTTTTATCTATGGCAAATTCAGGGCCAGACACAAACGGAAGTCAATTTTTTATAACTCATAAAGCAATGCCTGATTTAAATGGAGTTCATTCTGTTTTCGGACAAGTGGTTGAAGGTCAGAAAGTAGTTGACGCTATTTCAAAAAATGATAAGATAAGTAAAATTGAAATCATTAGAGTCGGTATTGCTGCTAAAAAATTTAATGCTTCAAAGGTTTTTGGAGAGTATTTTAAAAGCCTAGAAGAAGAAGAGAAAAACAGAAAAGAGAATATCAAGCAAGCAAAAATTTCTTTTTTAAAATTAATAGATAAAGCTAAAGCTAATTCAACTCTGATGTTATCAGGATTGAAAATTCACTTTATAAACAAAAATGAAGGAAAGAAACCTAAAATAGGATCTAAAGTTAATGTTTTTTATGCTGGATATTTTACTACTGGAGAATTATTTGATTCTAATCGTAAAGAAATTGCTGAATTGCACGGTAAGTATAATGATAAAAGAGCCGCAAGAGGTGGCTATAAGCCTGTAGAGATGGATTATAGTCCAGACGCTACCTTAATTTCTGGATTTAAAGAGGGTTTGCGACAAATGAAAGTTGGAGATAAAGCAATATTATTTATCCCTTCTCACTTAGCTTATGGAACTCATGGACATGGACAAATACCACCAGATACTGATTTAATTTTTGAATTGGAGAT
>CAYRZY010000063.1:0-13377 GCA_964428855.1 uncultured Flavobacteriaceae bacterium
TTCAAAAGGCATACTTATAGTAAATCTATATCAAAAAAGTCGAGTGCATCATCTCCTGCAGCATCATCATAATCATCATATTCTGCTTGTTGAATTGTATCAGCATCAAATTCTCCGTCAATTTCTAAAAATCGAAAGAAAAATTTTAATGTTCTAACAGCTACCCAAGGAGTTGCAATCCCTAAGGTAAATAAAATTAAAAAGAAATTTACAACTACCAATTCAAAAACATCACCAGCTTCTACTTTTAATTTAAAATTTATTGTTTTCCCATCTTGTGTAATGGTTGTATTCTCAGCATAAAATTGCCATAAATTTTTGTAATACCAAAAAGAATAAATTCCTAATGTAGGATACATTAATAAAATCATTTTTAGGTTGATCCAAAACAAACCACCACCATCACCTTTAAAATCAAAAGATAAATTACCAAAACGCAAATGGCTAAAAATATATTTACGAATATCAACTTGAAACCAAGCTCCATATATACCTAAGGTAACTAAGGTTAATAAAATTCCTTTTATGTACAGCCAGAAAAATTCAGCTCTATCACCTAAATATTTAAAATGAATACCTCTCCATGAACTTCTTGATGATCGATATCTTACCGCACCGTGAATTGCAAAAGGTATCACTAGTAATAAAAATAAATAAAATATACCTATGGCAGAAAACATAAGCACTTCATTTTGAGTTTGCATGGCATAGAATAGAAATCCGTAAAGTAAAATAAGAATTACATATACTTTTATAAAACCCCTAAACACTTCTTTACCTGTACCATTGAATGAGTATCTAGAATTGTCTAACGCAGTAGATTGATAATGATATTTTAAAATTTCAACTTTTGCCCAAGGATAATACAAACCCAACGTAAGAATTGTTAAAATAATATTTTTAAAATAAATGATTGCAAACTCAACACCTTTACCTACATACTTAATTGAAGGGTTTGTTAAATGTTTTTTAGAAATAACTTCCATAAATTATGTTACGATTTAAATACGTTCAAAAATGCAATTTAATTTTGTATTCTACAAAAATACTCAACTCAAATAGTTTTTTATTACATTTATCAAAAATATAAATTAACCAAAATTTATCATGAAAAAAATACTCTTAGCCATCAACTTACTTTTCTGTAGCATTCTATTTGCACAAAGCACCTACATTCATTGTGGAAAATTAATTGACACCAACAATGGTAAAGTTTTGAAAGAAATGACAATTGTTGTAACAGACACTAAAATAACTGCTGTAAAAAAAGGATATATTCTAGCTAAATCTGATCAAGATAAAACTATCAATTTAAAAGATAAAACAGTACTACCAGGTTTGATTGACATGCATGTACATATTGAAGGTGAATATGATAAATACAGCTATATAAACCGATTTAGCAATGACCAAGTTGATGTAGCATTCAAATCTACTGTATTTGCAAAAAGAACCTTACTTGCGGGATTTACAACAGTAAGAGATTTAGGAGGTTCTGGTGTTAATATTTCACTTAGAAATGCTATCAATAAAGGCATAGTTATCGGCCCAAGGATCTATACTGCAGGAAAATCTATTGCCACAACTGGCGGACATGCAGACCCTACTAATGGGGTGAGAAAGGAGTTAAGAGGGAATCCTGGACCAAAAGAAGGCGTTATCAACAGCCCTGCTGATGCTAGAAAAGCAGTAAGGCAACGTTATAAAAATGGTGCTGATGTTATTAAAATAACCGCAACTGGTGGTGTTTTAAGTGTGGCTAAAGATGGTTCTGGCCCTCAATTCACGATGGAAGAACTGACTGAAATTGTCAAAACCGCTAACGACTACGGAATGATAACTGCTGCTCACGCACATGGTGCCGAGGGTATGAAACGTGCAGTACTCGCTGGTATAACCACCATAGAACATGGTACATTAATGACTGATGAGATAATGGATTTAATGAAACAAAAAGGCACTTATTATGTTCCTACTATTACTGCTGGTAAATATGTAGCTGAAAAAGCTGCTATCAAAGGGTTTTATCCTGCTTTGGTTGTCCCAAAAGCATTAGCTATTGGCCCTCAAATTCAAAAAACATTTGGCAAAGCTTATAAAAAAGGAGTACCCATTGCCTTTGGTACAGATGCTGGTGTTTTTCCTCATGGAGAAAACGGCAAAGAGTTTGGTTATATGGTAGAAGCGGGTATGTCACCAATGAAAGCTATACAATCTGCTACTTCAGTAAATGCTACCGTGTTAAAAAATGACCTCATCGGAAGTATCAGCAAAGGGAAAATAGCAGATATTATTGCTACAGACGAAGACCCTACACAAAACATCCACACTTTAGAAAAGGTAAGTTTTGTCATGAAAGAAGGTGTAGTTTATAAAGAATAAGAAGAATTATTAGTAAATAATGACTTTACTTAAAACGAACTCAATTTACTTTTTTATTACTAATGATAATTGTAATTTTGTTATACTAATTTAACATTGCATACCTATGAAAAAAGTAGTCACCTTCGGAGAAATTATGTTACGTTTATCTCCTCCAGGATTTTTAAGATTCTCACAATCCACTTCATTTGATGTAGTCTATGGTGGCGGAGAGTCTAATGTAGCTGTTTCTTTAGCAAACTATAATGTGCCTGTAGATTTCGTTACACGATTACCAAAAAATGACATCGGGCAATGTGCTTTGATGGAAATGCGTAAACGTAATGTGGGTACAGAAAAAATTGTTTTTGGTGGTGACAGACTCGGTATCTACTTTCTAGAAACTGGAGCCGTATCAAGAGGAAGTAAAGTAGTATACGATAGAGCTCATTCTGCTATTGCTGAAATAAAACCAGGAATGATTGACTGGAAAGAAGTCTTTAAAGATGCCAATTGGTTTCATTGGACAGGTATAACTCCTGCAATTTCTCAAGGAGCTGCTGATGTATGTTTAGAAGCTGTGAAAATCGCTAGTGAAATGGGAATTACCATTTCAACCGATTTAAATTATAGAGCAAAATTATGGAAATATGGTGTAGAGCCTGAAGCTATCATGACTGAGCTTACCTCCTATTGTGATATAATTTTAGGCAATGAAGAGGATGCAGAAAAGCATTTCGGAATAAAACCTGACGGATTAGATATTACGACTCAAGGACATGAGATAAAAGCAGCAGCCTTTTTATCAGTTTGTAAACAGATGATGAAAAAATTTCCAAAAGCTAAAAAAGTAATTACCACCTTGCGTGGATCTATAAGTGCTTCTCACAACACTTGGGCTGGCGTTTTATATGACGGAACAACACTATTTGAATCACCGCAATATCAAATTACAGATATTGTAGATAGAGTTGGTGGTGGTGATTCCTTTATGGGGGGATTGATTTATGGATTGTTAGAATATAAAGGTGATGATCAAAATGCATTGAACTTTGCAGTTGCAGCATCTTGTTTAAAACACACTATTAAAGGTGATGCAAATTTAGTTACTATAGAAGAAGTTGAGAAATTAATGGGAGGAGATTCTTCTGGGCGAGTAGCAAGGTAGTTGTTCTGTGTTCTGTGTTCAAAATTAAAAAAATAAAATTTCATATGTTTTGCGAATAATCTTTGCGTTCTTTGCGTAAAACTTAATTAACATTGCAGTTAAAAAGGTGAATAATAACTAATAACATAATCGGTCTTCGGTCGTCCGACTTCCGTCTTAAAACTATGGCAAGATTTTCAAGAATAGAAGTAGCAACAGTAATGGAAAAAACAGGATTAGTTCCTTTATTTTTTCATAAGAATATTGAATTAGGTAAAAAAGTTTTAGAAGCCTGCTATAAAGGCGGAGCTCGTATCTTAGAATTTACCAGTCGTGGTGACTTTGCTCACGAGGTATTTGGTGAACTCAACAAATACTGTGAAAAGAACCTCCCAGAAATGATTATGGGTGTTGGTTCTGTAACCGATCCTGCTGCAGCTTCATTGTATATACAGTTAGGTGCAAATTTTGTAGTAACCCCTGTATTACGTGAAGATATCGCCTTAGTTTGCAACCGAAGAAAGGTACTTTGGTCTCCTGGTTGTGGCTCTTTAACTGAAATTTCTAAAGCAGAAGAATTAGGTTGTGAAATTGTAAAGCTATTTCCTGGAGGAATTTACGGGCCTGATTTTGTAAAAGCCATAAAAGGGCCTTGTCCTTGGACAAAAATTATGCCTACTGGAGGTGTTTCAACTGATAAAAGTAATCTTGAAGCATGGTTCAATGCAGGAGTTACTTGTGTAGGAATGGGTTCAAAACTCATCTCTAAAGAAGTGTTGATTAACAAAGATTTTAAAGGATTGGAAGATAATGTTAGAAACACTTTAGCTTTAATTCAACAACTTAGAAAATAAATTATGGAGTGTAGGTAAACTAAGCTATTTAATAGTGTTATTAGCAATAAACAAATTCAATTTTTTTTAAAATAAATTATAACATTTCACTTCGGGGCGTAGCTTTGTCCGTTTGAAATGCTGGTCTGAGAACCAGAGATCGCAGGTTCGAATCCTGCCACCCAGACAAATAAAAAGATTTTATTAGCCGTAGGCGGATAGAATCTTTTTTGTTATATGAAAGTTTGAGTTTGCTCAAAAACTGAAGTGTAATAAAAAAAATTCGCAAACTGCGTAGCAGGTGAAAATATTTTATTTGCAACAAACATATTCAGGATCACGAATGAAACGAGTAATCCTTCTAAAACCCATATCTCAAATATCTCTTTCTTTTAATTCTAAAGCAACACAATTAATTACAGACTATTAGCGTTTAAAATAAAAAGAGAGAAAATGTCAAAAAACAACCCGATAGCAATACTTTTTTTCTTTATCTCAATAGTTACTTTTAGCCAAAGTGTAAATATTACGGCTGATAATGGTAAATTTATTATTGATGAAGATTTAAAACTAATTGTATGTAATAAAGATATTACAGCACATAATGATCTATCTACCACCACTTCTTTAACCATTGATTTAAACGGAAATAGCTATACATTCAACACTATCCCTAATAAATTAGAGAATGGAAAGCCGTATGATGTTACTTTTAGTTCAACAGTTTTTAAACTCTACTTTTCTAAGCTTCCACTTATAAACATTAATACGCCTAATAACATCCCCGATGAACCTAAAGTATTAGCAAGTTTTACCATTACAGACACATCTGATGCTGAGGCAATTGAGTCACATTGCGGAATAGAATTACGAGGGGGGTTTTCTCAATCTTATCCGAAAAAATCATATGATTTAGAATTATGGGAGGATGAAACAGGTAATAATTCAAGTAAAGAATCATTTTTAAATATGAGAAAAGATGATGACTGGATATTAATTTCAATGTATAATGAACCCTTACGTATTCGTAATATGATGAATCACAAACTTTGGAGAGAAATTCACACACCTTATTATATTGACCAAGAAGACAAAGCAATGTCAGGTATTAGAACTGAATATGTTGAATTAGCAGTTAACAATGAATATATGGGTATTTATGCTCTTGGAGAGCAAGTAGATAAAAAACAATTGCAATTAAAAAAATACAGTACATCCATAAAAGGAGAGTTGTATAAAGGTGTTAGCTGGGGAGATGCCGTTACTTTCTCTGATTTAGAAAATTATAATAATAATTCAAGAACTTGGAGTGGCTTTGAAATAAAATACCCTAAAGAGAATGATATCACCGATTGGAACAATCTACATAGTTTTGTTGACTATGTAATAAACTCAACAAATGACGATTTTCAAAACACGATACACGATAAGTTTCAAATGCATAATGCTATAGATTATTTTATATTTCTAAATTTACTTAGAGCTACTGATAATACTGGTAAAAATGTCTATATCGCTAAATACAATGAAAACGAACCTTATTTTTATGTACCGTGGGATTTAGATGGAACTCACGGAATTATTTGGAACGGAGAAAGACGTGACAGAACTGATGACATCCTTTCTAATGGCCTTTATCGCAGATTATTCGACACGTTCTTCTTCAATAAAGCAGCTGCAAATCGTTGGTTTGAACTTCGCGAGAATAATGCTCTTGAGACAAATCGTTTAGTCAATAACATTTCAGAATCATATAATTTTCTTTTAGAAAATGGTAATTACGAAAGAGAGACATTAAAATGGGGTGCTGCATCAATAGACCTTTCAAACCTTGACTACACCTATGATTGGTTAGCCAAAAGACTTGACTATTTAGATGTGTATTTTGGTGATAATTTACTTGGCGTAGATGAAAATAGTATTCCGACTCATGAAGTTATTGTAACTCCTAATCCTGTAAATTCAACATTTATAATTAAAACTCCCCATCACATTGCTTCTTATAAAATATTTGACAGTAAAGGAAGGTTAATAAAAGAGGAGATTTCATATAACAATGAGCCAATCAATATTAAAAATTTAGCAAGTGGTATCTATTTCTTAAGAGCATTCACTGACATCAATAATCAATTTGCAACTATTAAGATTCTTAAACAGTAAGAATCTATGTAATCATATTTTACACCTTTAAAACCTGAGTTCGACCTAAGATTTGTTTGCAGTTTAGATGAATTTTTATTCAATTTGAAGACGAATTTTAGAAAGACTAACAGGTTAGTTTGAGGGAATTTGACGAAAATTGGAAAAAATTCATCAAATCCGAAGGAAATATAAAGAAAAGGCAATCTTTTCATCTAAAATTCTTAAAATATCTCGATATTACTTCCAATTTTACATTTCTCCCGACACTTCGGGATCACCTTTTTTTTACACCCTGCATATCAAATCTTAGGTCGAACTCAGGTTTAAAGTATATTTTATTACCTTCACGCCATGCAACAAGAAAAAGCCTTGGCGATATTAAAATCGGGTAAAAATGTATTCCTAACAGGATCTGCGGGAACAGGTAAAACGTATGTACTCAATCAATACATCCGTTATTTAAAAGCTAGAAAAGTACCCGTAGCCATTACTGCTTCTACAGGTATTGCTGCTACGCATATGAATGGCATGACTATACATTCTTGGGCTGGTATTGGTGTAAAAGAACATCTGACTCCAAGAAATTTGGTTACTATGAAAACCAAAAAATACCTCAAAAAACATCTCGAAAAAGCTAAAATTTTAATCATTGATGAAATATCAATGCTCCATAAAAATCAGCTTAACTTAGTCAATACCGTTTTACAGTATTTTAAAAATAATCAAAAACCTTTTGGAGGTATTCAAATTGTTTTGAGTGGTGATTTCTTTCAATTACCTCCTATTGGTAAATATGGTGAAAAAAGTAAAGATAAATTTTCATTCATGTCTGAAGCTTGGGTAGACTCTAATTTAAAAGTGTGTTATTTAACCGAACAATACCGACAAACCGATAATAGTCTAAATGATATTTTAAATGAAATACGTACAGGAAAAACTTCGCAAAAGAGTTGGGAGCTACTAAAGAATGCTACTGAAAACAAACTCAAGGGCAAAGAAGAACCCACCAAGTTATTTACTCATAATTATGACGTTGACAATATCAATACTCAACATCTATCAACCTTAGAAGGTAGAACAAAAACATTTAAAGCCTCCACCAAAGGGAATATAAAACTGATTGCAACACTTAAAAATTCTGTACTGGCTAGCGAAAATTTGGAATTAAAAATTGGAGCCAAGGTTATGTTTGTAAAAAATAATGTAGATAAAGGCTATGTAAATGGTACACTAGGAAAAGTCGATAGCTTTAATAATGAAGGACACCCTAGGGTTAAAATTTTAAATGGTAGAATTATTTTGGTAGAGCAAGAAAATTGGACAATTCAAGACGACAATAGTAGAGTTTTAGCAAGCTTTAATCAATTCCCTTTACGGTTGGCTTGGGCAATTACCATACACAAATGCCAAGGAATGACTCTAGACGAAGCAGAAATTGACCTTTCAAAAACATTTGAAAGAGGTCAAGGTTATGTGGCTTTATCTCGATTAAAAAAACTAGAAAGCCTACAGTTAAAAGGAATCAATGAAATGGCTTTGATGGTAGATGGCTTAGCTCATAAAGCTGATTTACGCTTTCAAGAACTCTCAAACGAAATAGATGAAAGCTTCACCTTAGAAGAATTGGAAGCCGTCGCTCCTATTTTTATTAAAAAATGTGGAGGCACAACAAATACAAGGGAAATTAAAAAAACTCAAAATAAAATTAAAGAGAAAAAACTGGATAAAAATTCTACTCATGAAATTACATTATCCCATTTAAAACAAAAAAAATCTATTGAACAGATTGCTGAAGAACGCGGAGTTACAGTAGGCACAATTTCAAGTCATCTTATTAAAATTTGTAAAGATTACCCTAAAGAAGACTTTAGTTTTTACAAACCTAAAAAAGCCACCCTTCAAAAAGTGAAAGAAATTTACGCCCTACAAACTAAAGGAAAACCCATTAGTCTAAAGGCAATCTATGACGGCTTAAACGGAAAAACAAGCTACGATGACATAAAACTAAGTATCGCTTTTCTTTAACAAGAATTTAAATTTTTACTAAACTCTTTTTGATTAGTTTTGTAGCAAATTCATTTGGCTTGAAAAAATTACTATACATCATTTTTCTAATTTCTTGTTTTACTATACAGGCTCAGCAAAAACGTATCAAAATTTTACATGCTGACAATTCAACTATTGATGAAAAGAGATATCCTGGAGCAACAGTGCTATTAGGTGATGTTTTTATTGAACATGAAGGCTTCACTTTACGAAGCAAAAAAGCCATCCATTATAAAAAGAATAATATCATAAAAGCTTATGGTAATGTGGTGCTCAATCAAGGTGATACCATTACACAAACTAGCCGTTATGTACAATACAATGGCAATACAAAAAAAGCAAGGTCTTGGGGCAACGTAGTTTTGAAAGACCCAGTAATGACTTTAAGTACTGATACCTTAGATTTTGATAGAACAAAACAACTACTCTACTACAAACATGGAGCAACTATCAAGGATACCACCAATGTTTTGGTAAGTGAAGTTGGTAATTATTTTTTACAAACCTTTAAATTTCAAGCACTTTCTGAGGTTGTGTTAACCAATCCTGATTATATCTTAAAATCAGATCATCTTGATTATTATACTAATAATGGACATGCCTTTTTACATGGTTCGTCAACCATTACAGGTGAAGATAATTACATCTATACAGAAAAGGGGTTTTATGACACTCAAAAAGGCATTTCACACTTTACAAAAAACTCCTTAATTGAATATAACAATAGAACCATAACAGCTGATAGTTTATTTTACAATAGAAATGAAAGTTTTGCATCTGCCACAAAAAATATTCAAATGATTGACACTCTTAACAGTATGTTTGTTAGAGGTGATTATGGTGAATTTTTTCAAAAATTAGATTCCGCTTTTGTCATTAAAAAAGCTGTTGCCATTACACTTATTGAAAAGGACTCTATGTATGTACATGGTGATACCTTAATGATAACTGGCAAACCTGATAATAGAATTATTAGGGCTTTTAAAGGTGTTAAGATTTTTAAAAGTGACCTACAAGGAAAGTGCGATTCTATCCATTCTAGCCAAAAAACTGGCATCACACAACTATTTAAAAATCCTGTTCTATGGTCTCAAGAGAGTCAAGTAACTGGTGATACTATCTACCTAATTTCTAATACCAAAACTGAAAAATTAGACAGTTTAAAAATATTGAGAAATGCTTTTGTTATTCAGAAAGATTCTGCGGGATTTAATCAAATTAAAGGACGAAATATTTTAGGTAAATTTATTGATAATGAGCTAGAAGATATAAACGTTATTGGCAATTCTGAGAGTATTATGTATATTAGAAATGAGCTAGATAGCCTTATTGGGATAGATAAAAGCACCTGTAGTTATATCAATTTTAAAATAAAAAATAAAAAAATTCAAGACGTTACTTATTTTACTGAACCACAAGGAGATCTGTATCCACCTTCAGAATTTCCTGAAAATGTTAGAAAATTCAAAGGATTTATTTGGCGTGAAGATGAAAAACCACTTCGTTTAGAAGATATTTTTATTGATGATGAAAAACCTCCTACAAAAACAAAGGATAATTCAATTACTCATGAAGATAAGCAAACAGAAGAAAGCAATTCTATAAAGAAAAAGACAATCGAAAAAGAAAAGTCAGACATCCCTAAAAGGAAGCTTCGGGAAATTATAAAACCAAACTCTAAAGAGAAATCAAAAGAATAAGAACCATCAAATCAGATTTTTTCAAATATCAAGCACAAACATCACCTCATCCGTTAGCTATAGAAATTTCTCATGCAAATGGATGCTATATCTATGACAAAAACAAAAAATCATATTTAGATTTTATTGCTGGTGTTTCAGCAAACAGTCTTGGTCATAATCATCCTGCAATAAAAAAAGCCATCATTGATCAAATTGAAAAGTATACACATGTAATGGTCTACGGTGAGTTTATCCAACAGACTTCGGTTGATTTATGCAAACTTTTGGCAGCTCAATTACCTCAACAACAAAACTGGTCAGTATACTTGACCAATTCTGGAACAGAAGCCACAGAAGGTGCTTTAAAATTAGCCAAACGTGTTACAGAAAGATCTGAAATTATCGCAGCAAAAAATGCATATCATGGTAATACGCAAGGTGCAATGAGTGTTTGTGGAGCTGAAAATCAAAACAGGGCTTTTAGACCATTGATACCTGGTGTAAAGTTTATCACATTTAATAATGAAGCCGAACTGCAAAAAATAACAAATAAAACTGCTGCTGTTATTTTAGAAACCATACAAGGTGGTGCTGGTTTTATTGAACCAGAAAATGATTACTTATTAAAAGTAAAAAAGCGTTGTGAAGAAGTTGGTGCTTTATTGATATTAGATGAAATTCAAAGTGGAATTGGAAGAGCTGGGAAGTTTTTTGGTTTTGAAAATTACAATCTAACTCCTGATATTATCATTTCAGGAAAAGGTTTGGGTGGCGGAATGCCTATTGGTGCTTTTATTTCATCTTCAAAGATTATGGATACCTTAAAAGAAAATCCGAAACTAGGACATATCACGACTTTTGGAGGACATCCTGTAATTGCAGCGTCTGCTTTAGCCACAGTTAAAGAAATTACTTCTGGTAATTTAATGGCTCAGACTTTAGAAAAAGAACAATTATTTAGAAAGCTACTACAACACAAAGCAATCACAGAAATTAGAGGCAAAGGATTAATGCTTGCCATCTTAGTTGAAACACCAGAAATAGCAAGTCAAATTATATTAAAATCTCTTGAAAAAGGATTACTACTGTTTTGGTTACTCTTTGAAGGAAAAGGCATACGAATCACACCTCCTCTGACTATTTCTGAAGATGAAATAAAAAAAGGATGTGAATTATTAATAGACGTTATTGAAGAAGTTACTCGCTAATCAAATTATCGAGCAATTCTCTTACCGTATTACTATTCCAATTGGCAGGTCCAAATTCTGATAGTGCCACTTTTCCTTTTTTATCAATCACAAAAGTTGCAGGTAGTGTTTTAGTATCTATTTCTTTTGGAGGATTTGACAATATATTATAGGTTGGTAATTCATAATTATGCTTTGTATAAAACGCATCTACTTTTGATTTTTCATCAGAAGTAATAAACACAAAAGACACCTTACCTTTATAATCATCATATAATGATTGTAATGAAGGCATTTCTGCTCTACATGGCGGACACCAAGTTGCCCAATAATTTATAAAAACGACTTCTCCTTTTAACTCACTTAAGTTTACGTCCGTTGCATTTGTAATTCCTTTTAGTGAAAAATCGGTATTAAATTCAATCCTTTCATTAACAGCTTCTGCCTTAGGTGGCATAAGCAATGTCTTGACATACGTAACTCCTTGAGTCAACTTCGCTCTAGTACTTAATCCATAAGGTGTAAATAGAAATATTAAAAATCCGAAAAATAAAATATTACTCAACATACTTTTATTAAATTTCATGACTGGTAATTTTAATCTTAGTGGTTTTTATTTCTACAAGCTTACAATATTAATCAAAAAAAAGGTGCAACAATTGTTACACCCTAACTAATTCAATATAGTTTAGTCTTTCATCTAGTTACTGTTCCTGATGGAAAAGAAGCACTATCAAAAGCTAAATCATTTGTAGTTGGAGCAGTTTCATTTCCTGCAGTTCCTTTTAACGGCTTCAATAAAAATGGAGCTGGAGAATTATCTGGAGATGGCTCTATAGATATCACAACAGTCTTTCCTTTTATATCTATAGGGAAGGTAAAACCCTCTGGAGTATTACTAAAGAAATCTTCACCTGGAATTGGAGGCCCAGTATTTTCAGTACCACTAAAAGAGGTCTCAGCACCAGCATTATCGTCAGCAACATCAAATGCTGTAAAAGTACCTGTAGATAATGGCCCTTCATCAGTAACAACCCAGCCTTCATATTTCCAACCTGCTTCTAAAGTTGGTAAAACCAATCCTGCTGTTGGAGGATCACCTGGCATTCCGAACCAAATTCCATTTTCATCATTTCCGTTATTCTCAGATCCAGAAGCTTCGTCTGTTGGAGAACGCAAAAAGAATTTGCCAGAAGGAGCATTCGTTGTAAAATCACCAACTGTACCAATAGATACTGTAGCACTTTCACCTGAAAATTCGCCTACTACTAATTTTGTACTAGAAGGAGTTGCTGCGGCATCACCAGTTTCTCCTGCGGGTTCAATACTTAAAACAAACTTTGTTGCTGCTTCCAATTTAGCTACATCAACATCAAATGTCTGTTCTGCTGCTGCACTTGTAAAAGTACCCGTACTTACTGGTGCCCCATCAACAATAACCCAACCTTCATAAACAAAGTCTGAACCTAATTCTTCTAAGCCAGTAATGTTTAGTGTCAATTTTCCTTTTGTAGATCCATCACCATCATTACTCTCATCATCATCATCGTTACATGAAATGAAAAGTAAACCAAAAGCTACTAGAGCTAAAATTCCAATTTTTTTTGTCATAATAATTTTTTAAAATGTTAATAATTTCTTTACGCTTAAAATAGCTTTGAAATCTCAAGAAATTCTTAAGCATAATCGAAAAAACAATTATAACAGCCTGTAGTAGGCTATTACATTGATTTTTAAGCATTATAATTTTGGGAAAAAATTAAGAAAAAAAAGTAGACCATAAGCCGGATTCTGTTTTCGCCAAAGCGAACCCTTATCATTTATCTATGTTATACATTACTATATAACTTTAGCTGCTTACCCCTTGAAATTAGACGAGTAGTCTTTACCCTTGCGGGATTTCAATATACGTAGCGTTGCACCTCATAGAGTTTACCTGGTTTCACTACAGCCTAACTGTACTTGCTTTCTGTTGCACT
>CAYRZY010000064.1:0-2924 GCA_964428855.1 uncultured Flavobacteriaceae bacterium
ACCAGTTCTTGGTATAGATAAAGTCTGCATTTTCAAAAGCTTTATCTTGATTGTATTCTATTGATACTCCCTTTGTTATTTCAGGATTTAACTCATATCCTTTGGGATGTGTTATTACTAATTCAACATTTGACAAATTCATAACTTCTACAAAAGAATTGGCTACCGCCTGTGGCAATGCCTTAGGATGTGGTGCCCAACTTAATACCACTTTTGGTTTACTTATATTTTGATATTCTTTTATCGTAATAGCATCTGTCAAAGCTTGAAGCGGATGCCCAGTTGCACTTTCTAAACTCACAATAGGTACCGTTGCATATTTCACAAAAGCGTTGATTACTTTTTCTTGATAATCTTCTTCTCTACTTTTAAAACCTGCAAATGTTCTGATTGCCAGCACATCACAATATTGAGAAATTACTTGTGCGGCTTCTTTTACATGTTCGGCTGCTCCATTTTTCATAACGCTACCATCTTCAAACTCGAGTGCCCATCCGTCATTAGAAATATTCATCACCATTACTTGCATGCCTAAATTTACTGCTGCTTTTTGAGTACTGAGTCTGGTTCTTAAACTCGGATTAAAAAATAACATTACCAATGTTTTATGCTTCGCTAATTGCTCAAAAGCAAAAGGATTCTTTTTTAAGGCAATTGCCTCATCTATAAGGTCTGGCAACAATATTATGTCTGATATGTTTGTGTATTTTTTCATTTTTTCTTTTGTCTTTCCTGCGAAAGCAGGAGTCTTTTTATAATATCTTATTCCGTTTTCTATCTCGAATATTCAAGACTACCTACGCAAGAATGACAATTTATTTTAACACCTCTTTCAATCCTTTAAAGAATATATCAATATGTTCTTTTTTTACAGTTAATGGAGGTAAAATTCGTAACAGTTTTTTATTCATTGCTCCTCCTGTAAAAATATGTTTATCGTAAATTAGTTTTTTTCTAATTTCAGCAATTTCAAAATCAAATTCAATACCTAGCATCAATCCCCTACCTTTGATTTTTTTTACTTGCGGAATCTTTTTTGCTTCTTCAATAAAATAATCTGAAATATCATTTACATTTCCCATCAAACTCTCTTTTTCAAGAGTTTCTAATACGGCAATGCCTGCTGCACAGGCTAAATGATTACCACCAAATGTTGTTCCTAACATTCCGTAGCTCGCTTCAAATTTTGGTGAAATTAAAATTCCACCCATCGGAAAACCATTACCCATCCCCTTTGCCACAGAAATAATATCAGGTTTTATATTGTGGTATTGGTATGCGAAAAACTTTCCGCTTCTACCATAACCTGATTGAATTTCATCAAGAATTAAAACGACATTGTGTTTGTTACACAACTGCTCTAAATTTTGGAAAAATGCAGTAGTGCCTTCATCTAAACCTCCCACACCTTGAATACCTTCTATAATTACGGCACAAACATCGTCTTTTTTGAATTCTTTTTCCACCAAATCAATTTGATTTAAAGGTAATAATGTTTTGGGGTTGGTACTATTTATAGGAGCGATGATTTTCGGGTTATCGGTTACAGAAACCGCAACAGACGTCCGCCCATGAAAAGAATTATCAAATGCAATAATTCTCTTTTTTTGATTGTAAAACGAAGCTAATTTTAAGGCATTCTCATTGGCTTCGGCACCTGAATTACACAAAAACAAACTGTAGTCAGTACAGCCAGAAAGTTTACCTAGTTTCTCTGACAATTCAACCTGTAACGGATTTTGAATGGCATTAGAATAAAAACCGATGGCATCTAATTGTTCTTTTAGTTTCGCTACATAATGTGGATGTCCGTGACCTACAGAAATTACACCATGACCTCCGTAAAGATCTAAATATTCAATTCCTTTTTCATCGGTTACATAAACATCATTTGCCTTTACTGGTGTTACGTTGTATAATGGATATACGTTAAATGGTTTCATATTGTTTTATTTTCCCATCCCTGACCCTTCCCAAAGGGAAGGGAAAAGGACTTATATTTGATTTATTTTATTAAAGGAAGTCACTAGTCCTTTAATTAATGAGGAGCTTAAGCCCTGATGTTCCATTTCATTTAAACCTTCAATAGTACAGCCTCTAGGTGTAGTTACTCTATCGATCTCTTCTTCTGGATGATTGCCTGACTCTACCAATAAAGTGGCTGCACCCAAACAGGTTTGCATTGCCATTTCTTGAGCAATTTCAGCTTCAAAACCCAATTGAATTGCTCCTTGTGTTGTGGCTCTTATCAAACGCATCCAAAACGCAATACCACTTGCACAAATAACCGTTGCTGCTTGCATTTGCTCTTCAGGAATCTCAACCGAAGTACCCAATCTATTAAAAATAGAGGTCGCAATATCAATCCGTTTTTTTCCTTTTTCATTACTACACACACAGGTAATCGATTTACTTACCGAAATGGCTGTATTTGGCATAGAACGAATGATAAACTGGTCTTTACCCACAACCGACTCTATACTTGAGATTTTAAAACCAGTAATGGTAGAAATAAGCACATGCTTATCTGTAAGTAAATCGGAAATATCTTTGAGTATCTCTTCAAAATGTCGAGGTTGCACTGCAAAAATAAGAATGTCAGATTGTGCAACTGCTTCTCTATTATCTGCTGTAATACTTACATTGTCATAATCAGACCATTCTGCGATACTCTCTGTATTTCTTTTTGTTAAACACAATGTAGTGTATGCATTATTTACAATGAGTCCTTTTGCTATGGATAAGCCTAAATTTCCTGCTCCTATGATTGCTATTTTCATGTTTTTTTATATTTTTTTGCTGTCCCTTTTGTCCTTCGGACATTTCCCAAAAGGGGAAAATTTCGAAACTTCTAGTTAATCTTTTAATTTACTTCTCTAACTCTCTCCTTTGGGGAGATGCCGAAGGTAGAGGGGATTAAAAAC
>CAYRZY010000064.1:3024-13026 GCA_964428855.1 uncultured Flavobacteriaceae bacterium
TACTTCTCTAACTCTCTCCTTTGGGGAGATGCCGAAGGTAGAGGGGATTAAAAACTTGTTGCTTTCAACCCTAAGCCTTCTTTTTCATCAAATTCAAACATCAAATTCATATTTTGAATTGCTTGTCCAGACGCTCCTTTTAACAAATTATCAATAGCACTGCTTATCAATAATTTATCATTGTGCTTGTGCAAATGCAACACACATTTATTGGTGTTTACCACTTGTTTTAAATGTATAGCATTTGCACTTAAAAAAGTAAAAGCAGCATCTTTATAAAAATTTTGATACATTTCTTTTGCTTCCTCTAAACTACCTTCAAAATTAGTATAAGCAGTGGCAAAAATACCTCTACTAAAATTACCTCTACTGGGTATAAAATTCAATTCGCTAGAGAAAGAACCTTGTAATTGATTTAAACTTTGATTTATTTCACCTAAATGTTGATGGGTAAAGGGTTTATAATACGAAAAATTATTATCACGCCAGGTAAAATGAGTGGTTTTAGACAATGAAACCCCTGCTCCTGTAGCACCCGTAACCGCATTAATATGTACATCATTTTGTAACTTACCATGTTTTGCCAATGGCAATAATGCCAATTGAATGGCTGTTGCAAAACAACCAGGATTTGCAATGAAATTCGCTGATTGAACAGCTTCTTTATTGAGTTCTGGCAACCCATAAACAAAGTTTTTTCCTTGAAATACCTTATCCTTTTCTAATCTAAAATCGTTACTTAAATCGATAATTTTAGTCGTTTCAGAAAATATTTGTTTTTCTAAAAAAGCTGTTGAATTTCCATGACCTAAACACAAAAACAAAACATCAATTTTAGGATTAATCGTGTCGGTAAATTCCATGTCAATTTCACCAATTAAATCTTGATGAACATTACTAATGGCATTACCTGCATTTGAAGTACTAAATACAAAGTTTAAGTTTACTTTTTTATGGTGTATCAATAATCTGATGAGTTCACCCGCAGTATATCCTGCTCCTCCAATAATTCCAACTTGTAGCATAATTACTGATTTACTTGATTATAAATTTTATTTTGATTGGAAAGTATTTTAATAAATCCTTTTGCATCATTGGCTGTCCAGCCTTTATTTACCTCTCCATATTGAGCAAATGATGAACGCATCAAATCATTTTCTGAAGTTACTCCGTCAAGAGTAAATCGATATGGATGCAAGCTCACCACCACATCACCATTAACATTTTTTTGAGAATCGTCTAAAAAAGCTTCAATATTACGCATTACTTCATCTAAATATTGACCTTCATGTAACATAGTACCGTACCAATTAGACAAATATTCCTTATGATGCTGTTGCCATTTGGTAAGTACGTGTTTCTCTAATAAATGATGAGCTTTGATAATAATTAAGGGGGCTGCTGCTTCAAAACCAACTCTTCCTTTAATCCCAATTATAGTATCGCCCACATGAATATCTCTACCAATGGCAAATTTTGAGGCTATTTTATTCAGCTTATTTATATTATTTATGGGTGAATCTTTTACAGAATCAATAGCAATCAATTCTCCGTTTTCAAAACTCAATTTCACCTTTTCTGAAGCTGTTTTTTCTAACGGACTCGGGTATGCTTCTTCTGGCAATGCTTTATCTGATGTTAATGTTTCTTCTCCACCAACACTCGTACCCCATAACCCTTTATTGATAGAATATTTGGCTTTTTTCCAAGCATAATCAATACCGTTTTCTTGTAAATAATCTATTTCTACTTGTCGCGAAAGTTGATTGTCTCTAATAGGTGTGATAATTTCAATTTCTGGAGCAATGATCTGAAAAATCATATCAAAACGCACCTGATCATTTCCTGCACCTGTGCTACCGTGGGCGATGTATTTCGCTCCAATTTTCTTGGCATGATTTACAATTTCAATGGCTTGAATAATTCGCTCTGCACTTACCGAGAGCGGATAGGTATTGTTCTTTAGCACATTACCAAACACTAAATATTTTACTACTTTTTTATAAAAAGATTGTACAGCATCTATAGAGGTATAGGTAGTTGCACCTAATTTCACTGCTTTTTCTCCAATAGTTGTAATCTCTTGTTTTGAAAACCCACCCGTATTTACACTTACAGCATGCACTTCAAAACCTTCATCTTTTGATAATTTTAAGGCACAATAAGAAGTGTCTAAACCTCCGCTATATGCCAATACTAACTTACTCATGATTTTTTATTTTTAAGAAATAGTGATTGTTTTATTTTTTTTAATCTTGCCAATACCTTTTTATTATAAGGATGTTTTTCTTCAGCTTGTTTCTGTTCTTCAGTTTTTTGTTTCGGATCATAAAGCATACCTGTGCACAAACATAAACTTCTATCTGTACGTGTTAAAATATCGTAATTTTTACACGTCTGGCATCCTTTCCAAAAAGCATCATCAGTAGTTAATTCTGAAAAAGTAACAGGTTTATAACCCAATTCATAATTGATTTTCATTACTGCCAAGCCAGTAGTGATACCAAACACTTTTGCCTTTGGAAATTTCACTAGAGAATAATTAAATATTACTTTTTTTATTTTTTTTGCCAATCCTTGTTTTCTGTAATCAGGATGCACAATTAAGCCCGAATGAGCTACAAATTTACCATGTCCCCAAGCCTCAATATAACAGAAGCCTGCAAATTTATCACCGTCTAATGCAATTACTGCATTTTCATTTTCTAGCTTGGTAATAATATATTCAGGTGTACGTTTGGCAATTCCTGTACCTCGTACCATTGCTGATTCTGCAATAGTATCGCAGATGATTGTTGCATATTTACTATGCTTTATTTTTGCAATAACAATATCCATTATTGTAATTGAATTGGTTTAAAAAAAATTAAAAAGTCTATGTTGAAAAGAAGAACCGGACACACCTAGGTTCAATAAATATATGATACCCTTACGGGCGACGACGAACTGTAAAGCGTCTAGAAATTGTGGGGATAGTATGTAGTTGTAATACTTTCACAAAGCAATAGTACAACATTTAATTAAAATACTATTGCAAAATTTATATTAATTGACAAATACATCCTTAATATTATGAAATTCCGAATCAACAACTATTAAAATTATCAAACTTAAAATAAAAGGTGATGTTTAGTAAGGAAATAATAAATTTTAATATAACTAGCTGTTTTTCAGCACATTAAAACAAAAGTTTTTAGCTTCTATTAACATTTTTGTTATTCACCAAGCTTCATTTGATATTTTTGGAATGTAATGCTAACACACATGACCCATACAGCGTTTTATTTTAACCACCACAATACAAAATTTTACGGCCAATACTGGCAAGCTACCTCTACAGTTGCAGTTGTAATTTTAGTTCATGGTATGGGTGAGCATTCGACAAGATATGCTGATTCTGTGGTTCCTAAATTCTTAGAGAATAATATTTCCGTAATTACTTACGATCAATTTGGTCACGGAAGAACTGAAGGTAAAAGAGGTCACAACCCTAATTATGAAGCCGTGTTAGATTGTGTCAAGCTAATTACTGACAAAGTCAATACAATTTTTGGAGACCTACCCACTTTTTTATACGGTCATAGCATGGGCGGCAATGTGATTGTCAATTATATTTTAACCCGAAAACACAATTTTACTGGAGCTATAGCTACGAGTCCGTTTTTTAAACTTGCTTTTCAACCTCCTTCATGGAAACTAATTATAGGCAGCATTCTACAAAAAATCGCACCATCTATTACTATGGACAGTGAATTAGAAATTTCAGCCATTTCTAGAGACAAAAATGAGATTCAAAAATATATTAACGACCCTTTAGTTCATGACAAAATAAGTGCAAATTACTCTTTGACCTTTATAAAAAAAGGGATTTGGGCTATTGAAAATGCTTCAAAACTAAACACAGCCCTACTCATTATTCATGGCACAGGAGATAGACTAACTAGCTATAAAGCCTCAGAAGAATTTGTAAAAAACACTACAAACAACACAACCATAAAACTATTTGAAAACGGATTTCATGAATTACATAATGACACATGTAAAGAAGAAATGCTAGAAACAGTGTTAAACTGGACAAACCTTCAATTAAAAACCAACCTAAACAATAAATTCTAATGAAAAAGTTATTATTTTTTACTTTCTTATTATTTAATCAGTTCTTTTTCGGACAAGAAATATATCTAAATGACTTTGATAATCCTATAGAAACGACTATTGCTTCTGTAGATAAAACCGAATACAATTCATATTCCAACAGAAATAGCTCAATTGCTAACGATGAAGAATTCACTTCATTAGTATTAAAAAATAGACTGGAAGAATTAAATGCTAAAACGCCTTTCAATGTTCCGTATAACGCTACGGTTGAACGATTTATTCGCCTGTATTTAAAAACTAAAAAAGATGATTTTTCTAATTTAATGGACAGAGCCAATTACTACTTTCCTATTTTTGAAGAAGCTCTTGACAAATACGATATCCCTATTGAAATTAAATATTTAGCCGTTGTAGAATCTGCATTGAAACCAACAGCAAGGTCTAGAGCTGGGGCAAAAGGACTTTGGCAATTTATGTATCATACAGGTAAAGAATACGGTCTGAAAGTCAATTCATATATAGATGAACGAACGGACCCTATAAAAGCAACCGAAGCTGCCTGTCAATATTTAAAACATTTACATGACAGGTTTGATGACTGGGATCTTGCCTTGGCAGCTTACAATGCTGGCCCAGGAAATGTTTCTAAAGCCATTAGACGTTCTGGTGGCAAACGAAATTATTGGAATATTAGACCCTATTTACCCTCAGAAACTAGAGGTTATGTACCTGCTTTTTACACCACATTATATCTCTTCGAATTTGGAGAAGCACATCAAATTTATCCTAAAAATATAGAAATTGGTTATTTTGACACCGACACGTTGCATATCAAACAAAAGCTAACATTTGCACAAATTGAAAAAAAACTACACATCAATAAAGAGCTATTAATCTCATTAAATCCGCAATACAAATTAGGCATTATCCCTTATAATGAAGACAGCTACCATGTATTGACGCTACCACAAAACTTAATTGCAACGTTTATTTCAAGCTACTCAACAATAGAACCTGAAATTGAAACTACTGAAAAACCTACTTATATAACTGCAACCATTAAAAACAGTTATGTCGTTTTAGAGCGAGATAATTTACCTAGAATTGCTAGAAAATTCAGAATTTCAATCTATCAATTAAAAAAATGGAATGGGTTACAAACTGATTATTTAATTGAAGGACAACGTTTGGTTATTACTGATATTGCTAGTCAAACTACAGAAAAAGTCAATCACTCAAAAAACAAAACGACGACAATCATTAAACCCACAAAACATATAACTTATAAAAGTTATACCGTCAAAAATGGAGAATCTCTTTTTCTAATTTCTAAAAAGTATCCTAACGTTTCCATCACTCAACTACGCAACTGGAACAACTTATGGGGAACCTCATATGTTAAACCTGGTACAATTTTAAAAATTTTAACAAAATCTGAATAATTTATTCCAGTCTTTGGCGTTATCAAAATGTTTGACAATTTACTTAGGTTTTAAAGCTAAAGCAGGCATCCTATTTTGCTTAAAAATATTTTTTATATTTTTGCCATCTTCTAACCTTAATTTTAATCTGTCATTAATCTAAATTTTTAGAATGATAAAGTCATTTTTAGTATGTGTATCGCTATTTGTATCTCTTCTTGTTTTCCCTCAAGAAAATGAAGATCAACTTATTGATAGCAAGGATCCGAAAGGTAAAAAAAACTTAAACATCTCTGCAAATGACAAAAAAGATGGAAGTGTTCATCTTGTTGATCATTCAGAGGCAAGTAACATTGATAGCCTTTGGTTGCAAACATTAAAGCAGTCTGCTTTAAATAGTGATTTTAAATTTGTAGATCCTGATGAAGAAATTAACGATACTATATATGGTGAGTTAAGTACAAAATTACTTAAAGAGAGATTAGCACATTTAAATGCAACCTCTCCTTTTAATATTGAATACAATCCTTCTTTAGAACGATTGATAAAACATTACCTGAAAACTCGTAAAAAAAGCATGGGTAAACTAATAGGCAAGGCTGCTTATTATTTTCCGATGTTTGAAGAGCAATTAGACAAATATAACATTCCGCTAGAAATTAAATATTTAGCGATTGTTGAATCTGCCTTACGACCTAGAGCAAAATCAAGAGTTGGTGCTGCTGGGCTTTGGCAATTCATGTATTACACAGGAAAACAATTCAATTTAGATGTAAATTCTTATGTAGATGACAGACATGACCCTATAAGAGCTACTGAGGCTGCTTGTAAATTCCTATCAAGTCTACACAAAACCTTTGGCGATTGGGATTTGGCCTTGGCGGCTTACAATTCCGGACCAGGAAACGTATCTAAAGCTATTAGACGTTCTGGAGGTAAAAGAAATTATTGGAATATCAGACACAATCTCCCTAGAGAAACTGCTGGATATTTACCTGCATTCTATGCTACTCTTTATATAATGGAATATGCAGAAGAGCATGGTATTCGCCCTCAAAAATTCATTACTAATAACAGATTTGAAACAGATACCATTGTAGTAAAACAACGAATTGCTTTCGATCAAATTAACCAAGTATTAAAAACTGACAATGAATTGTTAGAGTTTTTAAACCCTCAATACAAACTTAACATCATTCCTCTTGTAGAAGGGAAAAACTATACGTTACGCTTGCCTGTACATTTAATAGGTAAATTTGTATCTAATGAAAAAGAGATTTACGCTTACGCAAAAATTGAAAATGACAAAAGAGAAAAAACGTCACCAAAGCTTTTTAACTCTCCACAAAAAATTCGCTATAGAGTTAGAAATGGAGATTATTTAGGAAAGATTGCCAAACGCTATGGTGTAGGTGTCTCTCAAATCAAAAGATGGAATGGCTTACGTTCAAACAAATTGAAAATCGGACAACGATTAACTATTTACCCTAAAGGATACAAAACTGCTTCTTCAAAGAAATCTAAAAAAAAGAGTAAAAAACCAGTCTATAAAAGTAGCCCTAAAGGCAAATACACAACCTATACTGTTAAAAAAGGAGATTCTTTATGGATCATTTCTAGAAAATTTCCTAAAGTTTCTGTTCAACAAATCAAAGATTGGAACAATATTTGGAGTGTTAAAAATCTAAAGCCCGGCACAAAGCTGAAAATTTATAAAAGCTAAAAAGATGAGAACAATCCTACTATCTGTATTTATTTTTATAACACTACTTTCTTGCGACGATAAAAAGAATGGTATTACACTACAAGAATCTGCAGGTAGAATAAATCATATAATTATAGTTATTGAAAATAATTTATGGAAAGGTGCTGTAGGAGACTCACTCCGTGATATTATCGCCTCTCCTATTTTAGGATTACCACAAGAAGAAACTCAATTTTCAATCAGTCAAGTACCTCCAAAAACTTTCAGTCGTATATTTCAAAAAAACAGAAACATTTTACTTGTTACTATTAGTGAAAAAGACGATTTCTTTGTTAAAAAAGACATTTTTGCCAGACCACAAATAACATTAAATATTTTAGGAAAAGACATTAATTCTTTACATAGACAAATACAAGAACATAAAGAAGAAATTATTTCTGTTTTTAAAGATTCTGATTTAAAAGTATACCAGAAAAAAATAACAAAAAAACATCATACCATTGACAGTATAAAAACACTTAAAAATCTAGGCATACAGTTAAAATTACCTAAAAATTATGCTTTGGTAGATGATACTAGCGACTTTTTATGGTTTAGGCAAGACATCCCAAAAGGGAGCATGAATATTATTGCTTACACCTTACCTTTACCAAATAAAGACAGTATTGTTAATAATATTTCTGAAGCAAGAAATAGGATTGGAGAAAAGTATATTCCTGGTCAATTAGACAGTACTTATATGGTTACTGAAGCTGCATATACTCCTTTTACAAAAGAAACTAAAGTCAACGGAAAAATGGCTTATGAGACTAGAGGAAAATGGGAAGTAAAAGGCGATATTATGGCGGGCCCTTTTTTAAATTATACTGTAGTAGATAAAGCTAACAATCGTTTAGTTGTTGTTGAAGGTTTCACTTTTGCTCCTTCTGCTAAAAAACGAGATTATATGTTTGAATTGGAAGCTATATTAAAGACTTTAAAAATTTGAAGTCGTAAAAGTTTGTAAATTTCCTTTTTCATCACTAAAAATTAGAAAAACTCTTAATTCTTTATGTTTTTCTAAAAAAGCTTGAGCATCTTCTAAAGACATAGCCATCAAAGCTGTAGCATAACCGTCAACATCAGCACAATCTAAATTTGCAATTACTGTAGTACTTAACAAACTGTTTTGAGCTGGATAACCTGTTTTTACATTTAAAATATGAGAATACTTTTCACCTGTAGATTCATCAACATTAAATTTACGATAACTACCCGAGGTAGCTGCTGACTCATTTTTTAACGCTATCACTTTATTTATTGAACGTGAACCATCAAAATTAGGATTTTCAACACCTATACTCCATTGTTTATTCTTATCTTTATTAATACCTCTAGTACGTATCTCACCACCAATTTCAATCAAATAATTATCAATATGGTTGTTTTCTAAGAACCGTCCAACGATATCTAATGCATAACCTTTTGCAATCGCATTAAAATCAAAATAAATAGCATCATTTTCTTTTCGGATTTTTTGATCTATCAATTGTACCTTATCAAATCCTACAAAACTCATTAACTGGTTTATTTTTACTGAATCAGGCTGTTCTACTAATTTTTCAGGGCCAAAACCCCAAGCGTTCACTAAAACTCCAATGGTCGGGTCAAAAACCCCATCAGTTTCTTTATATATTTTTAATGATTTTTGATACACCTCAACAAAGTAATCATCAACAACAACTGTAGTATCTCCTTTATTAATTTTAGAAATGTCTGAATTCGGAATATATGTAGACAGCGACTTATTAACTAAATAAAACAAGCTATCTACAGATTTGGAAACATCTCTTTGCTCTTTATCAAAATAAGTAATGTGAAAGGTAGTCCCAAAGGCTAAACCCTCTAGTTTTACCATTTCTGATGGCTTATTTTCTTTACAGGATAGTAAATTGCCCCATAAAAACAATAAAATAGCAATTTTTAGATAAACGAACTTCATATGTTGGTATTAGATAGGTATTAATTCTCCCTTTTTACATCAGTTTTCAAAGATAAAGCATTATTTATGTTAAAATCCTATTAAAAATCTCTTTGCTCAATTATTTTTTTAATAACTTCGCATCCTAAATTTAAATAAACACTATCAATTATGAAGAAAATTCATTTTCTATCCCTAGCAGTAGTTCTATTATTATCATCTTGTGTATCGCAAAAGAAATTTGATCTTTTACAAGGCGAATATGATGCTGCTAAAACCGAATTAACAAATGTAAAAGCTAAAGTTTTAGAATGTCAAGTTGAAAAAGATAAATTTGCAAATAAAGTTGCTCTTTTAGAATCTCAAAATAAATTTTTGAAAGAAAATCAAGCAAATTCTATCAGGCAAATAGAAAACTTAACGACGCTTTCACAATCAGCTAGTAGTAATATTGGTGATATTGTTGCTCAATTAAGTGAAAAAGACAAATACATTAATGGTATTAGAGGTGCTATGTCTAGAAAAGATTCTGTAAATCTAGCATTAGCTGTTCACTTAAAAAGTGCTTTAGCTGATGGTATTCAAGATGAGGATATTATCATTGATGTTGAAAAAACAGTAGTTTATATTTCAATTTCTGATAAATTATTATTTAAGAGTGGAAGTTCTGTAATCTCATCTAAAGCAAAAGGATTACTATCAAAAGTTGCTACAGTAATTGCGAACAAACCTGACATGGAAGTTATGGTTGAAGGTTATACTGATAATAGACCTATTAATTCTGCAAGAACTAAAGATAATTGGGACTTAAGTACACA
>CAYRZY010000065.1:0-13025 GCA_964428855.1 uncultured Flavobacteriaceae bacterium
GAGATAAAGCCAATGAAATTTTAGGTAAAAACCCTGCCTTAGCAAGTGATTTATCAAAACCTTATATGAGTTATCCAGGCGGACATAACGAAGGTTTTTCAGATACTTTTAAACAAACCTTTAAATCATTTTACGATGTTATATTACATGGCAAAGATGCAGAAGGAGTGCACTACCCTACTTTTGAAGAAGGTCACCACGAAATAAAAATATGCGAGGCACTATTAGAAAGCCACAAAAAAGAAAAATGGATTAAAATAAAATAGAATATGAAACTAGGATTCGTAACCGCAATATTACCCGAATTGTCTTTTGAAGAGGTATTAGCTGTAGCCGCTCAAGAAGGCTACGATTGTGTAGAAGTTATGTGCTGGCCAAAAGGCAAAGCAGAACGTCGTTATGCAGGTGTCACCCATATTGATGTTGAAAAATTCACTCAAAAAGATGCAGAACAAATACATGTTTTGCTGAAAAAATATGGTATTAGTATTAGTGCTTTGGGTTATTATCCAAATCCACTAGCTCCAAAATCTTCTGAAGCTAAAGTACATACCAACCACTTAAAAAAATTAATCAAAGCTTCTGCTATATTGAGCGTACATAAAATAAATACGTTTGTAGGTCGAGATTGGAAAAAATCGGTTGATGACAATTGGCCACAATTTTTAAAAACTTGGAAACCCTTAGTAAAATTAGCAGAAAAACATAAAGTAAAAATTGGCATTGAAAACTGCCCTATGCTTTTCACACAAGACGAATGGCCTGGCGGTAAAAATCTAGCCACTACACCTGCCATTTGGAAACGTATGTTTAAGGCAATACCGAGTAAAAATTTCGGATTAAATTTTGATCCTTCACATTTTGTTTGGCAGCAGATGGATTATATCAATCCTATCAGAGATTTTTCAAAACGTATTTTTCATGCACACGCAAAAGATTTACGCATAGATACCCGAAAATTAAATGAGGTAGGTATTATGGCAAATCCAAATGAATATACTGACCCCAAATTACCTGGTTTAGGTAGTGTAGATTGGGGAAGTTTCTTCTCTGCTTTAAATGATATTAATTATAAAGGAGCTGTCTGTGTTGAAGTAGAAGACCGTGCTTACGAAGGTTCATTAAAAAGTAGAAAGACTGCTTTACGCCAAAGTGCAGTTTATTTACGACAGTTTATTGGGCAATAACAAACTTAACACCATCAAGAAATGAAAAAATTAATCATCTTATTCTTAGTATTATTTATCACTGCTAATTTTGCAAACGCTCAACAAGGCAAAGTTATAGAAGGACTTTCAATGGCAAGTAAAATTTTAAAAGATTCTGTAAACTTTTCGGTATATCTCCCAGCTGATTATGAAACCTCTGAGCGTAGTTATCCTGTGGTGTATTTATTACATGGCTATACCGATAATGAAACTGCTTGGGTACAATTTGGTGAGGTTAATAGAATTTTAGATAAAGATATTGCTTCAGGTAAACTACCGCCTGTGATTGTAGTCATGCCAGATGCAGGAGTTACTTGGTACATCAACGATCATGATGGCAAGGTTCGATATGAAGATATGTTTATAAAAGAATTTTTACCTTATGTAGAATCATCCTATAGAATTCGGTCTAAAAAAAAATATCGTGGCATTGCAGGTTTGTCGATGGGAGGTTATGGATCTTTTGTACTCGCATTAAAACATCCTGATTTATTTACAGCAAGTGCTCCACTAAGTGCTGCCATTTACACAGAGGATGAAGTAATTTCTTATCCTCAAGAAAGGTGGGATAAAACAGAAGCTGTAATGTACGGTAAAGGTCTAAAAGGCAAAAAACGATTGACAAAACATTGGCTTGCCAACAACCCTTTACACTTATTAAAAGCATTGGATATTAATAAGATAAAATCTGTCCGCTATTATTTTGATTGTGGGGATGATGATTTTCTCTATAGAGGAAATGCAGCCACGCATGTGCTTATGAAAAACATGGATATTCCACACGAATTTAGAATACGTGATGGGGCTCACAACTGGGCATATTGGCGAAGTGGTATTAGCGATGCTCTCGCATTTATTGGTGATAGTTTTCATTAAATAATCCATAATCTATTTTTACAAAGAATGAAACACTAAACATTAACTCTAGATGAAAATTCAAAGGATAATAAAAAGCAACATTACATTAAGCCTTATACTACTAATTATTATTAGTTGCAAAACCAAGCAACCTGTTGCAACTTCAAATACGCAACCTATTGCTAAGGTAGACACAATTATTTCTAAACTCCCCAATACTTTAGCGATAGACTTTAAAAACCCTCCTGTTATTGCAAAACCTAAAGCACTTTGGGATTGGGTAAAAGGTAATTACAGCCTTTCACAAATAACCAAAGAACTAGAAGACGCTAAGGCTAAAGGCATGGGTGGTTTTGATATTTGGGATGTTGGCGTGATAGTAGATCCACCAAATGTAATTCCTGCTGGACCTCAATTTTTGGAAGATGAATCTTTACATGCCATTGGGCATGCCATTCGAGAAGGCAAAAGACTAGGCTTAGAAATGGGCTTAATTACCTCAAGTAGCTGGAATTCTGGTGGCACTTGGGTAAAACCAGAACATGGTGTTATGGGTCTTTTTGAATCTACAACCTTTGTTAAAGGTGGTGAAGAGTTTAAAGGCAAACTTGCTTTTCCAAAATTACCAGAAAAATATTCAACAAGAGGAAAACCAATTAGAAAATTAGACGCTAACGGATTGCCTGAATATTATAAAGAAGTTGGTGTTTTGGCTTTTCCTGTCTCTAAAGACTCTATAATTTCTGATGCTTCGCAAGTTCTCAACCTCAATTATTTAGTAAAAGGAGATGGTTCAATAAGTTGGTCAGCTCCACAAGGTGACTGGCAAATTGTACGCTATGTCTGTGCTCCTACAGGGCAACCTTTAGTAAATCCAAGTCCTAATTCAAGAGGACGAATGCTTGACCATTTCAGTGCAGAAGCAGCCAAAGAAAACATCATGTATGTGATTAACAAACTCCAAAAAGAACTAGGTGATATAAAAACTAGCGGACTTAAATACCTATATGTTGATAGCTATGAAGCCAATTCAGCAGCTTGGACACCTTTACTCCCTGAAGAATTTCAAGAGCGAAATGGTTATGACCTCACTCCATACTTACCAGCACTTACTGGTCATATTGTTGTAAATAAAGACATCACCAATCGATTTTTATTCGACTTTAAAAAGACCCTGTCAGATTTAATTATAGAAAACCATTATGCCCAATCCACAAAAATTTGTAAAGAATATGGCTTGGGGTTTTATGCTGAAGCCGGTGGTCCAGGACCACCTGTACACAATGTGCCTTTTGAAGATTTAAAAGCCTTGGGAGCTTTAACTGTCCCCCGTGGAGAGTTTTGGGGCTGGAGCCCTAAAGGGAAAAGTCATCAAGACAAATTACAAATTATAAAGGGTATTTCAAGTGCAGCACATATTTATAATCAGACCTATGTTGAAGCAGAATCGTTTACCAGTCTTTTGGTTTGGCAAGAAGGATTAGCAGAGCTAAAACCTTTGGCAGATAGAGCTTTTTGCGAAGGTCTGAACCGCATTGTCTATCATACCTATCCACATACACCACCAGAAGGTGGTTCTCCAGGGTGGATTTATAATTTTGGAACATTAATGTATCCTCATCGTGCATGGTGGCCAATGTCTGGTGCATTTCACAATTATTTGGCACGTACTAGCTACCTATTACAACAAGGGAATTTTGTAGGTGATGTTGCTTACTATTATGGTGATAAAGCTCCAAACTTTGTTAAGGGGAAGAAAATTGAGTCTTCTTTAGGTTTTGGCTATGACTATGATAAAATCAATTCAGATATTATTTTAAATCGGTTAAACGTTGTTGATGGAAAATTTGTTTTACCTCACGGACAAACCTATGAAGTATTGGTACTACCTCATGAAGAAACGATAAAACCAGAAGTACTCCAAAAGTTAGAAGAACTTGTAAAAGCAGGCGGAATAGTGCTTGGTAAAAAGCCAAGTAAATCATACCGTCTACATAATCACCAAGACAGAGACCAACAAGTTATCGCTTTAGCAGACAAGTTATGGGCTAATTGTGATAGTATCAACGTAAAAGAACATCCCTATGGCAAAGGAAAAATTGTTTGGGGAAAAACAATCCATCAAACCTTACTAGAAAAAGGCATTGAACCTGATTTTTCT
Organism: uncultured Flavobacteriaceae bacterium; assembly: GCA_964428855.1. Lineage (GTDB taxonomy): Bacteria > Bacteroidota > Bacteroidia > Flavobacteriales > Flavobacteriaceae > Aureibaculum. The sequence goes on from CAYRZY010000065.1 coordinate 4,228, forward strand.
TTTATGTCATTCAACAGGAGTAAAGATTCTGTAGATTATATCCATCGTAAAACGGCAACTGAAGACATCTATTTTATCAGAAATATCGAAAAAAGAGCTATTGATATTGATGCTCGATTTCGGATTTTTGGTAAACAACCTGAAATCTGGAATCCAGAAACTGGAGAAATCACCAAACAAATTATTTTTAATAGTACTGAAGATGGTGTTAATCTACCACTCCATTTAGAAGCAGAAGGAAGTGTTTTTGTTGTCTTTAAAAAAGATAATAGGCATTCTATTACAACTATTGAAAACGATAAACAGGAGATTATCCCTGAAATTCGCAACAACAACTTGATTGTTTTTGAGTCTGGCAACTATACGTTAACCCATTTTGACGGACAAGAAAGTACCGTTGAAGTATCCAAAATTCCTGAATCTATCCAAATCATAGGAACTTGGGATATTCGTTTCCCAAAAGATTGGGTGAAAAATGCGATGACTGAGTTTCCTTCACTCATATCATGGACAGCATCAGATGATAAAGACATTCAACATTTTTCAGGTATAGCATCCTATAGAAAACAATTTATTGTAAACAAAATTGAAAAAGGACAACATCTCTTTTTAGATCTTGGCTCTGTAAAAGAAGTAGCAGAAGTATATGTAAATGGAAAAAAGCTAGGTATTAAATGGCATGCACCTTATCGATATGACATCACAGAACAAGTTCTTGAAGGCAACAATTATCTTACAGTAGAGGTTGCAAATGTTTTATCTAACCGCTTAACAGGAGAAGCAAAAAAAGAAGCAAAAAACAAACGTACACATTCAAATGTAGTCAAAGGAAAACATGCTTGGGATACGCCTTTTGAAGATTTATCGTTGCATGATTCTGGGCTATTAGGCCCTGTAATCATTGTATTTGGACAAGAGTTAATTATAAAATAAATAATCTATATTTATTAAAAATATAATTTTAGTAGTTAAGAATAGTATAAAGTGTAAATAACCATGAAACAAAATCTTAAAAAATTAGCATTCATTTTAGTTGCAATAGTAACATTAGCATCTTGCACAACACAATCAACAACCTCTCTTTTTAATGGCAAAGACTTAACAGGATGGCATGTAGATGTCCCATCAATGGACAGTATTCCCGAAACCATCAATCCATTTATCATTCGAGATGGCGTGTTGGTAAGTTTGGGCGAGCCAAGAGGACATTTAATTACTGATGCAACATATAAAGACTATCGTTTAGAAATAGAATATCGTTTTGCTGGTGAACCAGGCAATTGTGGTGTATTGGTACATGCCTCAACACCTAGAGCCTTGTATAAAATGTTCCCAAAATCTATAGAGGTACAAATGATGCATGAAGATGCGGGTGATTTTTGGGTTATTGCTGCAGATATTACCGCTGATGATATGCTAAAAAGAAGAGGACCAAAAGAAAAATGGGGAATTGTAGAAGGCACAGAACGAAGAATTGAAAATCTAACCAATGGTTCTGAAAAACCACTAGGCGAATGGAATACGATGACTGTTGAATGCTTGAATAACAAGATAAAAGTATGGGTGAATGGAGACTTGGTAAATTATGGATATGATGCTACTGTGAGTAGCGGACAAATAGCCGTTCAAGCCGAAGGTTCTGAAGTAGAATTTAGAAAATTAGAACTTACATCGATAACTAGCTTGAGTGACACTGAATAAACTGATAAAAAAAATAGTAGCCATATTAATCATTATGCTTTTTTTTGGCTGTGTTAGTAATACTACTACAAAAGCCAAGCAAACAATTGTAAAACCTGAGAAAGTAATTTTAGATACTGATATGGGTTCAGATTGTGATGATGTAGGTGCTCTTGCATTGTTACATGAATATGCCAATCAAGACAAAACTGAAATATTAGGTGTTATTTACAGTTCTGGTGCCATACCTTATGGCGTCGGGATTATTGATGCTATAAACAGATATTATAATCACGGTACTATTCCGATTGGAGCAAATCATGACACCTCATTTGGAGATCCTATTGATAAAATGAATGCTCAACTACTAGCCAAAGACACCTTGACTTTTCATAATAAATACATTTCTAACAGAGACGTTAAAGAACAAACACTTCTAAACCGAAAACTCTTAACTGCTCAAGACGATAATAGTGTTACCTATATTACTATTGGCCATACAAAAGGCTTGTACGATTTAATAACATCTAAACCTGATAGTGTTTCAGACCTTTCAGGTATCGAGTTGGTTCATCAAAAAATTAAAAGATGGGTAGCATTGGGGGCACTAAAATCAAGTCATAAAGAAATAGACTATTACACTAAAGATTGGAACTTCTTTTCTAACGGAACAGCTGTTTATACAAAATATTTACTTGAACACTTTAAAAAACCAATATATTTTGTTGATGGTGGTGCAAATGTAATGACAGGGAATTCCCTCCAAAACACAAGCAAAGGAAATATAATTCGGACAGCGTATGAAGAATGGTTATGGAAAGTTGAAAAGAAAAAATTAAAAGATCAAAGACCTAGTTGGGATTTAGTTACCGTGTATTTTGCTATTGAAGGAACTGGAAATTATTTTAAAATCTTAGACAAAGGATACCTTGATTTTGATATTAACAAAGGAAGTAAATGGATAAGAAGTGAAACTGCCACAAATCAAAAATTTGTCATCCAAAAAGAAAATACTGATCTAGATTTTTCAAACTATTTAAATAAAATGATTTCAAAAAAAGGGCTAATGAAATCTAAATAACTTAACGAAGTTAATGATTAGCCTTTGCAGATAGCACAGGATAGAAGAAACAATGTATACTGTTATATTTAACCCATAAATTTGTTTAAACAAAAAATGCTAAAATCCTTTTTAACAACGTTGTTTTTTATACTAACCTTGTCGCTTATGACTATAAGCTGTAAACAATCTAAAAAGATTGATAACGTTACACAAACCAGTAGCTACATAGCCAAATATCCTGAAATTTACGCAAGTATTGACAGTACTATTGAAGCCTCATGGCACACTTCTTTAGTGCCTGCAAGCGAAAAACTTCCTTATCCTTTTTTATCTATTGCCAAAGGCAGAAGTATTATTTTTTATTGGGATAGCTATTTCACCAATACAGGATTATTCTATCATAAAGATGTAAAAAAATACGCAAAAAATGCCACCGATAATTTATTACATGAAGTTGAAATCTATGGCTTTGTGCCCAATGCTAGTGAACCTTGGGGTACGAACAGATCACAACCTGCCTATTTATCAATGATGGTAAGAGAAGTTTATGAAAATATGCAAGTAAAAGATACGGTATGGCTCAAAACAGCTTTTCACACCTTAAAAAAAGAATATGCTTTTTGGATGGATGGCTCAGAAAATTCTATTGAAAAAAATACAACTTCTATTGAAGGTTTGGTTCGATATTATCATCATGCCAATGACAAGGAACTGATAACTATGTATGATCTTACAGCTGAGCGATTTCATTTAAGTAAAGATATTCCTGATAGTGAAAAAGTGTCTATAACCAATGCGTATACTGCCGAGGCAGAATCTGGGATGGATTTTACACCTCGTTTTGAAGACAGGTGTCCAGATTTTATAGCTGTAGATTTAAATAGTAATTTATATGCTTATGAAGTGAATTTTGCTTGGATGAAAAAAGAGTTTAATAGCACTGACAATACTGATTGGTTGGCTCTAGCCGAAAAACGAAAAGAGCTAATCATTAAATATTGTTGGAATGAAAAACGAGGTCTATTTTTAGATTATGATTATGTAAACAAACGACATAGTAAAGTTGCTGCTGCAACATCGTTCAGTCCGTTATTTGTTGGCTTAGCAACTAAAGAACAAGCTGATAAAATGCAAAAAAACCTTTCTCTTTTCGAACTAGAATATGGTATTGCCGTTTGTGAAAAAACAACACAAACAAAACAATACCAGTGGGATACACCTGCTGGATGGCCTCCGATTCAATATTTAACCATAAAAGCATTAGATAATTACGGGTTTAAAGTTGATGCCTTGCGAATTGCCAATAAATACATAGATTTAGTAGCGAAAAACTATAACACACCTCAACCATTAATTTTTACAAACAGAGAAGGTACTAAAGAAACTAGACAACCTGGAAAAGTATATGAAAAATACGATTGCAACAAAGGTGTAGTTTATGATGCCGAATATGCTAGCAGGCCTTTTATGGGATGGAGCACAGGTGTCTATGTTTATGCCTATAATTACTATTTGAATTCTAAAAAATGAAAAAAATAGGAATATTTTTAATTGCCTTGATTATTTTTGGATGTACTGATAAAACCTCAAAGAAAGAAGCGACAAAAAATAAAACAATAGCTTTAACTGGCGAGGTAAAACAATACAAAGGAAAACCCACCATTCATATCAACGGTAAACCAGAATCTCCCGTTATTTATGCGTTGCCCGATGTACCTGGTGGCAGATGGTCTTGGGATGAAATTCCGCAGCACAATATTGACCAATTTTGCCAGCAAGGTGTAAAACTCTATCAATTAGATATTTTTTTAGATTATTTGTGGTTTGAAGATGGGAGTTTTAATGTAAAAAAAGCACAACAACAAATTAATGGCGTACTGGAAGTTTGCCCTGAGGCAAGTGTATTTTTCCGCTTTCATGTCAATGCACCTAAATGGTGGATAGCTCAAAACCCCGCAGAAAATGTAATTTATGATGGTGTGGAAGCTAGTGCTGATGAAAATATTGGCTTAAGTAGAATTTTAGAAGCAGACCCGAGAACACCCATCCGTTCAAGTATGGCATCCAAAAAATGGAAGAAAGCAACTTCTGAAAAACTAGCAGAATTCTGTGTCGAATTTTCAAAAACCGAAGAAGGCAATGCACTTATAGGCATTCAAGTAGCTTATGGCGTTTATGGAGAATGGCATCAATGGGGAATTGTAAAAAACGAAGCCGATTTTAGTCTTCCTATGCAAGATCATTTTAAACATTGGTTGAAAACAAAATATACCACCAACGAACAACTCCAAAAGGCATGGAATGATAAAACGATTACTATTAATACAGTAACAGTTCCAACCACCAAAGAAAGAGAAATTATATCAGCAGGAATCTTTCGTGATCCTACCAAAGACATGAAAGTTATAGATTATTACACCTGTCAGCATGATTTAGTAGCCGATAATATTATCCACTTTAGTAAAGTGGTTAAAGACAACTGGCCAAGACCTATTATTACAGGAACTTTCTACGGTTATTTCTTTTCCGTTTTTGGGAGACAAGCCTCTGGGGGGCATTTATCCCTTCAGAAAATCTTAAACTCTAAATATGTAGATTATCTCAGCGGACCACAAGCCTATTATACCGAAAATGGATATCATTCAGGTGAACCGTACAGATCAAGAAGTTTAATTCACTCTGTATTTTTAAATAAGAAGTTATGGTTAGACGAATACGACCAGCAACCACGACGTACTTGGCCATACCTTGCGGTAGATGATAATAGAGAGGTCTATAAAAAAACGGTGACAGAAAATGTTTCACAAATCAGACGGAATATGCTTTTCCCCCTATTAAAAGGACAAGGTTTGTGGTTGTATGATTTTGGACCAGCATCCATGCATTTAAATCCTGATAACGACACCAACAAACAATCGGGTACCAATGGCTATTGGGACAATCCTATTTATAGGAAAAATATAGGAAAAGTAAAAAAGATAGCTGATAAATTCTTACATAAAGAGTTTACTTCTGCTGCTGATGTTTTGGCTGTTTACGATACAGAAAGCATCAAATATATGCCAAGCACGATGGATAAACCGCCTCCAATCACGCACCAGTTACTCAACTGGACCTCCTTAGCTTTATACTATTCGGGTGCAATTTTTGATCCCATTCATATTGATGATTTGGATAAAGCTAACCTTTCACAATACAAAGCTGTAGTATTTTTCAACACCTTTAAAATGGATGAGAAGGACAAAGAAATTATCAAGACCAAAGTTGCTACTCAAAACCGTCATTTAGTATGGATTTATGCTCCTGCTTATATCAATAGTGAAGAATTAAGTGTGGCTTCGGTTTCTGACATCGTGAATATCAATTTAAAAACAATACAGTATAGTAAAACTCCAAAAATTAAAATCAATAAAAAGTTTGCATCCATTCCTGAGCAATCTGCATTTATGCCTTATGATCCTATATTTTATATTGATGATGCAACAACTGAAATATTTGGTTCTTATTCAGGCTTAAACAAAGCAGGTTTTGGTTATAAAAAAGCAGGTACATTTTCATCTTGGTATATTGGTGTTCCTATAAGTGATTATCAAATTTTCAACAAAATATTCGAAAAAGCAGGTGTACAAAAATATGCCGAAGAAAAGGATATTGTGTATGGTGGTGGTGATTTGATTATGATTCATTCCATAAAAAAAGGAACAAAAGAGTTCTCAAATAATGAGAAGAAAATTCAAGTAGTATTTGATTCCGTACCAGCAACAAAAGTGATCAATAAAATGACTGGAGAAGTTATTTTGAATTAAGTAATATGGCATTAATATTGTAATAAAATAAAAAACTAGAAATATGAATCTCAAATCTAAATTATTTAGCAAAGTATTAATATTCTTATTGACTATAAGTTCCTCTTTACTATACGCTCAAGAATCTAACCCTATAGAAGGAAGATGGGATCTTGTTATAGAAAAAGATGGTCAAGAACTACCCTCATGGCTTGAAGTTAAACATTCCGGTTTTCATACACTTGTTGGGCGTTTTGTGTATGCTTTTGGAAGTGCTAGACCGATCTCTGAAATAAAATTAAATGAGGGTAAATTTAGTTTTGAAATCCCTCCTCAATGGGAACCTGGGGAATCCAATCTCAAATTCAAAGGACAAATTGCAAATGACAGTTTAAAAGGAACAATGCTTTATACAGATGGAAAAACGTACAATTGGGTGGCAACTCGTGCTCCAAAACTTTCGTATGAAAAAAATCCTACTTGGGGCAAACCCATTGAACTCTTTAATGGAAAAAATTTAGATGGCTGGTATGCTTCGGGTGAAAACCAATGGATAGTTGAATCTGGCATCTTAAAAAATCCGAAATCTGGTGCAAATTTGATAACAGATGCTACTTTTATGGATTTCAAATTACATATCGAATTTCGATATCCAAAAGACGGTAATAGTGGTATTTATTTACGAGGAAGATATGAAGTGCAAATTGCTGACAACAAAGGTTTAGAACCTTCAAATATCCTATTTGGAGGCATTTACGGCTTTTTAGAACCTAATGAAATGGTAGCAAAAGATGCTGACGAATGGCAGAGTTTTGACATCACATTAATAGGTAGAAGAGTAACCATAGTTGCCAACGGACTAACCATTATTAACGATCAGGTAATTCCAGGAATTACTGGAGGTGCTCTTGACAGTAATGAAGGCACACCAGGCTCCTTTTTCTTACAAGGAGACCACACTCCAGTTGAATTTAGAAATATTGTTGTAACTCCATTAATTAAGACGAATTAATAAATGCAAAAATACATCCACCTAAAAAAAACAATATTTACATTAAGCATTTTATTTATTGTAACAAGTTGCACCCAAGAAAATAAAAATAGTGTCATTAATTCTGATACTATTTCTGTAATTCCGCAACCACAATCTATTGAAGCTTTTGAAGGTCTTTTTACTATAACTAAAAACACCAAAATTCAATACCAAGGAGAGCTGAAAAATATAGCTTCATCCTTAAGTGAGCAATTGAGTACAAAAAATGAAATACAAGAATTTAAAGCTGACACTGAAAATCAAATTGCATTGTCCATTACTAAAAAAGAAAAGCTAGAAAAAGAAGGTTATGAATTGACTATTGACAAAAACGGAATTAAAATTGAAGGTGATGCTGCAGGTGTTTTTTATGGCGTACAAACATTAGCACAATTAATAGCTGAAACCGATGGCAAAACGGTTGTTCCTTATGTTCATATTATTGACAAACCTCGTTTTGAATGGAGAGGAATGCATTTAGATGTATCGAGACATTTTTTCGATAAAGAATTTATTAAAAAATATATCGACATTTTAGCAAAGCATAAGCTCAATGTATTCCATTGGCATTTAACTGATGACCAAGGTTGGCGTTTAGAGATCGATAAATATCCGAAACTAACAGAAATTGGAGCTTGGCGTACGGGGAATGCTGATGATAAATGGAATTTCGACATCTATGGTGCAGAAGAAGGAAAACCTAAATATGGCGGATTTTACACCAAAGATGATGTCAGAGAAGTTCTTGCTTATGCGAAAGAACGCTATGTAACTGTAGTGCCTGAAATTGAATTGCCAGCACACTCTTGGTCTGTTTTACATGCGTATCCTAACCTTTCGTGTACTGGGAAAGATTGGCATATGGGTGAAGAATGGTCTTTTACCGATCCTTTTTGTGCCGGTAATGAAGAAACATTCACCTTTTTAGAAAATGTATTGACAGAAGTTATTGATTTATTTCCTTCAGAATATATTCATATTGGTGGAGATGAAGCACAAAAAACAAGATGGTCAGCATGTTCTAAATGTCAAACAAGAATTAAAAATGAAGGTTTAAAAAATGAAGAAGAACTCCAAAGTTATTTTATCAAACGCATTGAGAAATTTGTTACCTCAAAAGGAAGAAAAATTATTGGTTGGGATGAAATTTTAGAAGGTGGACTCGCACCAGATGCTGCTGTAATGAGCTGGCGTGGTGAAAAAGGTGGTATTGAAGCTGCAAAACAAAAGCATGAAG
>CAYRZY010000066.1:0-13016 GCA_964428855.1 uncultured Flavobacteriaceae bacterium
TTCTGTAACATTTTTAAGTTTTAAAATGGTGTCAGATATTTCTATAATATCGTAAGTTTTATCTTCCCCACCATTAGTTATCGTTAATTTATCTCCTTCAATTTTCCAAGTGCCAGAAGTATTAAAATGAATAATCTCGTCTGGTTTTTGAATTGGTTCATTATCTTCAATTTTAGTAGTAGTTGATAAAACAAAATCTCCAGAGTTTTCTATAGTAGAAGGATGCGTGAATTTAGAAAAAGTATCCGAAAAGGTTTTGCCTTTTGATGTAATGGTAGTCTCAATAGGGTCTTCAGTTCCTACAGTGGTTACAGATTTTCCATCAACCATAAATTCATTAAGTTCCCAATTTCCAATAATTTTTTCACTGCTTGTTGGCACATGAGCATCGTCATCATTGCTACAAGAGACTAATACTGAAGTTAAAGTTAGGATTAAGAATAAATTTTTTAATAATTTCATTTTTGTTTAATTTTTAGTTATCTACTCTTAACGTTCTGTTCTTGACTTTATTTGGTGAATACTATAAAATTAACATTTCTTTAATCAAAAAGAATTCCTCGACGCTCTGTGTTGAGCCTGCCAGCCGTAGGTAGGGTTTCCGCTTCACCTCTCCTTTGGAGAGGTCGTAATTGCTGAAAGCAATTGCGGGTGAGGCAATTGTATGTAAAAGAATTGTTAAAGCTTTAATCCTTAATGAATTTAATCGTTTTAGTCGTTGTTGTAGAATTTATTTTTAATAAATACAATCCTGCTGACAGACTTTTTACATCAATTTTATTGGTGGTAGTATCGGTTAAATCAAAAGTTGAGATTTTCTTTCCTGTAATTGAATAAATGGTAGCCTTACTATTTTCAGAAAAAGCAGTCATATCTATCGTCAATTCACTATTTACAGGATTAGGATAAACTTTAATAGTATTCTGAAGTGTTGTTTTTTCTACGTCTAAAACAAAATCTGGTATCAATGCATGTTGAATTCCTGTACCTGCAGACCAAGCCCAAATATGAGGTTCACTTCCTGATTCAATATCTAAGTGTCCGCCATTTGTCCATGACATGCCATCGTTGGCAAATTTCCAAGTATCTTTTGCACCAGCTTCGTAAGAAACTAAAATACCTACACCAGAACCATCAAAACCACCAGAATGATAATTAAATGAAGAAGAGGCATAAACAATATTTGAATTTTGTTTTGCAATAGCGACATCTCTCATTCTGTCGTCTGTATATAATTTTTTCCAGTGTTCACCAGCATCATCACTTCTATACAAACCTTTGTTTGTTCCATAAGCAACAACATAAACTCTTTTTTCTATGTTAGGATCAGCTTTGATATTAAAAACACCTTGCCATGCAACAATTATTGGGGTTTCTTCTAATTCGTCAAGTTCAGATACAATATCTGCTCTCATGATAGCATTTGGAATATTGGTACTAAATCGCATTTCGGGTAAACCTACTTCATCCCAGTTTTCACCAGCATCCGTTGAACGCCAAAAGCCACTTTCTCCTCCAGCATAGACAATTTTACTATTTTTTTTATCCACTTCAGTGAATTTAACACCTTTCATACCCTTTGATTTTTTAACCCAATTTTCACCATCATCAGTTGACTTATAGACTTCACCTTCTTGAGTTAAGTAAAGGGTTCTTTTGTTCGGGTCACTATTTATATCAATTGACAAACCATGCATTTGAATTCCGAAAGGTTTGAGTCCACCATTACTCATTTTCCAATTTTCACCATATTCGGTACTTTTAAAAAGAGCACCTTTCGTAATGGGTTGATCGGCAGAAAAAGTTGCCCAAACTACATTTTCTCTTACAGGATCACTCACTACAAAATTACAGTTAGTGCCGCCAGCTGCCCACCAAGAGTAATCAGGATACGTACTTGTACTCGGGAAACTTTTTTTCCATGATTTTCCATGATTTTTAGAATACCAAAAACCCATATCATAATAACCAACATAGATTATATCTGAGTTAGCATCATTAACATCTATCCAATTGCCTTCAATGTTTTCCATACCTGTAGAAATATAATGATCTGTTTCTACTTCTTTACAAGAAATGTTATTGATATGGTCACCACCATCTAACGTACTCCAGCTCCATTGTCCGAATGCAGCATACAACCTGTCGGGTTTAAATCTATCTTTAGTCAGCGTTTTTACAACGGCATTATAGCTAAATACATAAGCATAATTAGGATCTGCACATGCAATATCCCAATTTTTCATAAGACCTGTACGCTTCCATGAAGTGCCACCATCAGTAGTTTTCCAAGTTCCTGAGCTAGGTTCATTATTGTCAGTATTGATAATGTTTACCAAACTAATATTTTTTGGATCCTTGCCAACACTAATAACTCCATTATGATCACTTAAACTTTGAAATGAAGCTCCCTTGTCTGTACTTTTATAAAATTCACCTTCATCGTCAACATATTCCCAAAAAGGATTGTCACACCCTTTAACATTCATTTCAAAAGTGCTCATAAAAACAATGTTTGGGTCTGTAGGATGTAAATCAAAGTCTAATATTGAAGGATACACTCCGTTTACCTTTCCTATTCTTGTCCATTTTTGACCACCATTTTCAGACCTGTATAAGTTAGGTTCTGTACAGCCAAATCTTGCTTTCCCGGTGAGTGCATATACAATTTCAGGATTATTTTCATCAACCAATATTTTAATAACTCTCGCATTTTCAGGAATACCTGTTGCTTTTACAATTTTCCAACTCTCGCCTGCATCTGTTGTTTTTAAGAAAGAAAAAAATTGCAACCAATCTTCATAATGAGCCAAATAACCAACGTTAACGTCAGAGATTGCCATACCAATACTTTCAATATAGCCTAAGCCATTCTCACCCAATTCAATTTGAGTTTTGTAAACTGTATTGCCGCCATCTTTCGTTTTATAAGCACCAACTCCTGTTCCGATAATAAATGTTTTACCATCTTTAGGGTGAAAACCTAAACTAGAAATATGTGTTTCTTTTAATCCTTGAACAGAGCCTATGACTTTCCATGAAGCACCATTATTTGAGCTCACATATACACCACTTAAATCAGAAGCCGTAACAATTGTACCGTCTGCGGTAGCACCTACCATGGCGATAGCACCACCTCCACCAGGGTTTGTACGTGTCCATTGATGCTGAGCATGAATTTGAATAAAGGTAATAAGAAGAATGAGTGTTGTAATTTTTTTCATAGCGTTGAAGTTTAGTTTTTAGTAAAAGGTAAAAATACAAAAAAAATATGGGTTTATTATCCTGAAGCTAAGAGTGGTCCAGGGCAAACGCATACTTTTGAAAAAAAACCACTCCCGAAGCGTCGTGACACAAATTTTTATTCTTTTTTTTGAGAAAACAAAGAATTAACACTAATTTCAAAAATCCTATAGGATTTTTTATTCGTAAAAATTATTATTTTTTACATTCAATAATATAATTCGTGTATTCGTGGCAAAAACAAACAAAAGTAAAAGTATGAGTTTGCCCTGAAGAGTGGTCGCTGAAAATTGTTTGTAAAAATTGACAGCTATATAAATCAATTAACTTAATGCGAATATTAATTATTTTCTAGCAAATATAGATTCAAGTAAAATATACATATAGAAAATATTAACTTTGATTAAAATTTAGTTTTATGTTTTACTTTTTGTTTATTATTTTGTTAGTAGTTGTTTTGTTAGGTTTTGCTACGGGTATTTTACCTGTAAAAAATCAAAAAAAATGGGTACGTTCTTTAGCTATACTTTTATTGATTTTTCTGTTTTTAGTATTTATAATAAGTGCATTAATGTTTACTTATAGTCCAATGTAGATAAACTTGTTTTGTGTTGAAATCCGTAATTAATTAATATTCAGTATATTTATACCACAAAAATTGTAAATATCTAGTCTATGAAACATTCTTTATTTATTTTTTCTCTTTTATTATTCGCAACAACATTACAATCTCAAACTCATGATTGGGAAAGAACCAATCCTGGTGGAGGAGGTGCTTACAGTACTATTGGGGCAAGTGCTAGCGGGATTATTATTGCAGGAAGTGATTTGAGTGGAGCCTATCGAAGTAAAAATGGTGGACAAACATGGGATGTTATTGGAATAAGTAATGGCTTGTCAACTGCTCATATTAGTGGAGTGGGATTCCATAGAACGAATGGGAGTATACTCTATCTAGGAACCAATGATGGTCTTTTTAGAAGTGATAATGGAGGAGATAACGTTACTAAAGTGTTGGATGGCGGTTATATAACAGACATCGAATTTGGTACTGATAAACCAACGGTGGGTTATGCAGCTTATCATTCTGAAGATAAAGTAAATGACGGTGCAATTTATAAATCTATCAATAACGGTACGTCTTGGTCTCAAAGCAGTGTAAATATTCCAAATGGAAACCGAATTTTAAAAATCATTGTAAATCCTACCGATGTAAATATTCTTTATATCCTTACAGGAATGGGACGTTTTGCTTGTAGTGATGCCAATGTTTATAGAAGTACTGATGGAGGCAAAAACTGGACAAATTTAACTTCTAGCTTGTCTGAAATATTAGATGTAGCGATTGACCCTAATAACCCTGATGACATTTATATTACCACAATGAACGCACCAATTTGTCCTGTAGAACCAGGTGATCGATATTGGATAAATCTTTTAGGGAATCTATATAAAAGCTCTGATGGCGGAACGACTTGGGGAGCACCACTATCCGATTATACAGGTGTAATTTGGATTGATAAGAATGCTGCAAATACCATTCGATTGATTGACCCAAGAGAACCGTATACTTGGATCGATAGAGCGGGTACATTTACTTCAACTGATGGTGGAGCAACTTTCACTAAAACCGGTGATGAGAAAGATTGGGGTGTGTTTTTTGATCATAATCTATTTTGGTCTTATGGTATAAGTTATAACGGAATCTCAAAAACTTTAGGTGAAGACTTGTCTAACGATAATAATTATTTTTGGGTGAATTCTCAATGGGTTTTCAGTACTACAGACCAAGGAAAAACATTCAATAATATTTTTACGGATGAGGTTTCGTCAGGCTTTTGGCAAAGTAGAGGTTTTGACAATGTAAATATGATGGATATCTCAATCAGCGAAGCAAATCCAGCTATTATTTATACATCTTTATTCGATGTAGGAATTCAACGAAGCTTAGACAAAGGCAAAAGCTGGCAAAATTGTAATGTTTCACAGTATACAGGTGGCCCAACTGGTTGGGATGGTTTTGGAGGAAACTCTGCTACTGTTTTAGCTGATCCAAAACGAGAAAAAGTAGTTTGGGCTTCTTTAGGAGGACAACAAAACGGACAATCGCCCACCTTCTTATTAAAAAATACTGAGACAGGCAATAAAAATAATTGGGTTGATGTAAGCTCTGGGTTGCCAAATGAAGAAATTATGGGCTTATCAATTGATAAAAAAAGTCCTGAAAATAACAGAACACTATATGTAACAGCTTTAAAAGATGTATATAAAAGCACAAACGATGGTAATTCTTGGGTCAAGGTATTTGATTGTAACGGATGTCGTTTTACGGCGGTAGACCAATTTAATGGAGATATCGTATATGCAGGTGGCGAAAGAGGACTTTGGCGTTCTATGAATGGAGGTTCAAATTGGACAGATGTTAGTGATTCGCAGATGCTAACTAGTGGGGGGGTTAATTTTTGGGATCCTGATTATTCAGGTGTTTTTGATGTAAAAACAGATCCTAACAATAAAAATTGGGTGTATGTTACTGCTTTAGGAAACAATAAAGGATTGTTTAAAAGTATAGATAATGGAACCACTTGGAAGAAAATACTGACCGATGATTTTATGCGAAAAGTAGCTATTGTGCCTAAAAGCTCTAATGTGATTTACGCAACATCATCTAGTGCTTTTGAAGATGGATATTATAATAGCAACTCGAATGGAATTTGGTTTTCTGATAAAGGCGGAGAGGAAGGCTCTTGGGTACAGCAAAATCAAGGCATGGTATTTCCTTTTGCCTTGGCAGTAGCAGTAGATAATACCGCAAACCCTACAGTATTTGTAGGTTCTCCTGGTACAGGCTTTCAAAAGTCATTAGTACCTTCTACATCATTGTCTGTAAATGAGGTAGAAAAAGAATTGGTAAAAGTGTATCCGAACCCTTTTAAGGATGAATTTACGATTAGTGGTATTGACCTGAACTCAAATTCTAGCATTGTAGTCTTTAATAGTTTAGGACAGAAGATTGCTAGTTTTAAGAATGAGAATGATTCGAAAATTACAAGATTAAAAACCTTAAAATCAGGAATCTACTTTGTTAAAATTGGTAATGAAAGTAAGCAAACCCTAAAGACCATTAAAATAATTAAATTATAAGAAAGTAGTCATAAAACACATTTCAATCAAGTTGATGCAAATATCAATTGCTTTCTAGCGAATATACATTCAAGTAAATTATAAGGGGGTTAAATAGTTAGTTTTGAGTAATATTAACAACTAAAAATATTATTATGACTACTTATTTATTACTATGTGTGTTTGCAATCCTTTTAACAGTTGTTGCATTAGGTTTGACCATTGGAGGTTTAATTAAAAAGAAACGTAAACTTTGGATTGGCTCTTTGTCAGCTTTTGTATTGCTATTTTTGTTTTCAGTATTTACAATTACGACTTATATTTCTAAGTCGATTGATTATATGGCTTCTGAAGAATTTCAAGAAGAAACAAAAAAAGCGGCTTCAAATTGGGGAAAAAATATAGGAAACACAGTTACTGGTGCAGCTGAAGGATTAGAATCAACTTTAGATGAAGATATAATCGCAAAATTCGCAAAGAAAAGCGGAATGATTTTAGGCAGTAGTGTAGAAGCAATTGCAGCAGGAGTTGATGATGCTATTGGTAAGCAAAAAGTATATGCTGATAAAAAGATTGAGAAAAACGGAATAACCATTGGTAGAGCAGAAATGTTGGTAGATTCTGTAAAATATAGTTATGGGCTTTACTTAGAATTTAAAAAAGCCTATAAAGGCAAATTAAGATTAACAGCTTTTGATACTGATGGAGAAAAGATTGATAATACTGAAATTGAAATAGATCAAAAATCAGGTCAAGATAAAGTTTTTGTTTTTGAATTTGAGTATTTAAAACCCGCTCAAAGTGAATATAGTATTCTATCAGGTGTAGAAGAATAATGTACATTTAACAATTAAAATATAATAATTATGACTATTTATTTATTACTATTGGTATTAGCAGTTTTAAGCGGAAATTTAGGTTTGGCATTAGGTTTGTTGTTTGTATTTCTTTAACTATTAATTTAAAAGCAATACGGAAAAAGAAAAACTAAAAAATGACAACATATATTTCAATCCTAAGAGGCATTAATGTTGGTGGAAGGCGTAAAATTTTAATGGCCGATTTGAAGGTTCTTTATCAGAAGTTAGGTTTTACAAATGTTATTACTTACATACAAAGTGGTAATGTTATTTTTGAAGCTAAAAAGAATCTATCAATCCAAGAAATAGAAGAAGCAATCAAACTAGCCATTCAAAAGAAGTATGATTATGATGTACCTGTATTAGTAAAGACGGTTGAATCAATTAAGAATGCTGTAAAAATAAATCCTTTTTTAAAGGAAGAAAATGTAGTTATCGAAAGATTGTATCTTACTTTTTTAGCAGAAAAACCATCCGCTGAAAGGCTAGAGCACATCAAAACAATTGACACTGAAAAGGACAGTTATAAAATCATTGATAAAGATGTGTTTATATATTTATCAGGAAAATTTAGTGATTCAAAATTGACCAATAATTTCTTTGAAACGAAGCTCAAGGTTAAGGCTACCACTCGGAATTGGAAAACAGTTTTAAAATTAATTGAGATTGCTTCTAGTTGATTAGAGATTGATATTAGGAGCTAAAGAACTTCTAACATCTAGCCTAATCACATATCAAGTCTTGTGTCTTGCATCTAATAGCAGAGCGGGTCTTAAAGTCTAAGATTATTTATATAATAGTTGATTGACCAATATGAATATTATGATAATTGATATTGCTATCTTCAGGGTTTTCAATGAAATCTGCAATAAAATCACCTACTTTTGTGGTTGTAAATTTTGATTTGCTGTTGATGTCAGGTGTAGAGATTTCTAATTCTAACGATTTTTCAACGGCACTGTTAATCAATGATGCCTCTTCAAGTAATCCGAAATGTTCTAATAACATAGCGGCTGATAAAATTGCAGCAATAGGGTTGGCAATACCTTTACCTGTTGCTTGCGGATAAGAACCGTGAATAGGTTCGAAAACTGCATATTTTTCACCAATAGAAGCCGATGCTAATAAACCAATTGAACCACCAATAACACTTGCTTCATCAGAAATAATATCTCCGAATAAATTGCTAGTTAAAATCACATCAAATTGTGTTGGGTTTAAGATCATTTGCATAGCAGCATTGTCAACAAATAAAAGCTCAAGTTTTACATCTTTGTATTTTTTGGCAATTTTTGTTACCACTTTACGCCATAATCTAGAAGACTCTAAAACATTTGCTTTATCTACTAAAGTTACTATTTTTCTTCGATTTTGTGCAGCTTTAAAAGCCGAATGTGCAATACGTTCTATTTCAAATTCATGGTACTCACATAAATCAGAAGCAGTTTTCCCGTCTTTACTTATTTTTTTTTCACCAAAGTAAATACCACCTGTTAGTTCTCTATAAATGGTCATGTCTGCTCCTTCAATAATCTCTTTTTTAAGAGGAGATTTATCCAATAACTGCGTATAAGCTTTTACAGGCCTAATGTTGGTAAATAAGCCTAAATCTTTACGCATTTTCAATAAACCTTGTTCAGGTCTTACTTTTGCAGAAGGATCATTGTCATATTTAGGATCTCCAATAGCACCAAAAAGTACAGCATCAGTCTTTAAACAAAGGTCTAATGTTTTTTGAGGAAAAGGTTCTCCAGTTTTATCAATCGCTACTGCACCAACCAACGCTTCTTTAAAAATAAAGGTATGATTGAATTGATATGCTATGGCTTCTAAAACCTTTTTAGCTTGTTTGGTTACTTCTGGTCCGATACCATCTCCTGGTAAAACTGCAATATTTAATTTCATTACTTATTTTTTATAGTATTTCAAAGGTCAAATGTAGTCTTTTGAGTATTGAAATAGTGTGCTTTTATATGTTATTTAAGCAGAAATAGAGGTGTCTATTTTACTTGTTTTTATAATGGTGTGAATGTCATTATCATTTACTTCTTTTTTACTGTCGGCAAAACTTAAAAATTCAACATAAACACTATCCAATTGAATTTTGGTCAATTCGTAACCTACTTTTTTTGCTCTGTATGCCAAGGCAGCTCTTCCGCTTCTCGCAGTCAATACGATGGCAGATTCGTCAACGCCCACATCCTTAGGATTGATAATTTCGTAAGTTTCTCTATTTTTTATCATCCCATCTTGATGGATGCCAGAGCTATGGGCAAAAGCATTTGCTCCTATAATAGCTTTATTTGGCTGTACATAAATACCCATTTTGTCAATAACCATTTGACTGGTGCTGTACAATAATTGCGTATTAATTCTTGTGTCTAAATTTAATGAAGGATGCTGTTTTAATACCATTACTACTTCTTCTAAAGCCGTATTACCAGCTCTCTCGCCAATCCCATTAATGGTGCATTCTATTTGTCTAGCTCCGTTAATAACACCCGCAATTGAATTAGCAGTTGCCAAACCTAAATCATTATGGCAATGGCAAGATAAAATAGCTTTATCTATCCCTGTTACATTTTCTTTTAGGTATTTCATTTTTGCTCCATATTCATCAGGCAAACAATAACCTGTGGTGTCAGGTATGTTCAATACCGTTGCTCCAGCTTTTATCACAGCTTCGCAAACACGAGCTAAAAATTCATTGTCAGTTCTCCCTGCATCTTCAGCATAAAATTCAACATCTTCAACAAAAGTTTTTGCATATTTTACCGCATCAACGGCACGCTCTATAATTTGTTCTCTGGTCGAATTAAATTTATATGCAATATGAGAATCAGAAGTACCAATACCTGTATGAATTCTGGGTCTTTTAGCATGTTTTAATGCTTGGGCAGCAACTTCAATGTCTTTTTTTACAGCTCTTGTTAACCCGCACACAGTAGCATTTTTTACCACTTTAGAAATTTCTTCAACCGATTTAAAATCACCAGGACTAGAAACAGGAAAACCAGCTTCAATAATATCAACACCAAGTTCGTCTAAACGTTTGGCAATGACTATTTTTTGATCTGTATTTAGTTTACAGCCAGGGACTTGTTCTCCATCTCTTAAGGTGGTGTCAAATATTTGAACGTTGTCTTTACTCATTAATTTAAGAATAGATTTCTTTATTATAGAACGAATTTATATTTTGCTATGCTTTATTCAGGCAAATATAATGTATTTTTACAATGCTTAACCAAAATACCAGATATTTAAAAAATTGATAATTAAATAGTTAAAGCTTTATTTGTTACAATGACTAGCCAGCAAAAAGATAATTTATTTGTTTTAGTAAAATCACTTTCTAAATCTGAAAAAAGACAATTTAAATTGTACGTAGGCAGACTTGGTGGTAACACTGATTCTAAATTTTTAGCACTGTTTAATTTAATGGACAAGTTAAAAAAATATAGCGAAAAATCAATTTTAAAAAGTGATATCGTTAAGAAAGCTCAGTTGTCGAATTTAAAGGCACATTTGTATAAGCAAATTTTAATTAGTTTACGTTTAAATCCACTACATCAAAATACCAGAGCCCAAATTAGAGAGCAATTAGATTTTGCTACTATTTTGTATCATAAGGGACTATACAAACAAAGTCTAAAGTTATTAGATAAAGCTAAAAATACAGCCATAAATAATGAAGAAAAAATATTGGCTTATGAAATTGTTGAGCTTGAAAAAGTAATAGAATCTCAGTATATTACTAGAAGTATTCGCAATAGGGCTGATGAGCTTACAGAACAGGCAAAAACGTTAAGTATTCAAAATACGATAACCAGTAAATTGTCAAATTTATCATTGCAATTATATGGTGTACTATTAAAAACTGGTTATGCTAAGAATGATGATGAATATCAACAAATAACTACTTATTTTAATGATAGGATGCCTGATTTTAAACTTTCTGAATTGGGTTTTAGAGAAAAATTGTGGTTGTATAAATCGCATTTATGGTATAATTTTTTGGTGCAAGATTTTTTGACTTGTTATAAATATGCCACCAAATGGGTTGATCTGTTTTATAAAAATGAATCTATGATTAGTTTGAATCCAGTATTTTTTCTAAAAGGATATAACTATTTATTAGAGTCGCTGTATCATGTAAAATACCATTCAAAATTTAAAAATGCATTGACTGAATTTGAGCATTTTATTGAGACAAGTACTTTGTTGCCTAATGATGATAATGTAAAGGCACTTAGTTTTTTGTATGTGTACAGTCATAAATTGAATTTACATTTTTTTGAAGGAACTTTTAAAGAAGGTTTGCCTTTGGTTGACGAGGTGTTGGAAGGGATTAAAGTGAATAAAGATAAGATAGACGACCATCATATTATGGTATTTTACTATAAAATTGCGAGCTTGTATTTTGGTGCTGGCAATTGTAAAAAGTGTATTGAATATTTAGAATTGATTATCAATAATAAATCACTTGAAATGCGTGAAGATTTATTGTGTTTTTCTAGAGTATTAAGTTTGTTTGCACATTATGAAATCGGGTTGGATTATCATTTAGAAGTACAATTAAAAAGCACGTATAAGTTCTTGATGAAAATGAATGAACTGCATGGGGTGCAAAAAGAAATGATTAAGTTTTTAAGAAATATTGGAGATGTGTATCCGCATCAATTTAAAAAAGAGTTTGTGAAATTACACACTACTTTAAAACAGTTTGAAGAAGATCCTTTTGAGCGTAGGGCCTTTTTATATTTAGATGTGCTGTCTTGGCTAGAAAGTAAAATAGAAAACAGACCTATTGATGTGATTATTCAAGAGAAGTTTAGATTGGTGAAGAGGTGACCTTCAATGTCTTTTCAGACATTTGCTCAAATGAGAGGGATTGGAATTGAATTAAAATTTAAAGCTATAACTTATAGAAGGCATTATAGGGAAAAGACTTTGTTGTTTTAAGACCAATTCATCGTTTGTAATTTCTACAAAATAAATTATTGAAGAAGTAAGTTTTTTTAAAACCTAATTTTTTGTATACGTATAGTTACAATCAAAGTTGTTAGAGAAATAATTAGCTTCATGTTCAAAATAATTGCCAAAATAGCATTTTTGATTTATATTTTCTAAAAGATAGAGGCTTCTTAATGTGACAGCTCCTGGTAAATCCATATAAATCCATTTACTTTGCTTGTTAATGAATTTATATTTAGTTTTCCATTTAGTCTTTTGTTTACCAAAAAATATATTTATTGCCATGAAATCATCGTATTGTAGTGTGTGTAAAAATTCATGACCCAAACTTCTTTTTATTTCAGAGTTTTCCTCTATAAGGATTGAATTCACATAGGTGGATGTATTTCTGATTTTTTTTGTAATAAATATAGGGGTAAGTGTTTGTATTGTGTATTTTAAACTAAACTTACTATCTTTAGCTGATATTAATGTGCCAATTAATGCTACAGGCATTATTTTATATTTTACTTTAAACTTGCCTTTGGTTTCAAATTCAATTCTGTTAAAACCGATATGTAGATGCCATTTCTCCCAGAAATTCTTATTTGATGCAGCGTTCTCAATTATAGAAATACCAGCAGCATTAACAATTTTAGACATCCATAGTTTGTTTAATTGCTCATCATTATGAAAATTAGAGACCATTTTTTTACTTCCATACACAAAAGTGCCTCCAAGAGCACCTTGATACATTCCTTTTAAAAATACTTTACCAAATTTTTCATTTGGTTTTTTGTTAATTACAGCTCCAATGCCACCAAAAATTGAGCCTAA
>CAYRZY010000067.1:0-6700 GCA_964428855.1 uncultured Flavobacteriaceae bacterium
TAATTTCTCTCTTTCAGCTATGATTATCTTTTCAATATCTTGATACAATCTATTTTTATCATTTTCAATAAAAACTACGATATTGAGGTCTCCAAAAGGTATTATACTTACCGCTGCAGCTCCAGTCCAATCTCCTTTAAAAAAATAAATATGTAACTCTATCCCATCTTCTTCAAAACTAACAGCTCCCTCTGTTTTTTTTGTCCCACTTATATGAATAGTGTTCTTTCCTTTTTCATAATGAAAACCTAACCAAAACTTTTCAGCAGTTATTTCTTTTTCTATTCTTGCATCTTCAATAGTTCTTAATTGTTTGGGGTGTTGCTTTTTGAGTGCAATTATTTGATGGATAATAGTATCTACTTCCTTTTCGTAATCTTTCATATTGTTCTTTTGTTGTGCTTGACAAGACATACTCAGTATTGCTAGTAGTATTAAAATTGTTTTTTTCATTCTTTAAAATTTAAAAGGTGTGTACAAAAATGTTCTAATGCCTCTTTGCGTTTTTGCTTGGCAATTTTTGCATGAAAATCTTTTATATTAATAGCATAGGTGCCTTCACTTTTAATAATCCAATAGGAACCACTTCCCGTAACATGAATTATTTCCTTTGGATATTTCTTAGTAGCAATATTTCTATACGAAAAACCAATATCATTGTAAGTATAAACTGTAGAAGGGTAATCATCACCTTCATATTTATGCTTTTTACCTTTTTTAAGAATTTCCTTTTTTAAATGAGTAAAAACTTGTTTAAAATCTTCTTGAGTTGGGCAAGGGTTCGCTAGCACCTCAACTAATGGATCTTCTTCTGGAGCATAGATTCTATCCCAAAAATCGAATACTTTACCTGTTTTCTTATCTACTTTTTCTCCACTGGTTTCATAGCCTAGTTCATAATGTTTCTCCTTTTCATATACAACAACATTATGTCCATGTTTATATGAAATAGCTTTTTTTACAAAGGCTATTTTTTCAAGGTCTTGAGATGATGGAACATAATAATCAAAGCCTCCATTGACTTCAATAACAGGGTCAATTCCATTAGCTCTGTCAAGTTTATCAATGTCTCCATGTAATAAATTCACATAAAAACCATAATAATGTCCTGAATGTAAAGGCACATATTTAAAACTTTGCTCAAAATAAACTATAAATGTCGTTGAGTTTTTTAACACTTTTGTATTTATACCGCTATAATTAAAAGGTTTTTCTTTTACAAGTTTTTGGTGTGTATCTATCTTGCTTTTTGCCAAACTGATTAACCCATCTCTATCCATTTTACTTAAGGTTTGATAGGTGATTTCAGAAGGTGAATCACTCTTTGTAAAGTCTTTATTTACAATATTTTTACAAAAATGAGCTACAATGCCTTTATACTTTTGCTCATCAAAGAGTTGAGGTGAAAAATGTCTTTCATAATACATATTAAAAGACTCATCCTTATTTTTAAATAAATAGTAGGTAATAGCCTCATTACTGTCATAAATTGAAATTATTTCTGGAAATTTATCAAGATACTTTAGATGTGAAAAACGAATATTATTTGAAGCATAACCAGACATTGTGCTACCTAATTCACCATTATGGACAGGTTTGCTATTATTTTGAATATTATCGTAGATGTTTTTAAAAGTATTTTTTAAAACATCCTTAGTTACACAAGCATTTGCATTAATTTGATCGATAAAATAATTGGTAAGATCTACTGTTTTTTCATTATCTTCTGCATCAGCATCTGGATCTATCTCAAGACTATAATGTACAACATCATATATTTCTCCTGTTTCTTTTTTTACTTTGTAATTTGATTCTTGTGTACCTGAAGCATCCGAAACATCATAATAGGTCTCTTTTTCTTTAATGGTCATATTAAGCTCTTCAAAGCCTTCAGAATCAGAACTAGCATTCCCTATTTCCTTACTCTTATTGATTGCATCAAATACAAATTGAATTGCTTTTTTGTTTGGTATGTAGAAACGTGGTTGTGCACTTGCGGTGGAGACACCATCTATTGGATTAGCGATAATGTTATAATTAATTGTTTTGTTTACTATTGAAACATGTAAGTCAGTTAAATAATCCATATAAAGCGGTATGTACTTAACAGGATTATTAAAACTTACATAAACATCTTCATGATTAGCAGTAATCGTTATTTTTTCAAAATTACTTTTTTCAAAACGAAAGGAAGTAATGTCCATTGCCAATTGAATGATGGAATCTTTACCTAATTCTTTTATTTTATCAACTTCTGTTTTCATTTTTTGGTTTTGAGCACAACTTACTGTACTTACTAATAGTAGTAATAAAATGCTTATTGCTTTTAGGTTTTTCATTTTTTAGTTGGGTCTATACACTATCAATTCAGTAAATTGATTGTTTATCATATAGTTAACGATAAAAACACATCTATTAGTACTTTTATATAGTTCTGTTTTGTATTCGCTAGCATCTATTTTATAAGTGCAATTTTATTTTACAAAGATGAGGAGCTTGGTTTAAGATTAAAACACCTTAAACCGTTAAAAGATACTCCCTGAAAATAGGGATAATCAAGTTATTAGGTAGATAGCCTCTTGTTTATTTTGAGTCATTCATTCTTTCTCTTATGGTCTTTAGAAAAGAAGGCAATTGTTTTTGTAGCTTATCTAAACCAACTTCATCCAAGTCTACCAAATACACTTTATCTTCTTTCATGCCTTCTAGAATACGGGGTTTACCTCTGTCTACATCTCCTTTTCTTACTATAATTATTGCATAGTAGTTAATTGTACCGTAGTTCATTGGAGCGGCATGATGATTGACTCTAATTACCAATTCATTAAAATCGGAAATATCAGGGTCATTATCCATGTTTGTTTTCCAAACATCGGCTCCTAAATAAAGGTCAAAATCTATAAAAGCAAAGTGAGGATTGTTACCGTCAAAAGTTCTATAGGTTTGTCTGCCTTTATTCTTTAGAATAAAGTTTTTTATTTGTTCAAATTCAGCTACTGCTAATTCATTAGTAATCTCTAGAAAAGCCTTTTTTGAAACAACGATATCAATATACTCATCATACGCAAGACCAGTCAATTCTATATTGTAGTTTTTCCATTTTTTTGATTCATAAGAAGTGATAAACTTGCCATGTTCATTTGCATCTTGACTTCTTTGAATTGTAAACCAATCTTCTTCACTATGCTTATCTGAAAGTTCTAAATGAGCAATTGCAGGTGATCTTTGGTTTTGGAAAGTCTTTTTATGAGAGAAATAAGCCAAATTTATTTTTAGTCCATCAGGAAATACAAGAACATTATCTTCCATTAATCTCATTGTAGTATTATATGTTCCTTGCTGCATAGTTAACCTTTCTCCAGTATTAATAAAATCTGCTACCATTTTAGGGTAATAATTATCTGTTTCTAAAATTTGGGTATCACCTCTCCAAAAAGAAATTTTGCCATAATCGTCTTTAACCACATATTGATGAATGTCCATATTCTCACTAAATTCTTTTGATGGATGTGGGTAATGATTATTTATTTTGATGGCATCATCATCTAGTATATAGCTAACATTTGTAGCTAGATATATCTCCTTTACATCCTCATCCTTAGTTCGCGTACTAAGAGCCTTCCTTTTTATTTTTTTATAATATTTTAGTAACTTTTCATCTTCTTCTTTTTTTAAATCAGATAAATCAAACAAGACTGCTCCTCTTTTACCATTTGGTAAAGTCATAAAACCTAAGCCACCTAAAAACAGTGAAATTTTATAGTTTCCTTTTACTGTAGTAAATTCAATAGTATACCAAGGCGAATAGCTCCAGTCTGCTAATAATTCAGCATCTAATTTAGTATTAGGATCTAGAATTCTTGTCTTGTTATGGCTGAGAATCTGTCTTAACAATATTTTACTCAGCAACGTTTTCGAGCTTCCAATACTTCTTTTGAACGTTACAGGTACAGGATATACATCATCTGAAGTAGGTATACTTTTTATATATACTAAATCGTTAGGATAGAAATTTACTTTATCTTGGTTCATGTTATTCTTTTGCTGTGATTGACAAGACATACTTAGTATTGTCAGTAGTATTAAGATTGCATTTTTCATTTTTTAGTTGGGTTTATACACTATCAATTCAGTAAATTGATTGTTTATCATATAGTTAACGATAAAAACACACCTATTAGTACTTTTATATAGTTCTGTTTTGTATTCGCTAGCATCTAGTTTATAAGTGCAATTTATTTTACAAAGATGAGGAGCTTGGTTTAAGATTTAAACGCCTTAAACCGTTAAAATATACTCCCTGAATTAGGGGGGGTACTTAAGTAATTAGAATGATTTCTACTACTATAATATATTGGATATTTATACTTTATTGTTTACAACCTATATCCATAAACCCTTTTTCTAAATGAGTACCTGCAAAAAAAGGATATTCATAGGCTTCTTCAAATCCATTCGTTTCTTTAAATACTAAAATAGCTATTCTGTTTTCAAACGGACTTTTAAAATAGCCTTTTACAGTAAAAGTTCTATACCAGATAGTTTCATTTACATCACATGGGTCTTCTATTTTAGTACAATCATAGTCGTAAACTGGTTTAAATTTATGAGGTTTAAATAATTTTATGTTATAACGAACAGATATTTCGCTATCACTATCATTTTTAGTTTCTGATTCTTTTAAAGAAATGTCTTTGGGTAAATCATCAACCTTGTGTAGGCTACTATCTTCTCTCTCGATGTTGTATAGCTTAAGTTTATCTTCAATTTCTTGGCCATACGAATCCCAGACTATTTGTTTAAAGAAGGCGTAGTTATACGATGTATCATCTGAGGAATAATGGTAATGGTTGTAGTTTTCTAAATTATATTCAATATTTAAAGTCCAACGGATTTCGTTGGTTTTCATATTTTGAAAAATAACTGTATAAAAATAAATTTCTGCTGCACCTAATACATTCATGTCTTGATGGATATATGCAAATATTCCTTTTTCAGACCAACCCAACGGATAAATAACCTGATAGTTATTAGCCGAGACATCTCCTATGACTAGTGACTTAGGACCTAAGTATTGACCTTTTACACTAAAGGAAGTCAAATAAACTAGTATTGTTGTTATTACTATTTTTTTCATGATTTTAGTTATCTTATTTTGAAAACTACGATATTAATAGATTCACCATACGATAGATCAATTAATTCAATTTTGTAATTTTTATATTCTTTTGGTTTGTAATTTGTAATTATATTGTCTTGCTCATCTCTATATACAGTTTTATGAATAATAATCTTTAAAGGCTCTTTACTATGATTATCAGAAATTTCTAATTGTGCATTTGCCTCATACCGTCCATTAAATATCTTTTTACGAGAAAAACCTCTTAACTTTATTTTTAAACCATCAGGAAATACAAGAACACTATCTTTCATCAGCCTAATTAAACCATTGTAATTTTCCATTTTATTAGAATATTTTAACAATTTTTCTTTTGTTTTGTATTGGTTCATGTTGCTCTTTTGTTGTGCTTGACAAGAAATACTTAGTATTGCCAAGAGTAATAAAATTGCTCGTTTCATGATTTTAGTTGTTAATTATAAAATGAATAGGTTCTGAATCAGGTAAACCATTGATAGATCGTCCTAAAAAACGTATGGTATAGGCTCCTGATTTGTCTAAATTATAACCATCATTGATAGTAATGGCTTGTGTGCTAGTCTCTTCGGGTTTTAGTATTCTATTATCTTTTTTTGTAGGTGGTTTACGTTTTATTTGCCTACCAGTATACTCTAAAATTTCTCCTTCATGGATAATTTCAAAACAATTTGCTGTAAATTCTTTTTCTAATGGAGTTTGCCAATAGCAGAATTCAAAAACTGTAGCTGTTTTATTCTTTACGAAGAAATTTACAGAAATAGGATCTCCAACTTTAAATGTGTTTTTTGACATTTCTAGTTGTGTGGTTATTTTATTATTTTTATCATACCTTTTTTGTTTATGCTTCCCATTTTCTTTGTAGTGTTTTGAAAAAAAAGTTAAGTCTTCATTTTTATTGTACTGTTTTACAATGGAGTATTTTTCTCCATAGATATTTTCTCCGTAGATAATTGAGACATATATTTTTCCATCTTCAGCAAATAATCTAGTATGTTTTATGTCATTATTCATATTATAAACCTCAGTTTGAGATATTTTTCCGTTTCTAGAATATTTTATTGTAGTTACTTCACCTTTATCAATATTATGCATCTCTATTTTATAAACCTTTCCTGACCCTGTATTGCCACCATAATGTTTTCTTTTAAGTACATCTCCGTTTTCATCAAAAGAAACTACTTTTTTTAATTGTTCATTTTTGTGATAGTATTTCCATTCTCCAACTCTATCTCCAATATCTGAACACTTTCCTGCCATTTCTAACTCTCCACTTTTATAATAGCATTTACAAATACCTATTTTTCCATTTTCAGCAGTCATAGTTTCTCTTAGTTGTCCACTTTGGTAAAATTTTTCTAGGGTTATATTCTTCATTACTTTTTTATTCTCTGTATATATCCATTCTTTATGCCATTTTTTCACAATGTGATTTTGTGCATCATAATCGATTATTAAAAGGTTAATAGCTTGACCAGAATCATAAGTTGTTTTCCCTAATAACATTCCATTCTTATTAAACTCTGACCATTCACCTATTTTTTG
>CAYRZY010000067.1:6800-12892 GCA_964428855.1 uncultured Flavobacteriaceae bacterium
CCATTCACCTATTTTTTGTCTGTCTTTGTCAAAAGAACCAACTTCTTTAAGCTGTCCATTGTCATGATAGGTTTTGGTTTCTTGTGCATTTGTATTTATTGATATGATACTTAACAGTATTATGGTTATTATTTTTTTCATAATTATATTATTTTTTCGGAACGATTACTTGTCCGTTTTTATCATAATCTTTCCATTTACCAATTAATTTACCATCTTTAAATGTTGCGGATCTAGTTAACTTTCCGTTTTTATCATAGTGCTTCCATTCGCCTATTGAATCTCCATTAGTATCATGATATTCTACCATAGATAACTGTCCGTTATCGTGATAATATTTCACTTCTCCTATTCTTCTTCCGTTGGCATTATGGTTAACTTTCCCTTGCAATTTTCCATTTTCATGGTAGTCTATCCATTCACCAATTCTATCTTCAGAATTATTATAGGTGCCAATCCGCTCTAATTGTCCGTTTTCGTAATAAAACTTCCATTCGCCTATATCATTAAATTTGGTTCTTGTACCAACCTTTTTTAACTGTCCGCTTTCATAATAATATTTCCATATACCTGTTTCACTTCCGTTTTTATAGTTACCTATTTCTTTTAATTCCCCGCTTTCATAATACTCCTTTTGCTCCCCTTCAATTTCTCCACTCTTATACGTGTAGGTTCTTTCTAACTTTCCATTTTTAAAATAATATTTCCATTCGCCTGCCCTTTTTCCATTTTCATCAAATTGTCCAATTTCTTTTAATTGCCCATCATCATAAAATTCTTTACGCTTTCCTGTATATTCTTCATTTTTAGTGTATGTTTTTTCTTTTATTTTTCCATTTTTATGATAAGATACATGAGTAGCATCAGCACCTTTATTTGTATATACTGACACCTTTTCTAGTTTGCCATCACTATAGAACGATTTATAATCGCCTATAGCTTTTCCATTGGAGTATGTTCCGATACTTGATAACTTCCCCTTTCCATGATAATACCATTTCCATTCACCTTCTTTTTCACCTTTTTCATTAAAACTCCCTTTTTCGGTTAAATGCCCATCTTCTTCATAATATTTGTAATTACCTATTTCGGTATAGCCTTTATAAACCGACGTTTTTTTTAACTGTCCGTTTTTATAATACGATTTACATACGCCAGCTCTTTCTCCATCTTTGTAAATTTCTATTTCTTTTAATTTGCCATTTTTATAATAAGATTTCCTTTTGCCTTCTTTTTTATCATTTTTATAGATCCCTACCTCTTCTAATTGCCCATTTGGAAAGAAAGCTTTCTGTTCGCCTTGTCTTTGTTCTTCTTTATAATTTCCAACACTTCTTTCTTGTCCGTTACTATAATAGCTTATCCATTTACCTTCTTTCAATCCATTCTTATAGTTTCCTCTTTCTTCTAGTTGCCCATTCTCATAATAGGTTTTCCAGTTGCCTTTTCTTATATTATTTTTGTACGTAAACAGTTCTTTTAGCTTTCCGTTTTCGTAATAATAATGTCCATTTATATCCTTATTACCATTTTTTATATAGGCAATTATTTCTTCTAATGCTCCGTTTTTGGCTATCTTTAATTTCAGTTTACTACCTTCATCTTTTAAGCGTATCCTTTGAAAGGTATTTCCGCTACTTTTAATTGTAGCTTTAAACATTTTATTCTCTTTAATAAAGGCTTCTATTTTTTCACGCTCACCCTCTTGTAAAGGCTGTTTCTGTCTTGTTTTCTCACCATTTACTAGTGCATCTCCTTTAAGCTGTACAGGCTTTTTAGAAAATTGTTGTCTCATGTCAGCATAACGATTATAAGACATTACAAAATCATTATTCCCCTTTGGTATTTTAGCACTAGTTACCTTGGTTACTTGAAAAAATCGACCTAGTCTATCAAAATATGTTGGATAGCCTATTTTTAACGTAGTAATATGTTGTTTTTTAATGACAACTTTTATTTCATCTTTATTAGCTTGTTCAATAGGTCTTTTAATCCATTGCTTGTCTACTCCAAAAACAACTAAACTTCGATAGCTTCCTTCTGGTTTGTAATAGTTAAATACTATTGCACCTTTTGAACTTTTATTTTCTCTTCCATATAAAATAAATGTCTGCATTTGCTCTTTTTGAGGGTAAAAGTGTAGCAAATCACCTTCTATTTTATACTTACCATAGATTTCTAAATCTACACTACCAAAAATAGCGGAATAGTAAAAGGTATTATTCTCTAGCAAAAATAACCGTGCAGCCATTTCAAATTCCGATAGATTATAATAGCCTTCTAAGGTTTTTGAGTTTTGAGCGAAAGTTGTCATGCTTAATATGATGAGGCAGATTGTTATTGTTTTTTTCATGATTTTTTTGGATTGTATTACTACTAAAAAGAATGTTATTCTATTTCTAATTCAGTTGTTATATTGAGTACATGCTCAGATTTAGTATCTTTTAATTGTATCTTAAGTGTACAGGGATTTAAAAACTGACCTTCAGTAAATGTTAAGGCAACAAACGTTTGATTTTTGGTAAATGCTACGGCATCAATCCCATCAGTAGTATTGCTCTGTAATAAATTAGGATTTGAAAGAATTTCATTGCCTTTATTGTCCGTAAGAAGGATAGATAGTGCTGGAAAAACGTTGCCGTTTTCTGCTTTTAAACCGTCAAGACCTTCTAGTATCAATAAATATTTATTTTTCGATGTCATTTTATTATCAGCAATAACTTTATTATCGCTTTCATTCCATAAATAAATTGCGGTATAGTCAATAGTAGTTGATTTTACATGTAGCAATTCATTTTCTATGATTGTAAATGGCATATTGTAAGTAAATTTCCCTTCTCCTTTGGTATCCCAAATGGTGAGTTGCACCTCGTATTCTTCATTATTTTTATGAGGGAAGTTGGGACGTAAATTGGCTTGTAACTGTAAAGGTGAAAGGTCAGTACCTTCAGTCAAATTTAATAAGTTAAGTTCTGAAAGCACCATCTGATTTTCTTTCTTGACCACAACCATAGATATTTCTGGATACACTTTCCCATTTTCTTCTGTAAAGCCGCTAATGCCATCAAAAACAAAAACTACATTTTCGCCATAGGTAAAGCTGTTTCTTTTTTCCTTTTTTCCATCAATTTGAATGCTAACATTATCACAAGCTAAACCATCGCCTCTGGAGGTAGCTCCTGTAATTAGGTCTTTATTGACAGATTGATTAAAGTTGCAAGCACTAAATACTAGTGCTACTAATAGGATTTTAATTGTTTTCATGGGTTATTGTTTTATAAGTTTTAGTTTAGTAGATAACAAAAGTGTTATGCATCTAGACTTCTCAGCCCCGAAGCCTCGGGGTTAAAACCTGTGAGGTCTTAAAAATAAAGACACAAAATAATAATTATCAATGTGTTGTTTTTTTAGTTTAATTAATTACCATATTTCACCAAATATTCATGCAAGGTTTCCAATAACTTACTTCTTGAAAGTTCAAGTAGCATAATCGAATCTATCGAAATAGGAGTTTCACGGATACGCAGTATTCTTTTCATATTTTTTTTGATTTTCTCATCTTGCTGTTTTTCAATAAATGCATCTACATTTTTTAAGCGAATTAGTAGGGTGTGATTGCCGTTTAAACTAAAGTCTGTAACTCCTTCAATTTCTGTCCATTTTACAAATGCATTGGTTTTCGGATTGTAATTCAAGCCTTCTTTAGTTAATATTAATCGAGGTCCTTTCATGAATAGTAATGCGGCAGCACCTCCAATAAGGATAATAACACCAAAGATTAAAAAAGCATAGGATGCGTATTTTGAAAGAGGTATAAAACCTAATAAACTATGATTCAATCCAAAAACTATAAAAAGAACGCCTACAACTAAGAATCCTAAGGTTTTGATTTTACTGTTTGATATTTCTAAGCTGTCTTCCATAATCTTATTTATCTAAAATGTTAAAAATTAATTCACCCACCGATTCGCCATTTTGAACTGTCTGTCTCTCCCAAAAAGCATTAGGGTTAATACTTATTTCTGATGCTGAATTAAATGAATGTTTGCTTTCATCAATTGAAATGTACGGGTCAACGTATTCTCCGTTTGGGGAATTTGCAACCGAACTTTTAATAACAGTTATATGCTCTTTAGAGATACTCTTTATTTTATACACAAAGTCTGTTGTTTTAATAAGGTCTCCTTCACCTAATTTTGATAGTAAGACTGTTTTTTCGGCAGCTGTTTTCAAACCAAAATGAGGGCTTGGCATTATTATAGAATAAATAGAATACAAAAACATCCCTACTGTGCCAAATAGTATCAGTAGCAAAATATACCATCCTGTTTTAGAGACTTTATGTTGTGCCAATAAGTCTTTAGCGGCTGTTTTTGTTTGGGCATTCCATTTTCGTTTTCGAATTTTTCTACCTGTTAAATCACAGCGAACCTCAGCATATTTTTTTTTGATAGGTATAAAGAGAAAACCAGTATCTCTTTGCATTACATAAAGCGTTGCTTTACTGTTATCTTTACATCCGTCAAAGCTTTGATTGATGGGTTTTTGTAATACATCGTATTCTCTTACGTTTATAAACATGGTTTGGGGTTTTATTGATTAGGGATTTTTTATTATTATCAACTGTGCTTATTACCAAATTAACGGGTCAATATCTTGCCAAATTACCCAACGATTGGTTTCTTTTACATTCATATCAGTCACTAAGGTTTTATCTCTTTCTGTAGTGGTTAGGTCAAACTTGATTACATAACCTGAAAATGTGCCCACAACTAAGTATTTTTTATCGGCAGAAAAATCCATACTCATAATGGTGCTACCCACATGTAAATAGGCTTTATCTTCTGTATTTTTAGGATTGATATACCAGATATAACCATTGTTTGCTCCTAATAGATAGCCTTCTTTATATGGGAGGATTGAAAAAATCCAAATATTATCATTCATTTGGTCAAAACGTTCATCAAAATCTTGATACCACGACGTGTTGGCTTCTATTGGCAAGTGCTTTAAATCCATTCCAATTACACCACTTTGTTGATAATGGCAAGATGCCAATGCAATATGATCTAGCTTATCATGAAAACCTACAGCATGCGGATATTCTGATCGTGCTTGTACTTTACTTGTCAATTCAAACTGCTTATTTTTTTCTTCAAAAATAAAATGTTCACTCAATTGAAAGCCAGTCGCTATTTTTGTATTATCAGGAGAAAGGGATGCATGGAAATAATCTAGACTTACTTCAAAAGTTTCGTCTTCATCATATTCTTCGTAGAAATTTTCTATAAATTCAGGTAACATTTCTTGTGTAGGCAATACACATTCACTTCCTGTTTCACCCAAAATAAAAATACCGTTTGTAGTGGCTAACAATACACGTTTACCGTCATTAAAAACCTCAGCTGTCAGCACTATTAAACCTTCTTTTTTAAAGTTGGCTACATTAATATTTTCAGTTGCTTTTCCGTAGCCTTTAGGGTATTTAAAAGTGTGAATAGGTTCTCCGTTCCAGTCACTAAATACCTGAACTTCTTTTTTAGTCACTTTTACTATGTATTCTTTATTGGCTGAAATACCAATAGCACGAATACCTTTTTGTTTGCTTACTTTATCATTTTCTAGTAGGTAGACATTGCCATCATTTGTATATACATTTCCATCGGCACGTACCACAATGGTATTGTCTTTTAAAACAATAAGTTGATTGATACTTCTTGAAATACCATCATAAAACTGCTGAAAAGGTTCATAAGCAGGTGGGAATAATTCGCGTAGTTTTTTATGCTCGCCAGAGCTATTTAATTCAATGGCTTTGTGATATACTGCTTCTGCAATATCACCTCTAGTTTCTTGTGGTTCTTCTGGACCATCACCACCTTTATAAATGGCATCTAAAAATGCATTGAGTTGCTCTTTAAATTGTTTTCCTTCTTGTATCCATCTTTCTGATAAATCTGTTGTACCGTCGTCTTTACTGAATAATCCCATGATTTTTGGTTTTAATTTTGTTGATTACTTCTTAAACTACTAAAAACACCCCTTATTGCCTTTCTACTAGCTCTACTTTATATTCGCTAGCATCTAATTTA
>CAYRZY010000068.1:0-12881 GCA_964428855.1 uncultured Flavobacteriaceae bacterium
AAAAGAATATTTAACACCAAGTATTGATGGTGAAAAAATAGGTTGCTTGTGTCTTACGTAACCTTTTGGAGGGTCTGACATTGCAGGTATGCGAACCACTGCTATAAAAAATGGGGATACTTATATTCTCAACGGGTCTAAGACATTTATTACCAATGGTGTTTATGCAGATTATATGGTCATAGCTGCAAAAACTCAACCAGAGTTAGGGAATAAGGGCATGAGTATTTTTATTATAGATAGTAATACCCCTGGAATTTCAACAACCAAACTCGACAAACTAGGTTGGCATGCTTCTGATACTGCTGAAATTGCTTTTGACAATGTTATTATACCTGCTGAAAATTTAATGGGAGAAGAAGGTAAAGGCTTTCCGTATATTATGCAACATTTTGCTTTAGAACGCTTAGTAATGGCTATTAATGCACATGCAAGATCTGAATACGCCATAGATTATGCATTGCAGTATATGAGTGAAAGACAAGCCTTTGGTAAAACCATCAATACATTTCAAGTCTTACGCCATAAAATAGCAGAGATGGCTAGTGAAGTTGAAATGTGTAAAACATTTAATTATACAGTTATAAAACGTTTAAATGATGGAGAATATGTCGTAAAAGAAGCGACTATGGCAAAATTAGTTTCTACTAAAATTGCCGACCAAGTGGCTTATGATTGTTTACAGTTATTAGGCGGTTACGGTTATATGGAAGACTACCCAATGGCACGATTATTAAGAGATAGTCGTTTAGGACCAATTGGTGGTGGCACTAGTGAAATTTTAAAAGAAATTATTGCTAAAATTGTGATTGATAAGAAAGAATATAAACCAAGCACATAACTGGATAAATCGTAATTTTAGCAAAAATAATACTCAAATTATTGCTAAAATTGTGATTGATAAGAAAGCTTTTTAAGCTAGGATATTTCTTATTAAAATTTAACCTTTTTTCAATCCTAATTTCTCAGCTTTTTGTAACATAAATTGATACGCTTCTTCATAATCATTTTTAATTTCACCTTCTAAAATGGCTTCTTTAATAGCATCTTTAATTTGCCCGATTTCTCTACAAGGCTTTAAATTAAAAGTCTTCATAATAATCTCACCAGTAACTGGAGGCTGAAAATTTCGAATATCATCGCGGGCTTCTACATCAACAACCTTTTCACGAACTATTCTAAAATTATTTAAATATTCTTTTAATTTCTTAGGATTTTTAGTCGTAATATCTGCTTCACAATGTGTCATTAAATCGTCTAAATATTCACCTGCATCAAAAATCAAACGCCTTATTGCCGAATCAGTCACATCTTCAGCTAAAATTACAGGTCTAGAACTTAACAGTACTAATTTTTGCACATATTTCATCTTTTCATTCAGTGGCATTTTTAAACGTTTAAATAGTTTATACACCATTTTAGAACCTTTAAACTCATGTCCGTGAAAAGTCCATCCTAATTTTTTATCAAACCTCTTCGTTGGGGCTTTACCTATATCATGTAAAAGTGCTGTCCAGCGTAACCATAAGTTATCAGTATGCTGCGAAATATTATCTACCACTTGCAAGGTGTGGTAAAAATTATCTTTATGACGTTGTCCTTTTTCTTCTGCCACGCCTTTTAAAGCTGTCAACTCAGGTAAAAATCGTTCTAACAATTTGGTTTTCTCTAACAATCTAAATCCGATAGATGGCTTCTCTGACAATAAAATTTTATCTAACTCAACAACAATCCGTTCTCGTGTAATAATATCAATACGTGAAGCATTTTTTGTGATTGCGTCTAAAGATTTTTGTTCAATGGTAAAGTTTAATTGTGTTGCGAAACGTATGGCACGCATCATCCGTAAAGGATCATCACAATAAGTAATATCAGGATCTAATGGAGTTCTAATTATCTTTTGCTGCAAATCTTCAACTCCGTTAAACGGGTCTAATAATTCACCATAATTTTCTGCATTCAAACTTAAAGCCATGGCATTGATGGTGAAATCTCGTCTATCTTGATCGTCTTGTAATGTGCCTTTTTTAACTATTGGATTTCTACTCTCTTTAGCATAAGATTCCTTACGAGCTCCTACAAATTCAATTTCTACATCTTGAAACCTCAGCATGGCAGTACCATATGTTTTAAATATTTGCACTTTAGGATGGTTCGGCAATAAACTTGCAACTTTTTCAGCCAAAGCGATACCACTACCTACAGCAACAATATCAACATCTTTCGCTTCGCTATTTCTTTGTAATAAAAAATCACGGACAAAACCACCAATAACATAACTTTCCAATCCTAATTGTTGGGAAGCTTTCGAAATATATTCAAATATTTCAGACGATAATGCTTGTTTGTAAATTGACATAAATTATTATTGATCTTTTATCCTTTTTTTTTGCAAATAATCTTCTAATAGCACAACTACATTTTTAAAGTTCTTATAAAACCACTCTTTTATAATCAAGTAAATCTTTACTGAAATTTGCTAAAATTGCTAGTTTACATTTTGATACTTTTAAATAATTTATACACTGTGCTAAATGTTTATCATGTAACTTTTCGACTGATTTAATTTCTAGGATAATTTTATCAAACACAACAAAATCAGCATAAAAATTATGTTTTAATACTATTTCTTTATAGTTAATAGTATACTCTCTTTCTCTAATAAAGGGAATGTTTAATTGTTTTAACTCATATTCTACAGCATCTTTATATACAATTTCAGAAAAACCACTCCCCAAATTGTTATACACTTCAAATAAAACACCAACAATAGAATAACTTTCTTTTTTATAAATCAATTTACTCATAATTTCACTTTTCTTCTGCCACGAATACACTAATTACAAACCAACAGATATTCTTTTTCTTATCTTCACTAATCACTTCCCTGTGGGAAGTATTTGTAGTAATTCTTTCAAACTTCTAGAGTGAAAATCACTCATAAAATTTATCTAATTTTTCTCCTGTCGAAAATTATTTTTCATTTGTACTTTTACAATATATTCGTGTATTCGTGGCTATTTCCAATCAGTACTTAATAAACACTTTCTTAATCTCGTATCACTTTTACCGAACCATCCTCGTCAAACTTAATAATCCTTGAAGGTGAGTTTGTTATTTTACCCTGATGCAAATTTACCACATAATCAACGGCATCCAAAATAGAAGCATCTATTTCTTTAAAAGATTTAGGTGTTGGTTTACCACTAACATTTGCAGAAGTAGAAACAATTGGCTTTCCAAATTCAGCAATAAGTTGTTGACAAAACTCATCTTCTACAATTCTAATCGCTATGGTATTGTCTTTGGCTACAACATTTTCAGCCAAACCAATAGGATTCTTATAAATAATAGTGGTTATTTTTTTTGCAGCTTTTAGCACAACCTCTAGGTTCTCAGGAATATCTTCAACATAATTTTTTAGCATTTCTAAGCCATCAACCAAAAGTACCAAGCTCTTACTTTCTTTGCGTTTTTTTATATCAAAAATTTTCAATACAGCCTCTTCACTTGTAGCATCACAGCCAAGTCCCCAAACGGTGTCTGTAGGGTAGAGAATGACATTACCTCTTATTAGATATTCTAATGTTTCTTCTATTTGTACATTATTATTAATCAAGTTTCTTATTTTTGTCTATATAATCATTCGAAAAAGCAAAAGTCTGAATTTTTTCTAAAAGAATAATTATAAAGTTTAATAATTCTTGCATAAAAATAGTAATATGTAATTTTATCAAATTTAAATTGAGGTAAAAATGAATGAAAAAATAGTCGTATACACAGCCATTTTTGGTTCATATAGTGGGTTGGTAGAACAGCCCAGACTAAAAGGTGTAGATTTTATCTGTTATACAGATCAAGATTTTATCTCAAAAACATGGAAAATAATTAAAATTACCCCCCCCGTAAAAGATGACAATACTAGAAGTAATCGTTATTATAAAATATTACCTCACAAACATTTAATGAATTATAAGGTCAGTGTCTATATCGACGGTAATTTTCTTATTTTAAAAGACTTTACATCATTTATTCAACAAAAATTAAAAACATATTCTTTATTGTGTTTTGACCACAATCAAACCGAAAGTGACAAAAGAAATTGTATTTATAAAGAGCATGAAGGCATTCTTGACTATGCAAAACGAAAAGGGTTATTAAAAGACAACAAAGAAGTAATGCAAAAGCAAATAGACCTCTTAATATCAGAAAATTACCCGTCAGATAATGGTTTAATTAGTGCTGGAATTCTAATCAGAAACCATCTAAATAATGAAGTTATTGAGCTCATGAATTTTTGGTGGGAAATGGTAAAAAATGGAAGTAAACGAGATCAATTAAGCTTTAACTATGCCGTTTGGAAATTAAACTTTAATCGTCTTTACTATTTTGAAGGAGACATTAGAACAGGAAATCCTTGGTTTCGGTATATATCTCATCGAAAAAACTATACCTTTAAAGTTTTTAAAATAAAAGTACAAAACAGAATAAAAAGTATTAAACATTTTTTTATTGGTAGTTAAAATGAAGATAACAATTATTAGCCTTGACCAATGGGGACTTGATATACATATTGTAAATTACCTAAATCAAATTGATGATATAGAGGCCCATCATATCGATTTTTCAAAATTCACTTATACATATCCCACTTTTCTCCATAAAATAGTGAATTTTTTTGCAAAAAGTTTTTTTAACTACAATATTAAAAAGGCACATCTAAATAGAGAAATTATTAAAAGACTAAAAGAACTACCTAAACAAGATAAGATTTTAATGATTAAAGCTGATCATTTATTACCTCAAAAGATAGCTGAAATCAAAAATTACACTAATGAATTTATCGCCTATTTTAGCGATAGTATACACAAATGTCCGAAAATAAAAAAAATTTACAGCATCTTTGACAAAGTATACTCCTTTGAAAAAAAAGACGCAGCCACATATAAGTTTAGTTTTATAACCAATTATATTTACAAAGAAAAATCTGCTAAACCTGATACTAAGTTTTCAGTTTTTAATGTAAGTGCTTATGATAAACGAATAAAAACTATTGAAAAAATTGCACTTAAATTAGATCAAATAGCTCCCAATTATAAAATAATTAGTGTTGGCCAAACTAATTACAACTCAATAACAAATATAGATTTTACAAAAAAACGTTTAAATTTAGAAGAAGTAGATATTTACATAGACAATTCTATCGCTTTATTAGATATAAACAGAAGTGGACAGCAGGGATTAACTTTTAGAGTTTTTGAAAGTCTTGGTTTTAATAAGAAACTAATTACCACAAATAAAGATATTGCAAATTATGATTTTTATAATAAAAATAATATCTTAATCATTGATGAAAACAAAATAAAAATTTCTAAAGATTTTTTTGAAACACCATATCAAGAAATACCTAAAGCCATCTATACTAATTATTCTTTAGAACATTGGACTAAAACCATTCTAGATATTTAAATTCTAATTTAAATGAAAGTAATTAATAAAAAATTTGAATATCTAAAAAATCAACTTGAATCAATAATTGAAAATTTTGATGTTTCTAGTGAATATGACTATGAAAAACGCAATAAAATACGGTCAGTAAAAATTGATGATTTAACTATTAATATTAAGTCATTTAAAATACCTAACTTAATCAATAAAATTGTCTATCGTTTTTTTAGAAAATCAAAGGCTCAACGTTCTTTTGAATATGCTAGCCTTTTAACTGAAAAGAATATTGGCACACCACAACCTATCGCATATTATGAAAATAGAAATTTTTTAGGCTTACTTGATAGTTATTACGTTTGTGAACATTTAAGCTATGATTTAACGTATAGAGAATTGGTTACCGACATCAATTACCCTGATTATGAAAACATACTTAGACAATTTACAAAGTTTACATGGCAACTGCATGAAAAAGGTATTTATTTTAAGGATCATTCACCAGGAAACACATTAATTATAAAGAATGATGATACTTATAGCTTCTATTTAGTGGACTTAAACAGAATGTCATTTTTTGAACTAGATTTAGATGCAAGAATGAAAAATTTTTCAAGACTAACTCCTAAAAAAGAAATGGTTGAAATTATGAGTGATGCCTATGCTAAATTAAGTGGTGATGACGTTAAAACAATCTTTGAAAAAATGTGGTTTTACACCAATCAATTTCAAGAAAAATATCATAGAAAAAAACGATTGAAACAAAAGTACTTAGGCAAGAAATGATTTGTTAATCATTTAAAGTGTATAATTTTCTCAACTCAACGTACCGTTGTTGGACTTCAAAGGCATTTAATTTAGAAATTTTATATCCGTTGGTTCCATCTAGAAATCCGCGTCTAATCACAAAATGATATAAAAATCGATATACTGGTTTGATATAAAAATGATAAAAATTAGGTTTTACTTTTTTTAAATACAATTCTTGTGCACGTAATTTTGCATATTTCACCAACTTCACTTTATACGTTTTATCATTGACATAAGAATAATGGTCTAGCTTATTGCTTAGCATTTTAGTATCTCCTTCAATACTTAATATTTCATGAACCAATTTTTCTTCATTATAAGTCACATGTTTTTTATTAAAAAGTCTAAAAACTTTATCGGTTTGATAGCCACTAAACTTCAATAGAGAATTTTTAAAATAAAAATTTCTATAAAACCCATAAGCAACTATATTCTTAGGGTTATTCAATGTCTCAATAATCTCATCTTGTAAATCGTCAGATATTCTTTCATCACCATCAACAAACAACACCCAATCATGACTAGCTTGTTGCAATGCAACATTACGCTGGCTAGAAAAGTTTGAAAATTCATGCAGAACCAATCTTACATTATTGTACTTTTTCACAGCTTCAATGGTTCCATCTGTACTAAAAGAATCTACGATAACTATCTCATCAGCAAAGCTTACATTTTTAATTAGCGAAGCTATATTTTCAATTTCATTTAATGTAATTATTAAAGCTGACAATTTATTCACTCGATCTTCTTCCCCTTTTTCACAAATAACATCCTCTAATAAAAGGGGGTTATTTTCAGCTAAATTATAATCTAAATACGTTTTCAATTCATCCAAAAAATAATTGGGTCTAAAATATTGATACAATTCTAAAGAAGATTTTTTAAGTTCTTTTTCCGATTTATTATCAAACAATTCTTGTTTGTAATCTTTTAAATGAACTGACTTATGGAACTTTCCATCTTCAAAAGTAGCCCAAATTCGCTTTTCTATCCAAGGTGAAAAAACAATAAATGAAGGCTTATTTAAGGATTTGGCAATATTAATAGCACCTCCATCATTACCAATAATCACATCACATTGATTCATCAAAGCAATGTATTCCCTTAAATTTTTACCCAAAACGTCAAAATAGATATGTTTCTTTGTGGAGGCTTTACAATAATTAAAGACCTCTGTCGCATCATCTATCTGATTTGGTATATAATTGAATAAAAAGTTTACCGAAAAATTAGTTGCTATAAAATCAATAAGCTCAGCCATGTATTTTAACGGATATGTTTTATTGCTTGAGCTTCCGATAATAGAAATCATTATTATCTTTTTACTTTCATCTACATCATGTTTTTTTAATAATTGTTTCGCTGAGTTATTTTCCTCTTCTGAAATGTACAATTTTGGTACTGGGTCAACTTCAATATCAAGATGTAATGGTTTTAGCAAGGACAATCTCCTTTCTATGGTGAGTCCTAAATTGGTTTTAGGTCTGTTGATAAACTTAATATTATGCGTATAAAGAAATGATCTTCCTTTTTTTTGGTAAGATATTTTTTGCGTGGCTCCTGAAAACCAAATGGTCATCCAACTTTCTAATTTTGAATAAGCATCTATGATTAAATCGTATTTCTCTTTACGAACAGACA
Organism: uncultured Flavobacteriaceae bacterium; assembly: GCA_964428855.1. Taxonomy (GTDB): domain Bacteria; phylum Bacteroidota; class Bacteroidia; order Flavobacteriales; family Flavobacteriaceae; genus Aureibaculum. Next base: position 7,897 of record CAYRZY010000068.1, read on the forward strand.
TCATAAACTTAAAAAAAGCCAACTTACTTTCTCTGTGCTTGTCCGTAAATAAAATGATCTTATCAATATTCGGATTATCCTGTAAAACAGGCAATGTAAATTCATACACCATGTAGTGAATCTCAGCATTAGAATATGCTTTTTTTAGATTATTACAAAGGATTGAACTGACCAAAACATCGCCAATCATTTTTTGCTGTATGACAAGAATTTTTTTCAAAAAAGCAATTTACAAAAAAATTAAACAGCTACATCATTTTCTCTTAAAGCATCGTTTAATGAGGTCTTTTTATTGGTACTTTCTTTACGTTTACCAATAATTAAAGCACAAGGCACATTAAAGCTCCCCGCAGGAAATTCCTTTGTATAAGACCCTGGTATCACCACAGAACGAGAAGGCACGATACCTTTTGTAATTACAGGTTTATCACCAGTAACATCTATTATTTTGGTGCTCATGGTCAATACCACATTTGCCCCTAAAACAGCTTCTTTTTCTACTCGAACTCCCTCAACAACAATACAACGTGAGCCAATAAAACAATCGTCTTCAATGATTACTGGTGCGGCTTGTAAAGGCTCTAAAACACCACCAATACCTACGCCTCCAGACAAATGCACATTCTTACCAATTTGGGCACAACTCCCCACAGTTGCCCAAGTATCTACCATGGTTCCTTTGCCAACATGAGCTCCAATATTCACATAACTTGGCATTAAAATAACACCTGATGAAATATAAGCACCATGACGAGCTACTGCATGAGGCACTACTCTAATTCCCTTTGCTGCGTATCCTTTTTTTAACGGAATTTTATCGTGATACTCAAAAACACCAACTTCAATAGTTTCCATTTTTTGGATAGGAAAATACAACACTACAGCTTTCTTTACCCATTCATTTACCTGCCAACCAGAGGATACAGGTTCAGCTACACGAAGCGTTCCTACATCTAATAAATCGACTACTTTTCTGATGGCATCAGTCGTTGTAGTTTCTTTTAATAGCTCTCTATTATCCCAAGCATTCTCTATAATTTGTTGTAATTCTTTCATGTACAGTTTCGTGTTTAAGGTTCTGTGTTTCGAGTTTAAATTTTAGACAAATATAAACTGTTCATACTAATTTCTATAAAAATAATATAAGTTCTAACAGAAAACCTATTTTTGTGAAAATTTATCGCAGGGCGATAGCCTTATTCTCATAATATAAGGAGATAAAATTAAAAAACAATTTGTATCATAAATTTTACACCTACTCAAAAAAAACATGGCACGTATCTTAGCAATAGATTATGGTAAAAAAAGAATAGGAATTGCAATAACTGATGAATTACAGTTGATTGCTTCTGGACTTACCACTGTGTCTACTGCAAAAATATTTGATTTTTTAAAAGAATATATCTATACCGAAAAGGTAGCCTTATTTCTGGTTGGCGAACCCAAACAAATGGATTATACAGCTTCTGAAAGTGAAGAATTAATTATTCCTTTTCTGAAAAAATTAAAAGAAGAATTCCCTAAAATCCCCGTAGAGAGAGTTGACGAACGTTTCACTTCTAAAATGGCATTTCAAACAATGATTGATAGCGGCCTCAAAAAAAAACAACGCCAAAACAAAGCATTAATTGACGAAATTAGTGCAACAATTATTTTACAAACCTATTTAACAAGAAAGGTTTAAAATTTCAGAGAGAAGAAAAAAAAGCCCCGAAATTTCAGGAGAAAAGAAACAAAAACAAAGAAAAAACATATTATCTTTGCATTCACAAATTTACTAGCTAATAAAAATGGTGTTACCCATAATTGCATACGGAGATCCTGTATTGAGAAAAGTAGGAATAGAAATCGACAAAGATTATCCGAATTTAAAGGAATTGATTACCAACATGAAAGAAACCATGAAAAATGCTCGTGGTGTAGGTTTAGCAGCTCCTCAAATAGGCAAAGCTATCCGATTATTTATTGTTGACACTTCTCCTTTTGGCGAAAATGATGAACTGGATGAAGAAGAACAAAATTTTCTAAAAAATTACAAAAAAGTATTTATCAATCCAACAATAACAAATGAAGAAGGTGATGAATGGGCGTTTTCTGAAGGTTGTTTGAGTATTCCAAATATCAATGAAGATATTTTTAGAAATGAAAAATTGACTATTGAATACTTTGATGAAAAATTCAAAAAACACACCGAAGACCTTAACGGATTAGCCGCTAGAGTTATTCAACATGAATATGACCATATTGAAGGCATTTTATTTACCGATAAAATCTCCTCTTTAAAGAAAAGATTGTTAAAGAAAAAATTAACGAACATTAGTAAAGGTAAGATTGATGTAGATTACCGAATGAAATTCCCAAAAAAATAATAACACATGACCTTAGACAAAATTGTAGCCATAACTGGCAAACCAGGATTGTATGAAATTGTATCTCAAACCAAAGGAGGCTTGTTGATAGAATCTTTAATTGACAAAAAAAGAATTCCTGTAAATGCAATGCACAATGTTAGTGTATTGAATGATATTGCTATATATACGTATGAAGATGAAATTCCTTTAAGAAACATCTTTAAAATCATTGGCAAAAAATTAAAAAATGCAGAGGCGTTAAGTCATAAAGAAAGTAATGATAAATTAATTGCATTTTTTAAAGAAGTATTACCCGATTATGATGAAGAGAGAGTCTATACTTCAAACATCAAAAAAGTAGTACAATGGTATAATATTTTAGCAACTATAAAATTTGATTTTTCTTCTATAAAAGAAGATAATGATGAGGAAGAGTAGGCAGTATTCAGTATTCAGTATTCAGTATTCAGTATTCAGTATTCAGTATTCAGTATTCAGTAAGTAAAAATAAAAATTGAACTCTAAAGAACAAAAATTACAGGCTTTTTCTCGTTTGCTCGACATTATGGATAAGCTTCGTGAAAAATGCCCATGGGATAAAAAACAAACTTTTGAGTCTTTACGGCATTTGACCATTGAAGAGACGTATGAATTGGGTGATGCCATTTTAGATAATGATCTTACTGAAATAAAAAAAGAATTAGGCGATTTATTACTCCACATCGTTTTTTACTCAAAAATTGGCTCTGAATCAAATACTTTTGATATTGCCGATGTTACCAATGGTATTTCAGAAAAACTGATTCATAGACATCCTCACATTTATGGTGATGTAACCGTTAAAAATGAAGAAGAAGTTAAAAAAAATTGGGAAACCCTCAAACTTAAAGAAGGCAGAACAAGTGTTTTAGAAGGCGTTCCTAAAAGTTTACCTGCTATGGTAAAAGCCAATAGAATTCAAGACAAAGTTGCCAGTGTGGGTTTTGATTGGGAAAAAGCTCATCAAGTATTTGACAAAGTAAAAGAAGAAATTTTCGAATTACAAACAGAAATTGAAAAAGGAACTACAGATACTATAGAAAGTGAATTTGGAGATGTGCTTTTTTCTTTGATAAATTATGCAAGGTTTATAAAAGTAAATCCTGAAAATGCCTTAGAAAAAACCAATAAAAAATTCATCAATAGGTTTCAATATCTAGAAAAAGAAGCCAAGAAAGAAGGTAAACAACTCTCTGAAATGACCCTAGGTCAAATGCAAAAGCATTGGGAAAAGTCAAAGGCCTTTTTCAAATAATTTTAATTGAGGAAAAATCTAAAGATATTTTTTCTAATAGCCTTTACCTTCTTCCTACCTTTTTTGTTACTTTTTTAAAACTCTATTCAGAATATCTAAATTTAATAGTTTACAAACATAGTATGACAAATGCTTGTCATTCAGAAGGAGGGACGACTGAAGAATCTCGCATATATTAAGAACGATAAATTTTCCTTAAATTAGCTGAAAATTCATCCTAATGAAAACTATCCAATTTCTTTTAGTCTCCATATTACTTATCACCCTCAGTTGTAAAAAGGATCAAAACACAAAACCTGAAACACAGCAATCAACTGCTGAAACTTCAACACCTACAGAAAAACATTTTGCTATTGTTATTCATGGTGGTGCAGGCACTATTAAAAAAGAGAATATGACCACTGAGCAAGAAACGGCTTATCGAGAAAAGTTACAAGAAGCACTTAATACAGGTTATGCTATTTTAAAAAATGGCGGCACTTCTTTGGATGCCGTACAAAAAACCATAAATATCATGGAAGATTCTCCTCTTTTTAATGCTGGTAAAGGAGCTGTTTTTAATAGCTTAGGCAACAACGAAATGGATGCTTCTATTATGGATGGTAGTACACTTAATTGTGGTGCTGTTGCAGGCGTAAAACACATTAAAAACCCTATCAATGCTGCCAGAATAGTGATGGACAGTACTAGACACGTACTCCTTTCAGGTAAAGGTGCTGAAGATTTCGCAAAATTGCAGAATCTCACTTTCGTGGATGCATCATATTTTCATACAGAAAAGAGATACCAACAATTACAAAGAGCACAAAAAAAGGATAAGATCCAATTAGATCATGCTTTTATAAACACCAATCAATTAATAGACGATCATAAATATGGTACTGTTGGAGCTGTTGCCTTAGATAAAAATGGAAATATCGCAGCTGCAACCTCAACTGGAGGCTTGACCAATAAAAAATATGGAAGAATTGGAGACTCACCAATTATCGGTGCTGGCACCTACGCAAACAATACAACTTGTGGTATTTCTTGTACAGGCACTGGTGAGTATTTTATCCGCACACTTGCTGCACATGAAGCTTCAAATATCATAAAATATAAAAAACTAAGTTTACAGAAATCACTTAAAAATGTTATCCAACAAATTGGCGATTTAGGTGGTGATGGTGGTATGATTGGTTTAGATAAGGATGCAAACATTGCTTGGAGTTTTAATACCAAAGGCATGTATAGAGGTTATAAAAAATCAAATGGTGAGAATGTAGTTCAATTTTATGAAGAGTAGATTCAGTGTTCAGTGTTCAGTGTTCAGTGTTCAGTGTTCAGTGTTCAGTGTTCAG
>CAYRZY010000069.1:0-1238 GCA_964428855.1 uncultured Flavobacteriaceae bacterium
CCAATGCTACCTATGAAATTTTAAAAGCTCAATTAGATAAGTATGACGATTTAGAAAATAATATTAATTATTTACATGAATTTTCTACTCATAACAAGAGAGCAGATTTTGCAGGTTTTATTATGTTTAATGATAAAGATGAAGAAATTTTCACCTTCGGAAAGTATAAAGGGAAGCCTGTAGCTGATGTATTGGCAAAGGATAAAGGTTATTATTCATGGATTCAAAAAGCAGATTTTCCGTTATACACCAAAAAAGTATTGACCGCAATTAAATTGCGAAATTTTAATAATAAATTAGGCTAAAAATGTTTATAGATTTCGAATTATTATCGGGTAACTCAAGAGTTTGGGTATATCAAGCCGATAGAACATTAACAGAACAAGAAGTAGAACATATCGCTAAAAAACTAGTACCCTTTGTTTCTAATTGGAAAAGACATGGTGACGATTTAAAAGCATCATTTAAAATTGCATATAATCAGTTTGTTATTTTAGCAGTCGATGAAGATTATAATGATGTTTCAGGCTGTTCAATTGATGCTTCTGTACATTTAATGAGAGAAATTGAAAAGGAATTGAATCTTGATATGTTTGATAAAATGAAAGTGACTTTTAAAGACGGAACTAATATAAATACCATTACTTTACAAGAATTTAAAGCCTATGCAAAGCAACAAAAAATAAATAGTAATACCGTTGTCTTTAATAATATGATAAGCTCTAAAGCAGATTTAATGAATGCTTGGGAAATTGAAGCAGGGAAAAGCTGGCACGCTAAATTTTTGGCATCTTAAAATTATAAAACACACTTAATATCTTTATGAATACTAGAATTCTTTCCGTTATATTTCTTTTAATATATTCAATTGTTAATGCTCAAAGACCAGAACCATTTGTGAAAATGGATAACTACGGTCAACAAGTTTGGGTAGATAGTGTTTTGAAAACATTAAGTATAGATGAAAAAATCGGTCAATTGTTTATGATTCCTGCCTATTCAAATAGAGATGCAAAACATCAAGCTGAGGTTGCTAATTTGATTAAAAAGTATAAAGTGGGCGGACTTGTGTTTTTTCAAGGAACGCCTAAAAAGCAAGCCAAAATGACCAATTTTTTTCAAAGTATTTCAAGTCTGCCATTGATGATTGGTTTTGATGGAGAATGGGGATTGGATATGCGTTTAGACGATACCTATCGTTTTCCTTGGAACATGGCATTGGGTGCCATTCAAGATGA
>CAYRZY010000069.1:1248-12820 GCA_964428855.1 uncultured Flavobacteriaceae bacterium
CGCTCGCGACCAGCCAGCGCTCGGCGGAGTCTACAAATTGGGTGCCATTCAAGATGAAAGATTGATTGAAGATTTTGGAGAACTACTAGGTAAACATCACAAGCGTTTAGGAATTCATGTGAATTTTGCTCCTGTAGTCGATGTAAATATAAATCCGAATAACCCAATTATAGGAAACCGTTCTTTTGGCGAAAGCCCTTATAATGTAGCTTCAAAAGCCATTGCTTTTACAAAAGGAATTCAAAGTCAATATGTAATGGCAAATGCAAAACATTTCCCTGGTCATGGTGATACTGATACCGATTCTCATTTGGCATTACCTACCATTCCATTTTCATTACAACGTTTAGATTCAGTAGAGCTGTATCCTTATAAAGAATTGTTTAAAACAGATTTAGCGAGTGTGATGGTTGCTCACTTAAGTGTGCCTGAATATGAGCCAAATACCGATTTACCTTCATCATTGTCTGAAAATATTGTAACCAACTTGTTGAAAAACAAAATGAAATTTAAAGGTTTGATTTTTACGGATGCATTAAATATGAAAGGTGCCGCAAATTTTTCTAGCTCAGCTGAAATTAATTTAGAGGTGATTAAAGCAGGAAATGACATCTTATTAATGCCTGAAGATATTCCAGGGTCATTTCTGAAATTAAAACAAGCTGTTACTGACGGTGTTATTACTGAAGAGCGTTTAGATGAGTCTGTGTTAAAAATATTAAAAGCAAAATATTGGGCAGGACTAAGAAAATTTTCGCCTATATCGACCAAAAATATACAAGAAGATTTAAATGGAGCTGATGCTGAAGCATTGCACTATAGATTGGTTGAACATTCTACCACATTGATAAAAAATGAGTCTCAGGTTTTTCCTGTTGTTGACTTGGTTGAAACCAAAATTGCTTATGTGAAATTAGGCGATGATGACAATACTACTTTTATCAATAGACTGAATGATTATGCCCAAGTTGATGTGATTACTGCTGAAAGGTTAGATGAGGTTGTTAAAAAATTAGAACCCTATAATTTGGTAATTATTGGTTACCATAAATCGAATGAGAATCCTTGGAAAGGTTTTAAATTTAAAAATAAAGAGTTGGTTTGGTTGCAAGAAATTGCAAGAAATAAACCTGTAATTCTAGATATTTTTGCCAGTGCTTATAGCTTATTAGACATTAAAACGTTTACCAATATTGAAAGTGTGTTGGTTTCATATCAAAATAGTGTTATTGCTCAAAATATTTCTGCTCAACAAATTTTTGGAGCATTGACCACCAAAGGAAGATTGCCAGTATCTATCCATGATGAATTTTCAGTAGGTGCAGGATTTAATTCAACAAATCTTTACAGACTCTCTTATGGTTTGCCTGAGCAAGTAGATATGAGTAGTAAAAAGCTAGAGCGAATAGATTCTTTAGCAAAGCGTATAATTAAATCGAAAATGGCTCCAGGCTTACAAGTGCTAGTAGCTAGAAAAGGTAAAGTTGTCTATAGAAAGAGCTTCGGATACCATACCGATAGAAAAGCAACCAGGGTGCAAAATAATCATTTGTATGATTTAGCATCCATTACAAAAATTCTAGGGGCTTTACCCTTAATTATGAAAGCCGAAGAAGATGGCGAGTTTACATTAGAAACACCTATTGCAGAGCTTTTTCCTGTATTAAAAAATACAGATAAAAAAAATATTACAGTGAAAGAGGCTTTATCGCATTATGCCCGTTTAAAGGCTTGGATACCTTATTATTTACAGACAATTGATAGTGTTACTCAAAAACCTTCACGGAAATATTATAGAAACAAACCTTCAAAGAAGTTCTCAGTTTTGGTAGCTAAGAATTTATATTTAAGAACGGATTATAAGGATAGTATGTACCAAGCTATTGCTGACTCTCCATTGCTAAAAAGAAAAAGGTATAAGTATAGTGGACTCGTTTTTTATCTTTTTAAAGATTATTTTGAAAGAATAAATAAAAAACCAATGGATCAATTGAATGATTCATTTTTTTACAAACCTTTAGGTTCAAATACTTTGGGTTACAAACCGCTAGATAATTTTTCAAAGAAAATTATTGTGCCAACTGAAAGAGATTTATATTTTAGAAATCAATTATTACATGGTTATGTTCACGATCAAGGAGCTGCTATGTATGGAGGTGTTAATGGTAATGCTGGACTGTTTTCAAATGCCAATGATGTTGCAAAAATGATGCAAATGTATATGCAGGAAGGTTATTATGGAGGTAAACGTTATCTTAAACCTGAAACCATCAGAAAGTTCAACCATAGGTATTATGCAAAAGAAAAAGTACGTAGAGGTTTAGGGTTTGACAAACCACAATTGAATTCTAAAGTAAAGGCCACATGTGGGTGTGTATCGCCTAAAAGTTTTGGACATAGTGGTTATACAGGAACCTATACTTGGGCTGATCCTGAAACGGAATTGGTATATGTGTTTTTGTCGAATAGAGTCTATCCAACAGCAAGTAACAAAGGAATGGTGAAATACAATATCAGAACTATTGGGCAGCGTTTTGTTCAAGAAGCAATTCTAAAATAAACAAACCAAGATTGAGAAAAGCCAACCCTAATGATAAAGACCTAGTAGCCGAAATATTAATTTCTGCATTTGAATCTTCTAAAGAGGATAGTTCTATAAATTTAATCGTAAAACAAGACGAAAGAAGAGTAGAGCGGATGAAAATTTTGATGGAGTATTTATTTGAAAGAGCCATGCTTTTTGGTGAGGTGTTTATTTCTGATAACGAAAAAGCATGTTTGTTAGTTAAATATACACATTTAGAAAAAACGACACTAAAAACTGTTAAACTCGATATTCAATTGGCATTTAATTGTATTGGTATAGAACGTGTTTATAAAGTTTTAAAAAGGCAGCAAATTGCAAAGAAGAACTACCCTAAAGAAAAACATATCAGACCGATGATTTTGGGAGTGATAAACGAAATGAACGGTAAAGGAACTGCAGCGAGATTATTGCTAAAGTTAAAACATCATTTTAAAGACAATAAGCTTCCCGTAATTTTAGATGCTGCTTCTGAGAAAAATGTAAAAATGTATCAAAAATTCGGATTTAGAATTATAAAACAAGATGATTCTTTAGGGTTTCCGATGTGGTTTTTGAGGATGAATTAGTAATAAATTATTTAGCTTTAGCAATAACCAACACCAAAATATAACTAGTTACAAGATAAATCAAAGCAATGGTTCCTCCAAAAAAGTAATCAACTAGCAAGCTTTGCAGCCAGTAAAATAAAGGAAAAGCTGTAATGCCTATACCAAATTTTGCAGTACTGATAAATTCAATTTCTTTTATTTTTGGGATAAATGACTTGAAAATTGATATTGGTATAAAACTATTGATAGCTACTATTGATTTCAAAGTTTTCCAAGCGAATGAAGGTGCTTTTTTTGTTGAGTTGTTAGGTTCCGAATTTGGTAATTCTTTTATAAGTTCATTTACTTTTTTAGGTTGTAAAAAATCTACATTTCCTAACTGTTCTAGGGTTGTATCGTAATTTTCATCTTCAATATGAGTAGTTAGTTTTTTAAGTTTTTCAGCGACTTCATTTTTTAAATTTTCTATTGAACTGTTAATGTCATTTTTCTTATAAAAATCAGTCGCTAAGAATGGTTTTCCAAAATAAAGAGAGGCACTTTCTCCGAATAAGGTTTGTTTTGTGTAATTTATTCCGACAGGAAGAATGTGTATTTGTAGGTCAGGATGCTTTTCTAGAGAGCCGAAAGCAATTCTAGCAAATCCTTTTTTTAGAGGTTGTACTGATCGTTTGATGAAATGCGTGCCTTCAGGAAAAATCAATAATGCATTTTTATTATTTAGAACTTCAGAGCATTTGTTAAATACTTCTTCATTTTTTGTGATACTATCTTTTCCATCTCTTATCCTATAAATAGGAATCATGTTTATGGTAGATAGAAACCAACCCACAGCCTTTATTTTAAAAGCACTGGCTCTAGCTAGAAAATGCACATCTCTTTTCATTGTTGTAGCAATGATTAAAGGATCAATTAATGCGTTTTTATGATTTGAGACCAGTAAAATTGCACCTTTTTTAGGGATATTTTTTTTATCATAGGTTTTTATTTTTTTATAAAAGAAAAATAAACCTGTACTGATGTATATTTTAAAAAGTAAGTACCAAATATGTTGTAGCATTAAGCTTGATTTTATTAAAATGAATTCATCCTTCTTTTGGATGAGTCAGAGCCTTTTTTATAGTTTTAGATGAGAATTTTGACCAGTAATATGCCAATCCTAAACCTGAAAGGATATCCCAAATTCCCCAAAAAGCAACACATAATGCCATACCACCTAATCCTTCAAAAAAAGTAAAGACCAACAGTAATCCTAATCCTGAATTTTGTATTCCAGTTTCTAAAGCCAATGTTTTTTGATCATTATAGGATAATTTCATGATTTTAGAAAAGTAAAATCCGGCAATATATCCTGAAAAATTATGTAACACTACCAGAAAAAATACATAATGGATGTATTCCATAAAAATATCAAGATTCTGAGAAAAAGCTATGACAATAAATAAGATGAAAATAAGAATTGAAAGTGGTCTTAATAATTTTGCTACCTTTTTAGTAAACTCAGGATAATACCTTCTAGTTATCATACCTAATAGTAATGGAAATCCTAAAATTAAAGAAACCAGTTTTGCCAATTCAAAAGAATCTAATTGTACTGTCTTTAAGAGCTGAGAAGTAGGTTCGTAAAGGTTACCCCAGAATTGCAAGTTGATAGGCGTCATAAGTACAGCGACTAAAGTAGAAAATGCAGTTAGACTTACTGATAATGCAGTATTACCGCCTGAAAGTTGAGTCATGAAATTTGAAATATTACCACCAGGGCAGGCAGCGACCATAATCATACCAAGAGCAACACTAGGTATTGGGTTGATAAAATAAATTAATATGAAAGTAAGTGTAGGGAATAATATAAACTGAGAGAAAATCCCTACTAATACTATTTTAGGGCTTTTAAATAAGCGTTTAAAATCATCAATGGTAATATTTAAAGCAACACCAAACATGATGATGGCTAAGGTGATGTTTAATGCCCAAAGTCCACCAGAATCAAAGTTTATTTTTAAGCTATCTAAGATTTGATTGCTGTTAATGTTTAAAAACATATTCAATAATATTTGCACCCATTTGTAAGGCTTTTTCTCTTACAGATGCAGGGTTGTTGTGTACAGATTCATCTTCCCACCCATCACTTAAATCGCTCTCATAGTCATAAAAGCAGATCAATCTACCTTCGTAAAAAAGACCAAAACCTTGTGAGGGTTTTCCGTCATGTTCATGTATTTTTGGTAAACTTTCAAAGGAATAGGTTTGATGATATATAGCGTGAGTATATGGAATCTCTTGAAGTTCTAAATTAGGAAATATTTTTTTTAATTCTGGTCTGATAAATTTATCTAATCCGTAATTGTCAGAAATATGTAAAAAACCACCTGAGGTTAAATATTTTCTTAAATTTTCAATGTCATTATCCTCAAAAAGCACATTACCATGTCCAGTCATAAATAGTATTGGGTAATTAAAAACAGCAATACTATTAGCATCAACACTATTTACTTTTTCTTTAATAACGGTTTTGATGTTAGTATTACAAAACTTTACCAAGTTGGGTACAGCAGTTGGGTTAGCATACCAATCTCCGCCACCTTTATATTTTAAAATGGCAACTTCTTGGGTGTTTGCTGATAGTGTTATAAACAAAAATAGAAAGAGAATTCTAAGCATAAATTTATTGTAAGGCTTTTCACAAATCTACTAAATAGAAATTTAATAAGATATTAAGATTTTCAAAAGGTTTCTTTTGTAGATTTGTGATTCTAAATCTTGCCTGTCGGCTGACAGGTTTAAAACTAAAATAAAATGAGAAATCAAATTTTAAAATTTGTAACAATCCTATTTATAGGGTTGGCAGTAGTAGCATGTAAAGATGCAAAAAACAAAACGGAAGCTATAGAAGCTATAGAAGTTGCTGAGGTTGAAGCAGAAGCAGTGAGGTTTACTGTAGATGCTAATAATTCTACTTTAGCATGGAAAGGGTCTAAATTAGGAGATTCACATAACGGAACTATTCAAATTTCAGAAGGTTACTTGACGTTAGAGAATGGTCAATTAAATGGAGGTAATTTTATTGTTGATATGAAAACGATTAAAAATCTAGATGTTGAAGATGCAAAGCACAATGCAGATTTAGTAGGGCATTTAGCTAGCCCAGACTTTTTTGATGTAGAAAATCACCCTGTTACTGCTTTTGCAATTACGAGTATTGAAGAAAAAGAGGGTAAAACAATGGTCAAAGGAAACTTAACCATAAAAAACATTGAAAAGAATATTGAATTTCCCGCGAAAGTAATTTTAAATGGTGACAATATCACCTTTAAAAGTGAAGCTTTTACTATTGATAGAACAGATTGGGATATCAAGTTCAAATCAGGTAAGTTCTTCTCTGACTTAGCAAAAAATAAAATAATTAATGATAATATTGAATTTCAAATAGAAGTGAAGGCTACAAAAAACTAAATTTTTTTATTAATAATAGTAAAAAGCACTCTAATTAATTAGGGTGCTTTTTTTATGAGATAATAGGTGTTAAATGTTATTGATTGATAAACGATACAGTCTGTACAGCGGTTAGTCCAGCAGTTTCTGTTCGTAATCTACTTTCGCCCAAAGAAATTGGAGAAGCTCCATTTTGAATAGCAGTGATAATTTCTGAATTTGAGAAATCGCCTTCAGGGCCAATTAAAATGAGAGCGTTTTGGCTGGGTTCTAAAGCTAATTTTAAGTTTTGTTTGTCCGTGTCTTCACAATGTGCTATATATAAGTTGTCATCATGTTTTTGTGTGATAAATTCAGAAAATAAAGTTAATGTATTCAGTTTTGGAAGTTGAAATTTCAAGGATTGTTTCATAGCTGATTCAATAATTCGATTTAGTCTATCCATTTTTATAACTTTTCTTTCTGAATGATCGCAAAGAATGGGTGTAATTTCATCAATTCCTATTTCTGTAGCTTTCTCTAAAAACCATTCAAATCGGTCAATGTTTTTTGTTGGAGCGATGGCAATATGTAAATTATAATTCCATGGTTTAGGTTTTTTATCTACAGAAACTATATTGATTGAGCATTTTTTATCATCAGCTATAATTAGCTCTGCAATAAATAACTCTCCTTTTCCATTTGTGATAAATAAATGATCGCCTGTTTTCTTTCGCAATACTTTAACAATATGCCTGCTTTCAGTTTTGTCAAATGTAAACTGTTTGTCTTTTTGAGTTATTTCTGTATTGTAAAAAAGTTGCATGTAGTTTTAAATTATGTCTTTGTATTTGGGCGATTGTGATGTACTGCTAACTGTCACTGCCAACTGAACACTAATTTTTAATTTCTTTTCGATACGTACTCCTCCTTTTATTAATTTTCGGATCAAAATGTTTCCATATTTGATGGATGGCAATATTGTCTGCCAATTCAGGTGTCCTAATACAGTTAATGATCCCTTTTTTTGTAAAAGTTTTAAAATATTCATCAAAAATAATTGCATGTACCCCTTTATTTTGATAATCAGGATGTACTCCGATAAGGTAAAATATCACATCTTTACTGTGTTTTCTAGCTTTTAATAATTTGAATATCCCGAAAGGGAAAAGTTTACCATTAATTTTTTGTAAAGCCTCAGAAAAAGAAGGCATAACGATGGCAAAAGCAACAATATTATCATCTTTATCTGTAACATATTTTATGTATTCAGGATTGATAAAACTAATATATTTTTTTTTAAAATAAGCTTTTTGAGTATCAGAGATAGGAACGAATGATGAGAGTTTGGCATAACTTTCATTAAATAAATCGAACATTTTATCTACATACGGCATAATTTCTTTGGTAGAAGTAAAATTAAGTGATTTAAGTTGGTATCGTTTCTTTATCAACGCTTGAGCTTTGAGGAAAAGTTCAGGTTTAACATTGCTAAAAGGAAAAATATTTTCAACATATTCCTTTTCTTTTGTATAGCCTAATTGTTCTAAATGTTCTTTGTAGTAAGGATGGTTGTACCAAGTAATCATGTTTCCTTGTTGGTCAAAACCTTCAGTCAAAACACCAACTTTATCTAGGTTAGAAAAGCCTACAGGCCCTTCAATAAATTCTAAGTTATGTTGTTCTCCAATTTCAGATACCTTATCTAATAAAGCTTTGGTTACTGAGATGTCATCGATAAAATCAAACCAGCCAAAACGCATCTTTTTTAAACCTTGTTGGTTGATTTCAGTGAAATTTAGAATTGCAGCGACCCTCCCAACAATAGTGTTGTTTTTATAAGCTAAAAAAAAGTGGACTTCAGCATTGTCAAAAGCAGGATTTTTAGTTTTGTCAAAACTATCTAATTCATCTTTAATGATTGGGGGTATCCAATACGGGTTGTCTTTGTATAAACTAAAAGGAAAAGTAACGAATTTTTTTAATTCACTTTTTGAAAAAACCTCTTTAATTATTATCATTTAATTCGTCTTCTTTTGGAGGCTCATAATTTTTGTTAAAATCATCAGCTTCTTTTCTTTTTTGTTTTTCTGCTGCTTTGGCATCTTTTTTAGCTGCTTTAGCGTTCTTTTTCTCTTCTTTTTCTAATCTCTTTTGAGCTTTTGTCATTTTAGGTTTAAGCTTTTTGATTTTTTGTTTTCTAGCTTTTACCTTTTTAACTTTACGTTGTTTTTTATTTTTTTTATTAAATAATCTTGAAAATATACCTCCACCTTCTTTCTTATGTTTAATAACTTTACCTTCAGAGTCTACGGTTTTAAACTTGTCCTTATGTCTGTCTAGTCGCCATGAAAGACCTGCCCCTGCTAAAAAAGTGTCATCACCTCTTTCATCACTAATAAATCTGAATGAAGCATCTACTTGTAAGTTTTTATTTAATAAGTACGCACCACCAGCACCAAATTGAAAATCATTGGGTACATTTTTTCTTAAGAAACCTTGACCTTCTCCAAAAATAGCTATTTTTTCTGTTAATGAGTACGTTGCTGTAATAATAAATGAATTTTCAGATTCATCTGTAAATAGTTTGTCAGCAATAAAATTTGTTAAAAGTACAAACTTGTTTGATAAATCGTTTTGAGTGAAGATGGCAATCCTTGGGCTCATTCCGTCAGGATTTTTATGTAAATCACTTAAGAAATTAGTATTCAATCCCGCATATACACCTACCGCTGGTAATAATCTTTTCCAATCGTAGCTGTGTCTTTTTTTCCAACTTCGTATTTCTTTTGTTTTATCAGTATATGTTGGAGAGTATACCATGTATTTTATACCAAATGTCAATTTACTTAAGCCTAAAGCAGATTCTTGATGTACTGTGGGTTTTAAGTAATCTCTATTTTCGCTAACAAAAGCTAAATCTAAGTCTAGTTCTAATCTTTCAAAAAATTGGCTTGTTCTTAAAGTAATGTCAGTACCAAATGATTTTGATTTATAGCGAATATTTTGTTGATTTTTTTGGTCCCAGTATAAGTAATTACCAACATTTTTGTAAAAGAAACCAGCTTCTATTTGATAGACACCAGTACCTACACTATATGGGCTATCAGAAAACCCTGGTCTTTTAGAATTTATTAGCTCAGTATATTGAGCAAAACTTAATTGAAAACAGAAAATAAAAAATAAAAACAACCCAATTTTTTGCATACTTATGTTTTAATACTACAAAATAAACATTTTATTTAATACTTAACGTTTTAGTTGCGTTCAAATTGTTATTTTTGGGACAAATATCAAAATTATTTTTGAAGTAAAACTTTATGCAAGAAGCAGGTGTTATTAACTTTATGAAGACAATCCTAATCATAGTAGCCATTTATTATATTTTTAAATTGATTGCAAAATTTGTTTTGCCTTTATTTTTAAAAAAAATGATGCAGAAAGTTGAGAAAAAATTTAACGAACAGCAACATCAAAGTTCCTCAAATCAAACTCATGCAAAAGAGGGTGAAACAATTGTTGATAAGGCTCCAAACACCAAAGCTAAAAGCAGTAAAGATGTAGGTGAGTATGTTGATTATGAGGATGTCGAATAGTAATATTGAATTTGTAAAATGGATATAAAAAATAATAAGTTTTTACCTTTTGTCATTGCAATCATAGTATTCGCAATTGTTGCGTTAGCTTACTTTTCACCTGTTTTAGAAGGGAAGAAGTTATTTCAAAGTGATATTGCTCAATTTAGAGGGGTGTCTAAAGAGATAGTTGATTTCAGAAAAGAACACCACCAAGAACCTTATTGGACCAATAGAGCTTTTGGTGGAATGCCTGCTTATAATGTGAGTGCATATTATCCACATAATTATATTAAAAAAGCCGATTTACTATTGCGATTTTTACCTAGACCCGCTGATTATTTATTTTTATACTTTTTAGGTTTTTTTGTACTACTTACTGTTTTAAAAGTAGATTGGAAATTAGCCATAGTCGGCTCATTAGCTTTTGGGTTCTCTACCTATTTGATTATAATTTTCGGTGCAGGACACAATGCCAAAGCACATGCTATTGCTTATATGCCTATGGTCTTGGCAGGTATTTTATCCGTTTTTAAACGAAACTATTTAACAGGTTTTGTGCTTACAGCTATTGCTATGGCATTTGAAATTAATGCAAGCCATCCACAAATGACTTACTATTTGCTATTTATGATACTTATTTTAGGTGTCGTTTATTTGATTGATGCATTAAAAGAAAAAACTATACCTGAATTTTTTAAAGGTATTGCCGTTTTGATTGTAGCTGTAATAGTATCAATAGGCGTGAATGCTACCAGTTTATTAGCAACACAAGATTATGCAAAAGTAAGTACAAGGAGTCAAAGTGAGTTGAATTTGACACCAGATGGTACGCCAAAAAAGGATGCTACAACAGGTCTGTCTAGAGAGTATATTACGGAGTACAGTTATGGCATTGGTGAAACTTTTAATCTTTTAATTCCGAGATTTTATGGCGGTGGTAATAGAGAGAATTTAGGAAAAGATTCTGAAATTTATTCTTTTCTAAAAGAAAAAATAGGAAGAAAAGAAGCTAAAGAATTTTCTGAAAACTTTCCAGCCTATTGGGGAGCTCAAACTTTTGTAGAAGCTCCGGCTTATATTGGTGCAGTACTTATATTTTTATTTGTATTGGGATTGTTCTTAGTGAAAGGAAAATTGAAGAAGTGGTTATTAGCCGCAACTATATTTTCTATTTTATTGAGTTGGGGAAAGAACTTCCCTACATTGACTAACTTTTTTATTGATTATATACCTTTATATAACAAGTTTAGAGCAGTTTCTTCTTTTCAAGTTGTCGCTGAATTGGCAGTGCCATTGCTGGCAATATTAAGTCTAAATAAGTTTTTGAAAGAAGATAAAAAGGATGAGGATAAATTAAAATATTTGAAATATGCCTTGTATGGAGTAGGAGGGATTACACTATTATTTACATTGTCTGGTACGAGTTTGTTCTCTTTTGAAAGTTTTAG
>CAYRZY010000070.1:0-12694 GCA_964428855.1 uncultured Flavobacteriaceae bacterium
CAAGCCTTTTTGCTTTGCCCAACGACCATTACCATCCATAATTATGGCAACATGCTTGGGGATTCTATGTGAGTCTATTTGACTTAGTAAATTCATTATTTATTAAAATGCACGAGTATAACAGCCAGGTCTGCCAAATGCATAAACAACTGTAATACCTGTAAACACATACCAATCATTACTTTTAGGATTGCCAAAAGTATATCTAGGGTCTCCAACTATGGCATGATTATTATAATCAATAACATCTTTAAAAGTATATCTAAAAGAAGTTTCTAAAGCAATGCCTATATTTTCAGCCAATTTCATTTTATAACCAACTCCTACAGGAAAAACCAAAGAAGATGCTCTTTTAGCTTTTCCTCCAACTGATATTAAAGTGTAATTTACTGCTCCTATTTCTGCAATAATATATGGCGTTTGTGTAAAGCCTGTTTTTGAAAGACTGTATTTAAAAAAACTAAACTCTATACCAAGTGCACCTTCTATTAAAGTATTTGCAAATGCTTGTCCCGGACTTCTATTTCTTCTGAAATTGCTTTGAGCATGTACATCACTAGCTTGAATTTTAGAATAAATTGCCGTACCTCTAAATGTAATTCTAGGTGAAAAGTTGAATTTAGCAATACCGCCAACAGCTATTTTATTAGGATTAAGATAGTATTCAGAACCAACGTCACCAATATAGTTACTTCCGCCTAAAAAAACACCAGCTTCATACAACTGTGCGGAAGAGATACTTGTAATTAAAAATAATATGTAAAATAAAAACTGTTTTTTCATCTTTTAAAATGTTTGCAAATATAGTTAAATCAATTAGTTTTAAAAGGATTGGCTTCTCTTTTTTGATAAACAGTTTTAAAGTTAAAATATTGTTGTAAAGTAAATTAACTTTTAACAAAAAAATGTTAAAAAACAACTTTTAATTACGCTTATCTTCTCCCCAAAGTAGTTTTTCTCTTAAGGTTTTAAAGAAAGTTTGTTGATTCAATTGGATAGTCTTAAGTGTAAAACTAGCTTTTTCTATTGTAATTTCAGTATTATTATCAATGATGATTGTACGAGAATCTAATGATAATAAGGCTTGTTTTTCTCTAGCAACAACCTTTAATTTTATTTTTGTATTGTCAGGTATTACTAAAGGTCTCGCATTTAAATTATGTGGTGCTATTGGTGTTAAAGCAAAACTTTTTGTGCTGGGTGCAATCACTGGGCCGCCACAACTTAAAGAATAACCTGTTGAGCCTGTTGGAGTAGCAATGATTAACCCATCAGCCCAATAAGAAGTCAAATGTTCATTATTTAAATACGTTTCTACAGTAATCATTGAAGTGGTGTTTCTTCTACTTACAGAAACTTCATTCAATGCGAAATTTATATCAGATAAATCTTTATTTGGTTGATTTGTACTAACTGTCAACAAGGTTCTTTCATCAATTTTATATTGCTTGGCTATCAACAAATCAATAGCTTCAGGAATGTTTTCTTTTTGTACGGTAGCTAAAAACCCTAAACGCCCAATATTAATTCCCAGCACCGGAATATTTAAATCTCTCACATAAGTTACAGCCCTTAAAAAAGTACCATCACCCCCTACAGTTAGCATTACATCAAAAGAACTATCCAACTCTTTATAACTCTTAAAAGTCAAATATTCTTTTTTAGGAAAATTATTAGCCTTAATCAGATCATAAAAATTCTCTTCAATAAAAACTTCGACATTCTTTTCAGCAAGTGTATTTAATAATATTTCTATATAACTTATAGCTTCATCTGTATAATATTGTCCGTAAACGCCTACTTTCATTACTTAATTTTTAATTGCTATATGTCTAAATACCTTTGAAGATAATCTGATCTTTCTTTTAGTGTGTTCAAATATTCATCTACTTGAAAACCTGTCAATATTGTATAGTTATATCGTCTAAAAGTCTGCATGGTATTATTCAAATCATGATCGCTAATTTTAACTGTCACTTCTACCATCTCTTTATCAATATTTGAAATAAATGCTCCTAATAATTTTGCATTATTAGACTCAACAATTTGAGAAATTTCACTAAAAGAATAATCAGAAATCTCTTTAGAAATCACTAAAATCGCCCCACTTTCATTTAAAAAAGGTGTACTATTAAAAATATGTAAAATATCAGTCAGTTCATAATATCCTAAATATTCATGCTTCTCTGTAAGTACCGGAATAATATTCGCCTCATTTAAAGCAAATATCTTTAACAACTCAAACCAATTGGTTTTTTCTGTGGCAGAAAAAGATTGTAACAGGTAATTATATTCAGAAAGCGACTCTTTATCATCGACGATCGCCTGGATATCATTTTCAGCAATAAAGCCTATAAACAACCCTTTATCAACTACAGGAAGGTGTGAAAAAGTAAGCTGTTTGAACACCTCTTTTGCTTTACTAATTTTATCTGTAGACTTTAAAGGTTGTATATCTTTCGTTATGTAATCTGATGTTTGCATAATATCTTGCAAAATAACTAAATTTAAACTACAATACACTAATTTTGTTTTTTGTCTCTTTTAATTGATTCATAAAACAAAAAAAATGACTAAATTAAGTGTAAATATTAATAAAATAGCCACTTTAAGAAATTCTAGAGGAGGAGACACTCCTAATCTAGTTCAGGTTGCTACTGACATACAAGAATTTGGAGCACAAGGAATTACGATACATCCTAGACCTGACGAAAGACACGTTAAATATCAAGATGCATACGATTTAAAACCAATTGTTACTACTGAATATAATATTGAAGGGAATCCTATTAAAAAATTTATTGATTTAGTCTTAGCTATAAAACCAACTCAAGTAACTTTAGTGCCAGATGCCGTTGACGCCATTACTTCTAATGCAGGTTGGGACACCATAAAACATCAAAGTTTTTTAACAGACATCATATCTGAGTTTAAAAGAAATAATATCAGAACTTCTATTTTTATTGACACAGACTCTTCATTAATTGAAGCTGCTGCAAAAACTGGAAGTGATAGAATTGAACTTTATACTGAATATTTTGCTACACAATATGCCTTAGGAAACCAAAAAGCTATTGAACCTTATATAAAAAGTGCTAAACTAGCAAATCAATTGGATTTAGGTATCAATGCTGGACATGATTTAAGCTTAGATAATATCAAATTTTTCTCAGAGAATATTCCTAATTTATTAGAGGTTTCTATCGGACATGCCTTAATTTCTGAATCGTTGTATTTGGGATTAGAAAATGTCATTAATATGTATTTACATAAATTACAGTAATGAATATACTTCATTCTAAAATAATTGGCAAAGGTGAGCCCCTACTAATTATTCACGGATTTCTAGGTATGGGTGACAATTGGAAAACACTCGGAACTAAATTTGCTGAGAATCATGAAGTTCATTTGATAGATCAACGAAATCACGGTAGAAGTTTTTTTGAGGATGAATTCAATTACGAAGTTTTGGTTAATGACCTTCTACAGTATATAGATCATCATCAACTAGGAAAATCAATAATTCTAGGCCATTCTATGGGAGGGAAAACCACTATGTTATTTGCAGTGACACATCCTGAAAAAGTTAAAAAAATTATCATAGCGGATATAGGTCCTAAATTTTATCCAACACATCACGATTTAATTTTAGAAGGATTAAGTGCTATTGATTTTTCAATACAAAAATCAAGAAATGAAGTTGAAGAAGTCTTAAAAAACTTTATCCCTGAATGGGGAATTCGACAATTCTTATTAAAAAATGTGTATTGGAAAACCAAAGAACAATTGGCTTTCCGTTTTAATCTCTCGTCATTGATTGAAAATATTGACGAAATAGGTACTGCTTTACCTACATTGGAAGTATTTGAAGGAAAAGTACTTTTTTTAAAAGGAGAAAATTCTGGATATATAACTAATGATGATATTGCTTTAATTATGACTCATTTTCCTAAGGCAGAAATTAAAACTGTCAAAAACGCAGGTCATTGGCTACATGCCGAGAATCCTACAGATTTTTACAATTATGTGGTTGATTTTATACAAAATTAAATATGGCACACAAATTGACCTTTATATAGTGTCTACACAGACAAAATAATTAAAAACATATAAATGAAAATCATATTAAAAATGCTACTTACTGCAATTGCCGTTGTTGTTTTAGCAAATATATTACCAGGTATTTATGTAGAATCTTATACTACCGCAATTATTGTAGCTATCGTATTAGGCTTATTACGAATTTTTGTAAAACCCATACTAGTCATCTTAACCTTACCCATTACTATTATTACATTGGGCTTATTTCTTTTTGTAATTAACGCTATCATTATTTTATTGGCAAGTAAATTAATTGATGGATTTACAGTTTCAGGATTATTATACGCTTTACTTTTTAGCTTGTTACTATCCTTTTTTCAATCAGTATTGTATTCCTTTTTAAAGGATAAGAAGAGTTGATTTATTAATTTTTCATCTAAATATTTACGGATTCATCTCGAAAAGGTCTTAGCGTTCTTTGCGTATTTTTTCTTTGTACGCTTTGCGTGAAATTTGTTTTATTTCTCGCAAAATCCGCAAAGCCAAGTAGTACTGATATTTACGCAAAGTACACAAAGAAAATTTAGCCTAAAAGCAAGAAGCTATTTACTGACCTCAAAAGCTTAAATAACATTTTTAATATTTCAACCTTTTTACATTTTCAGATTCCTTATCTAGAAGCGTCGAGACAGGAATGACAGTGTTTTTTCAAAATAAAATAACTACAACTGACAATCAGTATATATTTATAACGAGCTCAATCTAATTTATATTCTTTTGAGCCACCCAAACCCCATACAAAACACTTGTAATAATTTTGGTTGAAAAGAAAATTTTCCATTTTCCATCATCAAAATTTTGAGCTTTAATTTCTGCTAGATTAAAATTTACAATTGATGAGAAGCTATTAAAAAGTAAAGAAACGATTATCAATATAATAAAAAATGGTATCGAAATTTGGATTACTTTTTTCCAAAAGAATGCTGTTTTTAATTTTTCTGTAAAGGTCATTTTAATTTTTCATTAGTGTGATGACGATCGTGATCACGTTTGGTTTTAATTGCTAATTTTTTATCAAAAGAATCTTGTAAATCAATACCTGTCTGATTTGCCAAACACAATACAACAAACATCACATCAGCCAATTCCTCACCTAGATCTTTATCCTTATCGCTTTCTTTTTCACTTTGCTCACCGTAGCGTCTTGCAATAATTCTAGCCACTTCACCAACCTCTTCAGTCAATTGAGCCATATTTGTCAATTCATTAAAGTAACGAACCCCGTGTTCTTTAATCCAATTATCAACCTGTAGTTGTGCGTTTTTTATACTCATAATTTTAAACTGTTTCTGTCAATTTCTCTTTTTTACCAACAAAAGTATACGACACAATAATTAAAGATCCAACCACAATGGAAACATCTGCCATATTAAATATTTGGGTGTTAAAAAAACCTAAGTCAATATACATAAAATCGGTTACTGAACCATAGGCTATTCTATCAAATACATTCCCTATGCCTCCACCAATAATAAAACAAAAGCCAAAAACCATTTCTTTAGGATATTTTGATTTCACTAAGGATAGCCACAACAAAACTAGTAATACTGTCGCGGGAATTATCTGTAGAAGTATCCTTTTTATTACAGGGTTTAAATCAGAACCTATACTATAGGCTGCTCCTGTATTTTCAACATTCATCAATATGAAATTATCTTTTATTACAGCTATACTTTCATTAGGAGTTATGTGTTCTCTAGCTATTTTTTTTGACAATTGATCGCATCCTACATTTAGAAACACCAAAGTTAAAATAGCGGCAATTTTAAGTGTTGATTTCAATTTCATATTCAAAGATACTTTAAAAATTCAGCTCTTGGTATTTCTTTTGCTCCTAAACTTGCCAAATGATCATTATACACTTGACAATCTACAATTTTATAATGCTCTTTTCTTAATTTTTCCACCAAATAAATAAAGGCAATTTTAGAAGCATTTGACACTTTACTAAACATACTCTCTCCACAAAAAACTGTTCCTAGATCTACACCATACAATCCACCCACCAATTCATCATCTAACCAAACTTCAACCGATGTTGCATGCCCTAATTTATGTAATTGTAAATATGCTTGCTCCATTTCATCAGTGATCCAAGTTCCAGCTTGTCCTTTTCTAGAAATAATTTTACACTGTTTAATTACATTTTCGAAATTTTGATTGAAAGTCACTTTAAAGACCTCTTTTCGCAACAATTTCTTTGTGCTTTTTGAGATTTTCAACTCTGACGGAAATAAAACCATTCTTTGCTCTGGACTGTACCAAATCACGGGTTCACCTTGATTGTACCATGGGAAAATTCCACTTTTATAGGCCAACAACAACCTTTCAACAGACAAATCACCTCCAAAAGCAATGATACCTTCGGGTGAAGCTGTTTCTACTGGTGGAAACCATAAGTTGTCGGATAGAAATATCATATACTAAAAAAACCTTTTAGCAAGATACTAAAAGGTTTTTGTTTTAAATTTTTACAACATTTCTAAAACGGTAAATCATCTGGTTCTGCATCAGAAACTGTAGTTGCTGGTTCAAAAGCATCTGCAGCTGCTACTGGCGGAACTTCACTTGCTCCTGCTTGAGACTTTTCAATTCTCCATCCTTGAATCGCATTAAAATATTTTGCTTCTCCTTCAGGGTTAATCCACTCTCTACCACGTAAATTGATACTCACCTTAACATCTTCACCTACTTTATAGTCATTTAACAAATCACATTTGTCTTGAACAAATTCAACTTGTAACATTTGAGGATACTGCTCTTCAGTGGTTACTACCATTTCGCGTTTTCTAAAACCACTTGTTCCGTAAGTTTTAGTTTCATCAATTTTTTTTATTTTTCCTGTAATTTCCATCGTATTTATTTAATTAAAAGTACTTTCCAAGCACTATTCACATTGTTGTTTTCTAAAAATTCTTGTGCAAATTTATGTTTTTCTTGCGTTTTTAAACCTATATATTGCTGATTATCCTTAGCAAAGTTATCAACATCTTGTTGATTAGGTAGTTTTTCAACATTTGCCAACATCCCTAAATTGTTTCCAGTAAGTGTAGAGCTGTTTTTAATTTCTGTCGGAATCTGATCTACACCAATTCCCAAACTAGTCAAAGGTTTAGGTATTTCGAAAAATCCGCTTTTTGCTCTTGAATAATAACTCCCTCCTGCCCTAGCTACTAAATCCAATTTTTCTTGATCTATCATATCGTTTTCATCCAAGACTTTTTTACTAATATGAATTTTTAACACTTCACAAATAATCAAATTCCCTGCACCACCTTCATCACCTAAAGAAACAATCTCATTCACTTTACATTCAAATTGTATGGGCGATTCTGCCACTCTAAAAGGTTTTATAGTCTCTGATGGTAACATGGTAAAACCTGCTTTATCAAACTCATTAATATCTTTCGCATATTCTGTACTTGACAAAGACATTTGTTGTACAATATTGTAATTGACAACATTAATAACTACTTCTTTAGTTTCAAGTACATTCTCTAATGTATGTTTTGTTGTATTGTCTCTAACGCGTCTTGCGGGAGAAAAAATAAGTATTGGTGGGTTAGCACTAAACACATTAAAAAAACTAAATGGTGATAAATTCGGACACCCATTCACATCTATAGTACTAGCAAAAGCTATAGGTCTAGGTGAAATCGCACTTAACAAATAAGCATGTATTTTCTGTGTTGTAACCTGTTTTGCGTCTATTGTTATCATAAATTGTTAATAAGATACAATAATACTGAATATTAAAATACAATAACAACTATTTTTTTTAGTTATATCGAGAGATAATTTTATATTTGTCATCAATGATTCTCCCCCTAAACAAGAATGCACTTCGATGGATAATAGTAATTGCAGCTTTTCTGCTGGTTGCTCTTATTTTATGGAACACCAATACTTTCTTTAAAAGTTTTAAGCAAGAAGAGCATACAAAAATGGAAATTTTAGCTGAGGCATTCAAAAACATGAATTCTCCTAATTTAGATGAAGAAATAAATCTAGAATTAAAAATTTTCGAAAACAATAAGAATATCCCTATGATTATTACATATAAGGATGGTCTTATCAAGGCATGGTTCAATTTAGATGTTGAAAAAGGGGTGCTTACTTATGGTGACTTGACAGCAAAAGACAGAATGTACCTTACGAATCAGTTGTCAAAAATGAAACAAGACAATGAACCTTTAGCCATAAACCGCGAAGCAAAAAAAGGACCAACTACTGACTATATTTATTATACAAACTCCAACCTTCTAAACAAATTAAAATACTATCCTTTAGCATTATTATTGATATTATGTCTTTTCGGGATTGTTATTTATTTAGTCTTTAAATCTAATAAAGTTGCCGAACAAAACAAACTTTGGGCTGGTATGGCAAAAGAAACGGCTCATCAAATTGGTACGCCACTTTCTTCTTTATTAGGATGGGTTGAAATTTTGAGAATGGACAATACTGATGAGACAACGGTACTAGAAATTGAAAAAGATATTGAACGTTTAAACACCATTGCCAATAGGTTCTCTAAAATAGGTTCTATCCCTAAACTTTCAAGACATAATATTGTACTCGAAACAAAAAAATCTTTTGACTATTACGCTTCGAGAAGTTCAAAATTAATTGATTATCATTTTGATACTGATGAAAATGATAAAATTTACGCCATGATCAATCAGCAATTATTTACTTGGGTGATTGAAAATTTAGTGAAAAATGCTATTGATGCTATGGAAGGTAAAGGCACTCTACGAATAAAAGTGCAATCTAAAAGTAGTAAGCATGTACAAATTCAAGTTACTGATACAGGTAAAGGCATTCCTAAAAGTAGTTACAAAAAAATATTTGAACCTGGTTATACTACAAAAAGAAGAGGATGGGGTCTTGGTCTATCACTAACCAAAAGAATTATTGAAGATTATCACAAAGGTAGAATTCAAGTTGAAAAATCTGAATTAGGTGTGGGTACAACTATGAGTGTTTTACTTAAAGAGTTGTAGATAAAGGGAGACGCAAGACCGCTTTGCTTCTAGACTCAAGAACAAAGACTGTGATTATACCTTGTCTAACAAAAGTATCACTTACAATTTCTAGAAATATCTTTCGCTATTTGTTTAAATTCATCTTCTGTCAAAGTTGCTTTTTGTTGAAAAGTAGCATCTTTCATTGAATTTAACGGAATTAAATGTACGTGTACATGTGGCACTTCTAAACCAATAACTGTCAAACCTACTCTTTTACAGGGTACGGATTTCTCTAAAGCTATAGCTATTTCTCTTGAAAATTCCATTAGACCTTGGTAAGCATCCTTATCTAAATCAAATAGTTTATTCTCTTCTTTTTTTGGTACTACTAACGTATGTCCTTTTGCATTCGGATTGACATCTAAAAAAGCAAAAAAATCATCGTTTTCTGCAACTTTATAACAAGGTATCTCTCCGCTAATTATTTTAGTAAATATAGAACTCATACTCTTTTAATTTCAAAATTAACTTAAATTACTTTTCTCCACTTTATAAGCTAGAAGTCTGATACACCAATGCCACCTATTCTCCTAACCTACCTAGTTATTTCTAATATTTCGAATTTCATAATACCATTCGGTACGGTCACCTCAGCCACATCACCAACTTTTTTACCAAGTAAACCTTTACCAATAGGAGAATCAACTGATATTTTTCCAGTCTTAAAATCAGCTTCTGAGTTGGCTACTAACTTATAGTCAAACTCTACATTATTGGCTGTGTTTTTAATTTTTACATTTGACAATGCCAGTACTTTAGAAGTATCTAATTGAGATTCGTCTATCAACCTTGCAGAAGCCACAACATTTTTTAACTGTGCAATTTTAAATTCTAACAATGACTGTTCTTCTTTTGCTGCATGATATTCTGCATTTTCACTTAAATCACCTTTATCTCTAGCATCAGCAATATCATTAGTCACTCTTGGTCTTTCAACATGTTCTAATTGCTCTAATTCTTCTCTTAGATTTTTCAATCCTTCTGCTGTATAATACGAAACTTTACTCATAACACTTGTTTTTTTAATAAAATAAAAAAATCTCAGCTCTATTTTGTTTGAGATGAGATTGAACAACAAATATACAAAATATTTACATTTATTTGTAACTTGCCAAAAAATTACTTTAGTGATGAAAAAAATAGTTTTACTCTTACTTTTTGTTGGATTATATGCCTGCGACACGACAGATGACAACAATTCTAACCTACCAGATGTAGCTGTAAACATTACAGTATATCTAAATAACCCTACAAATAACAATCTTTTGTTTGTTGGCGGAGCTGTTGAAATTAATGGAGGTATAAAAGGAATTGTGGTTTATAGAAGTAGTAACGATCAATTTTTTGCATATGATTTGGCTTGTCCGCATAAAGCAGTAAATGAATGTGATAAAATGACCGTTGATGGCTTATTTATGATTTGCCCTTGCGACAATTCTAAATTTGCATTGGCTCTTGGCGGAGCTCCACAAAGTGATACTCCTCATGCTGCAAAGCAATACAGAGTAGTTAAAAATGGCAACTCTTTACTAATTACAAACTTTTAATGAATAATTATTTCTCTTCAGGTTTTAAATTAGGTATCCTTGGCGGAGGACAACTTGGCAAAATGCTATTGACCGAAACGCAAAAATTTGACATTTACACCTGTGTACTAGAAGCTACTAAAGATGCTCCTTGTGCAAATATTTGCGATGAATTTCATATAGGTAGTTTACTAGATTACGATACCGTTTATAAATTCGGAAAGCAAGTAGATACGTTAACCTTTGAAATAGAAAATGTAAATGTAGACGCGTTAGAACAATTAGAAAAAGAAGGTGTACGTGTATATCCTTCTTCAAAAACATTACGAACTATCCAAAACAAAGCCATTCAAAAAGCTTTTTATGTAAAACACAATATTCCGACTGCTGAATTTTCTCATTTCACTTCTGTGGATGAAATTATCAATGCAAACTTAAGCTATCCTTTTGTATGGAAAAGTGCTCGCTTTGGCTATGATGGTACAGGTGTTAAAATGGTGAAATCTAAAGCTGATTTAGAAAACTTACCTAATGTGGAATGCATTACCGAAAAACTAATTCCGTTTAAAAATGAATTGGCAGTTATTGTTTCTCGAAATATTGATGGTGAAATAAAAACATATCCAGTGGTTGAAATGGAATTCCACCCAGAAGCCAATCAGGTAGAATATGTAATTTGTCCAGCTAGAATTTCAGAAGAAATAGCAAAAAAAGCTACTGAAGTTGCCTTAAAAGTGTCTCAATCTTTTGAGCATGTGGGCTTATTAGCAGTAGAGCTATTCTTAACTGAAAATGATGAAATATTAGTCAATGAAGTCGCTCCAAGACCCCATAATAGTGGTCATTACAGCATTGAAGCTTCGTATACCAATCAATTTGAACAGCACATCAGAGCCATTTTAAATCTACCTTTAGGTGATACCTCTAGTAAAGTAGGCGGTGTCATGGTAAATTTAGTTGGCGAAGAAGGTTATTCAGGCAATGTGGTTTATAAAAACATGGATACCATCCTTAAAATGAATGGTGTAACACCTCATATTTACGGTAAAAAAGCAACAAGACCTTTTCGGAAAATGGGTCATGTAACTATTGTTCATAAAGATATAAATACAGCTAGAGAGATTGCAGAAGAAGTAAAGAAAACAATAAAAGTTATTGCGGAATAATAGAAACCTCAACAATAACCTTTTTTGGAATTTGGGACTTGAAAATTTAAAATTTAATTTCTATGAAATTTATTGGTGTTTTACAAAAAATGATGACTGAATTGAGTTCGCCAGTTCAGTATTATTTACAGCTAGAAAATGATGTTATTAATATCAATCAAGCTCTCAACAAAACCCTAGAAATTACATTTTTAAAATATGAATGCCTGCATTGTCATTTAGACAAACCTATTTACAGACAAGGTTATTGTAAAAATTGTTTTTTTGAAATTCCACAAGCTGCCGATTGGATTATCCGCCCAGAATTAAGCACCGCTCATTTAGACAAAGAAGATAGAGATTTGGCGTATGAAAAAAGAATGCAGTTACAACCTCACATTGTTTATTTGGCAAACTCTAGCAACTTGAAAGTGGGAGTTACCAGGAAGGACCAAGTCCCAACACGATGGATAGATCAAGGTGCACATGAAGCCATCGCTATTGTTGAAGTGCCCAACAGGTATTTGGCTGGTATTACCGAAGTTGCACTAAAAGAATATGTAGCAGACAAAACCAATTGGCGTAAAATGTTAACCAACACTATTGAAGATGTAGATTTACTTGCTGAAAAAGAAAAATTAGCTGCCTTTATCCCTAAAGAAGCAATACCTTATTATTTAGAAAATAATCGTCAAGAAACACATATTGAATTTCCTGTATTACAATATCCTAAAAAAGTAAAGAGTTTAAACCTCAGCAAAATTCCGAACTATACTGGTGTATTAAAAGGTATTAAAGGACAATATCTAATTTTTGAAGATGATACCGTTTTTAATGTAAGAGCTAATGGAGGTAATTATGTGAGTTTGGAAATTAAGAAATAGAAAAATTC
>CAYRZY010000071.1:0-9205 GCA_964428855.1 uncultured Flavobacteriaceae bacterium
AGAAATTCCTTTTAAAGCTTTCAAAAAACGTGCCGAAGCATCTACTCCTTTTACATTAAGTCCCATATGCTCGTATTGATCTAATACATCTTCAAACTCATTTTTTCTTAACAATCCATTATTAACAAATATACAGTATAAGTTCTTCCCAATTGCTTTATCTAATAACACCGCTGCTACTGTAGAATCAACACCTCCAGACAAACCTAACACCACTTTATCATTCCCTAATTTTTGTTGTAGTATTTGTACAGTAGATTCCACAAATGAATCTGGTGTCCAACTTTGTTCAACCTTAGCTATATTTACTAAAAAATTTTCTAACAATTGTTTACCATCTGTTGTATGATATACTTCAGGGTGAAACTGAATCGCATATGTATGCTCTCCTTCAATTTTAAAAGCAGCATGAGTAACATCTTCTGTACTAGCAATACTTCTATAATGATTTGGCAATTCTAAAATAGTATCTGAATGGCTCATCCAAACTTGACTCCCTTCATTAATATTATTAAACAACCCTCTGTGATTATTTATATGAGAAAGTTTAGCCCGTCCGTATTCTCTGGTACTCGAAGCCCCTACTTTACCACCAAAAAAGTGGACTAAGTATTGAGCACCATAACAAACACCTAATAATGGTTTTACCCCTTTAATTTTTGATAAATCTGGCTGAGGAGCATCCTCTGCATTCACAGAACACGGACTGCCAGACAGAATTACTGCCTTATAATCATCTGCATTAAATTTATCACTGTTGTAAGGATGAATTTCACAATAAATATTAAGCTCTCTAATACGACGAGCAATTAATTGTGTAAACTGCGAACCAAAATCTAAAATAAGTACCTTTTCTTGCATCCGCAAAAATAAAATTAAATTCTTAGAATTTATAGTCGTTTTAATAAAAATTTCTTAAAACTAACTATCCTAGAAACAGAACCATAGAAATATTTTCGATAGTTTCATTTTTACTTATGATTCAAAAATCTAAATTTTGTATTTTACCTCACCCAGAACTGTCGAAAACGACAGTTCTGACCTCTCCGAACCTGTCTGCCGGCGAAGGGAAAGGTTAATTGAAACCCTGCCTGCGGCAGATAGGCTCTAAGCAAAGTCATCTGAAAATTTTTTAGATTATGTTTACACATTATTTAATAAGAGGGTAAATTAGCATTCTCACACACCTAAGTAAATAACCAAATAATAGAAAAATCACACCATTTATTGGTAAAACTCTGCAAACCGTTAATTTCTTTTATTTCACATCTATATAAGTACTATATTTGGGCATAATAAGGCAAATTGCCAACTTTTTCTCTATCAACTATTTTCTACAATCTATATTAATCTGAGTATTTTTTACTCATAAATTGCTATGCTTATGGTTACCGAATTAGAAAAACAAGTTGTGAAATCTACAGAGATTATTGACAAAATGATCTCTACCTTTTTTATTAAAAAATTAGGTAAAAAAGAAATAAAAATAATCAACTCTCTTATTGATTTAGGTAAATTCAAGTTTAGCCAGAAAGTAAATCTGTTTTGCGACTTGGTACATATGTCTTCCATTAACGCCGCCAAATTTAAGGTATACACAAAGATAAATAATGAAGTAGTTCTTAATGACAATTTATTAAACCCTAGCTATTTAAAAAGTTTAAATAACTATTTTCCTTTTTTAGTAAACACTTATTTATCGACTGAAGATGCCTTATCCTTACAACAAAAACTCAGCTTTGCTATCAATTTACTTATTGATGATGTTGTAAAGCTTACAAAAACACATACAGAAAAACCTGAAATTTATTACCAAAAGAAAGTGAAAAACATCTTTTCTAGTTAAATTGCATAGAAATTACAATGAAACAAGAAATTAGAAAGGCAGTAATGGCTGTAATTGTCAAAGGTGATACAATTTTAATAGGTTCTTCACCAAGAGACGGCGGTTATAAATTCCCGCAAGGAGGTTTAGAAGCTGGTGAGGATTTCATTAGTGGAATAATTCGCGAATTAAAAGAAGAATTAGACCTTGACATTACAGAGAATGACATTCTACAAAGCTATACTGAAAAAGTTAGCTATACCTACCCTGATGAAGATCAATATATTTTTAAACATCAAGAATTAAACATTGTAAAAATACAATATCAAGCACATAATATGCGTTTAAAACCTCAAGATGATGAGTTTGATAAATTACACTGGATTCATCCGTCAGAATTAAAAAATTACAACACCTATTTTAGAGCTGATGCCTATAAAAAAGCATTAGAGATTTGCGGATTATTATAAGTTTATAATTATCGAAATAAAATGATTTCTATATGAAAACATCTAACTTTTTTTTAGCCAATATTTTTTCAGCTACTCTCATTTTATTAATATCACTTTTTTCTTGCAATTCTGATGATGTCAATAATGATAAACTCATCAAGGTGCAACGCAAAATATATTATGTAGGTGAGTCAATATCTGTAGAAATTTATAATCCGTCTATTTATGAAGAAAAAGCTTGGGTTGGAGTCTTTAAAACAACAGCAACCAATACTGCAAAAGAACTCATTTCATGGGAATATATAACTATGATTGATGAAAATGGCATACTTAAATTGACGAAAAAAGAATTCATTAAAGAAGCTGGCACATATGAAGTTCGGTTATTTAGTGATGACACTTACGATACTTTGTTAGCTGAAGATAATTTTACAGTTGGTGATCAAAGTATTGACATTAGAGATTACGGAGCTGTATGTGATGGCATTACAGATGATAGCGATGCAATTAATAAAGCTCTAACAGTAGCTGCTGAAGAGAAAAAAGCAGTTAAATTTGGAGATGGAATCTGCTTACTAAAAAAGAAACTTGTCATTATTAACGGTATTACTCAAATTTTTGGAGGCAAACTTAAGTTTGTAAATCCAAAAGACAATGGTATTTACCTCTTAGGACAAACTCAGCAACAACTAGAAAATGTAAAAGATTTACGTATTCATCACATGGATATTGAAATGAAAGGCATTCCCTATTCTGCAGCAATTATTGGTTATAATGTTTCTAGAGTTAGTATTGATCATAATAAAATAGAAAATAAAAATGGCGTTAGTTATATCCTCCTTATTGCCCATAAAAATGGAATGGAGGAAGCTGTAGATAATATCATATCTTACAATACCATTAAATCATCTAACCATTCTAGAGGGATTTCTATTTATATTGCTAGCAGTCTTGATTATGTGTATCCTCCTGAGGAATATACGGATCCAACGGATGGAAAAACAAAAAAGTGGGCTCGTGCCACATGGTTATGGATAAAAGACAAAACCTATGCAAAACCATACTATGCTACATTAAGAACTACTATCAGTCATAATAAGATTGAAGGTGGCTATTATGGTATTGGTTTAACTGGTGCTAGTGATTCTACTATTGAAGATAATGATGTGCTAAATAATGCACGTAACATTTCGATACAGCACGGATCAAACAAAAATAGAATCGCTAACAATACACTACGCAATTCTACCTCCTCAAGTATTCATCTTGCTTACGGCTCTTCTGATAATACCATTATAAATAATGACATATCAACATCTGTTGCATTAGGTGAAGGGTTGCTACAAGCTTATGTGGGGTCAAAAAACAATCTCTTTGAGGGCAATACTGTAGAGTCAACAGGAGAAAGAGGAACAAGATGGATGCTCTATTTCGCCATTCATGCAGATGGCAATAAGGCAATTAACAATAAGTTTATTGGAACCTATCATAGAGCTTGTATTGCTGTTGAACCTGCTTGGGATGAAACGGTAAAGCATATTGCACACAGAGGCTCATACCTTGTTAAATGGTATAGACATCATATTTGGGCAAACCAAGATACTGATGGTGTGGTTATTAAAGATAATGTGCTAGACGTTAGATCTGTTCGGCTTGGGGGTGACTATATTGCAAAAAATCAACCTGAAATATTTATTTCTCAGATTAAAGATAAATCTGGAGTACATAAGGTAACCAATATAATTATAGAAAATAATAAAATCCTCAATCCAAATCCCAACTACACAGAGCCAGTATTCTTTATTGATAATGAAATTTAATACCGAATAAAAATATGCCTAACTTTATCACTACATATTACCTTAAGTTCATATGAAAATTTAGTCAATTACTATTTTTTTTCCTAAAAATTTAGGCTTAACACCAAAAACCAAATCAACAAACACTTTTGTTCTTGCCAAATACTCACGAAGTTGAACTTTAAATCCGTAACGTCCAGAAACATCTTTTGCATTAAACCCAACCGCTGAAATATCATATTTTTCAGCCAAATAAATGGCTCTTTCATTATGAAATTTCTGTGAAATAATTGTAATCTTACTTTGACCAAAAATTTCTTTAGCTCTCACCACAGAATCTAAGGTTCTAAAACCTGCATAGTCTAAAAATATTTTTTCTTCTGGCACACCATTCTTCATCAAATCATTTTTAAAATCGGTTGGTTCATCATTATCAACCGTACTATTATCACCGCTTACTAATATAAAATCGATTTTACCTGCTTTGTATAAAGCAACTGCAGCATCTACTCTAAATTGATAATATAGATTTATTCTTCCGCTAGCTAGTAATTTTGAAGTACCCAACAGTAACCCAACTTTATTCTTTTTTATGCTTTTAACATCTGTATATATCTTATCGGATGCATTCTTTTTAATGATATAATTAGGGATAAATACTGAGAGTAACAATAAACTAATTCCCACAAATAAAATTGATAAAATTCTCTTCTTCATATTAAATAGTAACACAATAAAACTCGCCTTTTAAAGGATCAAGTGTTTTTATTAATTTAGGAATTAATGTAAGCCCATATTGCTCATAAACTTCTGAAAAATTTCGTTGTCGTTCTTCTAAACTCTGATTAGGGAACAATTCATCTTGCAGTAACCTTATTCGGTCAACCACATCTTTCAATTTCCTTTTTTGGGCTTTTAACAAGCGTTTTTCTAGTACTTCTAAGCCTTTTAACTGTTTTGACTCTTGTGCTTTTACAGCACCAACAAAAGACTTGTCCGTTTTTTCTGCCAAACTTTCTAAAGCTTTGAACTGTTCTTGTAAAAAAGCCTTTTGTTTAGAAAAATCAATCTCAATTTCAGAGATTTCTTTAATCTTCTTATTGATTAAAGCATCTTGATTTAAAAATAATTCATCCAAAGAAATATTTAATTTTTCTACTTTTTTCAACTGCTTCTCTGTAATCAGCAATACTGAATTACGCAATAATAATATTGGGAAAGGCACTTTAACTGCTTCAAAATAAGACTTCAATTCAAACCAATATGCCAATTCACCTCCACCACCAATATAACAGAGATTAGGTAAAATAACTTCTTGGTATAGTGGACGCATAATCACATTCGGACTAAATCTTTCAGGCACCTCATCAAGTTCTTTTAGTATTTCATCTTTTGTCCATGAAATGTCAGTATCTACAACTTTATAAGTTCCTTTTTCATAAACAATACGTGCTCTAATTTTATTCGTTAAATAAAATAAATTAATCTCACGTGGGTTTACTTGAATCTTGTATTCTTTTCCTAGCTCTTGAATCGTTTCTGAAACCTTCTTAAAACTAGTTTGATTCGTTAGTTCATCTGCTACAAAAGGGGCAAATTGTTTTTTCAAACGCTCATCATCTCCATCGATAATTACCAACCCATAATCTCCAAATAATTCATTGACCAAATACCGTGTGGCTTCCGTCAACGTTTCATGCTTGAGATAGGCATCCTTAAATAATTCTGCTAAAAAATCTGCATTTTTTAATGTACCTAACAACAGTTCAAAAACTTGAGCAACGGCATCCAAACCTTTAGTTGACAATCTTCCAACAGCACTATTACTTTCTTTATTCCATCTTATTTTTCTTTCTTTAAAATTGAAATAATTGATTTCATCAAAATCATGGTCTTCAGTAGCCATCCAATAGACAGGTACAAAATTATCTTTAGGAAATTCTGACTTTAGTTGTTTTGCTAAGTTTATGGCTGACACTATTTTATATAAAAAATACAAAGGCCCTGTGAATAAATTTAATTGATGACCAGTAGTTACAGTAAATGTATTTTCTTTTAAAAGTGATTGAATATGCTGTTTAGTATCCTTTGATGTCTTTATATTTTGATATTGTTTTTCTAGAGCATCAACAAGAATTTTTCGATTCGGAGCAAATTGACGTTTTTCTTCTAGCTGTTTTTTAAATCCTTTAAGGCTAGGAAAGTTATTATAAAAAGGTTCAACAGCCTTATGCTCATCTAAATAATCGCATATTGTCTTAGAAAAATATCCTGTTTTATGGAAAGGAATTGTTTGCATGTGTCTTAATCGTCAGTCAACAAATTTAGGCTTTTATATGATGAATTATATTCTACTAAGAGATTCTTTGAAACAAGGTGTAAACATAAGGTCTGTCTTCACCATTTGGCATGGAGTAGATATGATTGAAACTTTCTAACAATCGATAATCTTCACCTAGTTTTTCTTGAAGCATGATTGCATTGTATCGCTTCACATCCAAACCGCTGCACTTGGTTGCTCCTTCAAGGTTAAAAACAGAAAGAATTACAAATCCGTTTTTCTTAACCTTTGCATTTAATAGTTTAAAATAGGTTTCTTGATCTTTCTCTTCAGTAAAAAAATGAAGTACCGCTCTGTCATTCCACAAATCTACTTTAGGCATATTTTCTAAGGCAGTCGGATTCACCAAATCGTCAACTATCCATTCTACAGCCTCTTGCTTCTCTCCTATTCTATTCTTGATTTTATTCAAGGCACAACTGCTAATGTCATTGACTATTAAATTGGTATAAGTATCTTCTACCAAACTATCAATCAATGTAGTTGAACCTGCACCCACATGAAACTGTTTGGCATCTTTAGCTAACTTGGTCTTTTTAATCAGCTTTAGACTAGGACTTGATTTTTCTTCATACCACCCTAATTTAGTAACATCAACATCGGTATACATTGAGCACCAATATTCACCTAAATGTTCTTTTGAGTCACTTGTTTTACAACCATTATCAGTAATACTACATGATGTTGTTTCTTTTTTACTGGTGTTACAAGACGACATATTATATTTTTTAAATATTGTTTTATTTGATGAGGTGTCAAGTACTAATACTCCCTCTTCATTATCACTCAATTGCTTTAAAAGCTCTCCTTTTTTATTCCAAATTGATGTTTTTCCTGCAGTATTATACACTCCCGTTTTACCAATACAGTTTGACATAAAAACGGTCATTGAATATTTTTTAGCAATCATGGTTAATTTCTCAATAGACGTATCTACACCTTCAACAGACTCTACAACACTTGCAATGTAAAAAGCTGCTCCTCTCTTAAAAGCTCTTTCAGAATGCATGGGTACTGATAATTCATAACAAATTGCTGGAGCGATTGATTCGCCATAAATAAGGTTCGTCAAATTATTCCCGCTTATAAAAAACTCTTCTTCACCTGAATATAAATACTGCTTAAAATAAATTTGTCTTTCTTTATCAGGATGAAAAATAAGCATACTAATACTTACACCTGAACCATTTTTTATAGGTAAACCAACGCCTATTATAATTTGATCAACACTACTTATTTTTTGAAAATCATCAAATCGAATATCATCTTTATTCACTGCTAATTTTTGTGCTAACTCAGGCTCATAACCAGTCAATGATAATTCAGGAAAAATAATTACATCTGCTTCTTCAGAAACAGCAAGTTTTATCATTCCAATATGATTTTCAATATTCTTCTGAATATCTCCTTTAATAGGTTTTGTTTGTGCTACACAAATTTTCATAATCTTATCATCAATAAATACAATTAATGTATTGACGTTTTTTTATTTGGAAATTTACAAAGAATTTTAGCTTTATGAAAATAACTGAATTTCTATCCCAAAACAACATCATACTTTACTTTTGTTTTTTTCGCCACGAATACACGAATTATACCATAACAATGTAAATAATAATTTTTACGAATAAAAAATCCTATAGGATTTTAAAATTAGTGCCAATTCTTTGTTTACCTCAATAATAGAGGGTGAAAATTAGTGTATTCGTGGCTTTTGTCAAAAGCATAAGTTTTTACCCTGATTTCTATCCCTAAAAATTCAGGATAAAACCGATACGGAAATTATACTGGTTCACCTTGCAGATCAAAATCGCCTGCTTCAAGAATCTTAACATTTACAAACTGTCCTAATTGAACATAATGTTTGGTGGCATCAATAATAACATCATTATCAACATCAGGTGAATCAAATTCTGTTCTTCCAATAAAATAATTCCCTTCTTTTCTATCAAATATACATTTAAAAGTTTGTCCAATTTTTTCTTGATTGAGTTCAAAAGAAATTTGACTTTGAATGTCCATAATTTCAGCAACACGTTGTTCTTTTACATCCTCTGGCACATCATCAATCAATGTATAAGCATGTGTGTTTTCTTCATGAGAATACGCAAAAGCACCCAATCTATCAAAACGAGTGTCAATTACCCATTCTTTCAACTCATCAAAAATAGTCTCAGTTTCACCTGGGTAGCCAACAATTAATGTAGTTCTGATTGCCATATTAGGTACAGCTTTTCTAAATTCTTTTATAAGTTTTACTGTTTTATCATGTGTTGTACCACGACGCATAGAAGTTAAAATCTCTGTATTGATATGTTGTAACGGAATGTCTAAATAATTACAAACCTTAGGTTCATTTTTCATAACTTCTAGCACATCTAAAGGAAAGCCAGACGGAAATGCATAATGCAAACGAATCCATTCTACACCATCAACTTTAGCCAATTCCTTTAACAAATCTGCTAGAGCACGTTTTTTATAAATATCTAATCCGTAATAGGTAAGATCTTGTGCTATCAAAATAAGCTCTTTTACACCACTCTCTGCTAATGTTTGAGCTTCTTTTACAATATTTTCGATAGGTGTAGATTTATGCTTACCTCTCATTAAAGGTATGGCACAAAAAGAACATGGTCTATCACAACCTTCTGCAATTTTTAAATATGCAAAATGTTTTGGGGTTGTTGTTAAACGTTCTCCGATAAGCTCATGCTTATAATCTGCTTCTAAAACTTTTAATAAATTAGGCAAATCATGAGTGCCAAAATAGGCATCAACATCTGGAATT
>CAYRZY010000071.1:9215-12489 GCA_964428855.1 uncultured Flavobacteriaceae bacterium
TATATCGCTCACTCAAACAACCAGTAACAAAAACTTTATCAACTTCACCTCTTTCTTTCTTATGAGCATAATGTAAAATGGTATTGATAGACTCTTCTTTTGCCTTGCCTATAAATCCGCAAGTATTGATAACTACAATATTACCTTCGTCTTCTGTATCTTCATGAACCACTTCTTTTCCATTAGCTTTTAATTGCCCCATCAGTACTTCAGAATCGTAAATATTTTTAGAGCAACCTAAAGTAACAACATTAATTTTATTTTGCTTTGTAGATTTTGTACGCATAGAATGGTCTTTGGTCTTTGAAAAAATAATTTTTTCTAAATTATTCTGCAAAAATACATTTTACTTACTGAACTCTTTAAAGAAATAAAAAAAGGTTTCACTCAAAGTGTGCTAAGAAAAAATACACTAAGAACGCTAAGAAAATTCGGGACACTAGAGTTGATATTTTGGAAGTTAGCTCTACATGTACATTGGACGAGAATAGCTGCTACACCAGACCTCTTTTTCTAGCCTCTTCAATCATCTCATCATCATTGGCCTTATCAATATTTAAAATAGTTTTAATATGTAGTTTTCTTTTTTCAACAGTACTTAAGGACAAATTTACATAACTAGGAAGGTCTTTGGTTTTTACCCCAACAGAAAGATGGAAGATTATTTTTCTATTTACATCGTCTAATATCGGATCTTCTGTTTTTACGGATTGATTTCTAAAATATTTTATTATAGTGGCACTATAATATGGAGGTTTTTTCATAATTGTATCAAATGCAAGTGCAAAATCTTTTGAACTTAAATCAGTTTTTGACATAAAACCATCAGGATTGACATTTTTTAGGATATTATGAATACGAGAATCTTGATTAAACATCGTGTAAATTACTATTCTAGTACTAGGCGACACGCCTTTTGCATAGATAGCTAAATCTTCACCTGATACAATTTTACCATCTGATGATGGAGGCATACGCACATCAAAAAAGATAACATCATAAAGTTTTTTCTTCAATGATTCATCAATTTTTTTTTGACCACTATCGCAGTCAATTGCAGTATCAATAGTAAATTCATAATGCTCTAACCCTCTTATCGTAAACATAATAATAAATGCTTCTACAATAACTGGGTGATCATCAACAATCAATACATGAATTGGTTCTTTCATTTTAATAAAAGCAGATTTAGGTTGTTTTAAAATTAGGTTTTTTTAAAGGAGTTTCAATAAATATAGCCGTACCCTGGTTTGGTTTTGACTCAATATTCACGATACCATTAAAGCTTTTAACTCTAGATTTTATATTCTTTAAGCCAATACCTTTACTCTTGGCATCAACGTCAAAGCCTTTTCCATTATCTCTAATGGTTAAATATAATAAATTTTCTTCACTTCTAAACAAGACCTTTACATGTTTTGCGTTGGCATACTTATTTATATTCTGAACAGACTCTTGAATGATACGGTACAGGTTCATTTTTAAATCTCCTTTTACCAATTCCCAATTTATATTTTTATCACATTTAAATTCATAGCTGAATTCAGAAACTAAGCATTGCTTTTCTAATAAATTTTCTACCAATTTTATATAACCAATATCAGCATCTAAAGATTTTTCATGCAATCTGTGTGAAACATCTCTTAACTCTTCTTCAATCTCTTTCAAGTTATCAATACATTCTTCTCTTTTCAGAACAGCGGTTTCGTCTGTTTTATCATTTAAGACCCCTAGAACTATCCTCGTTCCTAAAATTCTGCCCAAAACCCCATCGTGTAATTCTTGAGAAATTCTCATTTTTTCATTTCTTCTACCTTCATCAACTTTGTTTTGCTGATTGAGCATTAAATTATAAATCTCTTCATTCGCTAATTGTTGCTCTTGTTTTAATTTTAATTTAGTATTTTTAAAACGTTGACTTATAACGATATATAACAAAACCAATAACGATGCCAATACACCTGTATAAAGGAGAATACGTTTATTTCGCTCACTTAATAGTTCGTTTTCTTCTATAAATTCATCCGTTTCAAAACGAATACGTGCAAATTTATTCCGAATGACTCTTTCTTGATCTTGCAAACTATCGTTCAGTATTATATACTGATTTGTATAAGTATAGCCATTTTTTTTATCTAATTTAGAGAGTAATAATAAGGCTGTTAGTGTGTTTTTATGATTCTTTGATTGCACTGCCAAGTCTTTAGCCTCATTTGCCAATTGTAGTGCCGCAATAGTATCATTATAAGTGAATTTAAATTCTGCCAAGTGCAATTTATTTACAATAACCCCTGAAACATCATGAATACTATCTCTAATTTTTAATGCTGTATAAAATAAATTTTCTACCTCAACCGTGTCTTTTAGCTTGTACTTGCTATATGCTAAATTATCAAATAACATGGCAAATAATTTGGTGTTATTAGCTTTTAAACTTTCATCATCTAAAGCTTGTTGGTAATATTCAATTGCTTTTTCATGTACCTTTTTATTTTTATAAACCACCCCAATATTATTTAAAGTGGTTAGTTTAAAAGTGTTTTCACCTTCTATCCTTTCTTCATACTCTAATGCCTTGTTATGATAAAACAGAGCCTTGTCATATTCTTTCAATTCATTAAAGATGACACCTAAATTATTATAACAACGGTACAGTTGTTTGTATTTATTGAGAGGTTTTAACAATTGTATCGCTTTTATGGTAGTCACCTCACTACCCGTATAATCTTTAGAATCTGATTGAATAATTGCCATATTTAATAACATTCTACCTGAGCGAAAATCATCATTTAAACCTTCATATAATTTTTGTGCTTTTGAAAAAGCATAATACGCACTATCTTTTACTTCATACCTAGAGTAAAAACCTCCTAAATCCCAATAATTAAAAGCTAAGGTGGTAGAATCATTCAATTGTTTTGACAAGTTGATTGTCAATTTATTTAGCTTTCTGAAGGATAAAGAATCACCCAGTCTATAATAATTTAAGGCTATTTTAGAAAAATAGATATTTTGTAATGAATCACTTTTTTCTTGTAAGGCAAGTTGATATGCCTTCTCTAAATATACTTTTCTCTGTTGAAAATTTAAAGTCTCATTTTTTGCAGCCTTAATCCAACTAAAAACACTATCCGTTTCTTGTTTAAAATTCCTTTCTACTTTGATAGGATTACTATCAATAGCAAAGAATCCTATAAGTAGAGGAATAAAAAAGTATAGATATTTCAATGTTACAAGGTTTTAATGATAATGACAAAGCTATCTTATTTTAATT
>CAYRZY010000072.1:0-12450 GCA_964428855.1 uncultured Flavobacteriaceae bacterium
TCTTTGCTCTGCATACCCCAAACTACTCACTGGAATATTACTGTTATTTAAAATATAAGCATCTAAATCTCCATCTTTATCATAATCAAAAAAGGTAGCATGTGTGCTGAAACCAGTTTTAGCTAAATTATACTCTGATGCTTTTTCTGTAAAAGTGAGGTCTCCATTATTGATATATAAATCATTATCATGGTTGTTCCCTTCCATGTTTCCTGCATTACTTACATAAATATCTAAGAGACCATCTTGGTTGATATCTACCATAGTTACACCTGTTGACCAAGGTTTGTTGCCTATTACACCAGCAGATTCTGAAATATCTTCAAATTTAAAATCACCTTTATTTAAGTACAATTTATTTGAACCCATATTTGCGGTCATGTAAATATCAGGGAGTCCGTCATTATTAATATCACCAATTGCCACACCGCCACCATTATAGAAATTTCTATATTTAAAAATATTAAAATCCTTTTGGTTTATGACTTCATTTATAAAATCAATACCGGTTTCTTCAGGTGTTAGTAATGAGAATAGGGTAGTAGTTGTACCTTCCTTAGTTTTTGTGTCTTCTTCTTTAGATTTACATGAAAGTACCACTATAAATGTAATAAGAAGAATCACTACTCCTTTAAATAACTTAAAATTCATTTCGTTTTTAGTTGTCATTATTTCTTAAAAAAATAGGTGTGTTGTTATTTATAGAAACTATCAAGTATTCTATACCATTTATTTTTAATTTTTTAATATCTCTAGCAGATCCAGAAATGTCAAATTGTTGATTGTCTTTTACCGTAAAAAAACCTTTTTTATCATTGAGTAATAATAGGCCGTGAGATGCATCTAATCTACCTAGTTGAGTACTAATTTCATAATCATTTCCTGCAATTAAAACATCTTGAAAACCATCATGGTTAAAATCACTCAAAGATACTGTTTTAATTGAGGAAGCCTGTGTTAAAAAAGGTAATTTTTTCACTTCAAACTGGCTATTTCCTATGTTTTCAAAATAGCAACTTGCCAATTCAAAAGTTTGTTTTTTATTGGCATTTTTTATTTTTTTAGCAGGGAATAGTTCGTTGAATTTTGCATTGGCAAAAGCTGAATAGGATAAATACTTTTTATTTAAAAAAGGCATCTGCTTGACCAAGTCATCTTTTGAGGAAAAAGGAGTCTCTAAACCTTGATAAAAATAAGTCATTAAAGGCTCAATGCTACCATTATCATCAAAATCATTAGTATAAAGAGTTATAGGTTCTTGCTTAGATGCCTTCA
This sequence comes from uncultured Flavobacteriaceae bacterium, assembly GCA_964428855.1. Classification (GTDB taxonomy): domain Bacteria; phylum Bacteroidota; class Bacteroidia; order Flavobacteriales; family Flavobacteriaceae; genus Aureibaculum. Next base: position 1,276 of record CAYRZY010000072.1, read on the forward strand.
GCCTCGTATTTAAACCCCAATTGCCCACAATAAAATCTAGATCTCCATCTTTGTCAAAATCTTCTACTTTTATGGTGTTCCACCACCCATTAGTGTTTAGTAAGTTATTGTCTGATTGTAATTTTAAATGTTTACCATCATTTATAAATATTGAAATTGGCATCCAATGACCAACAGCAACTATGTCTAATAATTGATCATTATTGACATCAACAATTGCGATATCTTCAATCAATCCTATCGTTGAAAAATCGAGAGCATTGGTGTTACTGATATCTTTGAAATTTCCTTTACCATCATTTTCAAATAGATAATTTTTTGCAGAAATACCAAATTGTTGAGGTGTTGCATTTGCTCCTATCACAATATCTAAATCTCCATCTACATCAAAATCAAATGCTTTAACTACAGATGCATTAATTTCAAAAGTACTAAATGCTTCTCCTAATTTAAATTTCCCATTCTCATTGATATATAATCTAGGATTTAATGCTTCTCCTGATGTAAACTCATTTCCGCCAGAGACGACTAAAAGATCCTGGTCACCATCATTATCAGCATCAAAAAACAGATTGTCTGTATCTTCATTGATACTATTGTTTTCAAAATCTTCTTGTAAAGAAATTGAAAATTCATCCTTCTTGTTCTGTATGTATAATACTCCTGTTTGTTTTTTCGCTCCACCAATATAAATATCATCTGAACCGTCATTATTAACATCAGCAATAGCAATACTTGGACCTTCATATCCTTTTGTATAAGGAATTAAAGGTTCTCTATTAAATTCGTAAGATGGATGTTCTTTGTGTTTGAAATTGATTGGAGATGCTACATTGGTCAATAAATGCTTACTTGTTGAGTTTTGATTATAATAGTTTCCTGTAGATTCAGTATATTTTAATGTCAAAGACATATTTACATCTAAATTTTTCAATTTTTGAAATTTTCCACCAGGCCAAATTACTGTCAAGGAATCTATGATTTTGTGCTTTCCTATACCAATGGTAAGATCAGGTGCAACAGATGATAAATAACCTCTTGAACTAAAGTTTTCATTTGTAATAGTTGTTGAGTCTAAGTGTAGAATTACTTTAGCTCCAATTCCAAATTTGTTTTTAGAAGCTCCTTTAAAAGTTATTTTTAAATAGTTGTTTTTAGTTAATGTTTCAGAATTATTTTCGATAATAAAGGCTTTTTCGTTTACATTATTTACCACAATGTCTAAATCACCATCATTATCTAAATCTGTGTAAACTGCACCGTTACTAAATGAAGGAATGTTTTTAAACCAAGATTCTGTTGTGTTTGAAAAAGTAAGATTTGTATTGTTTCTGAAAAAATAATTTGATACTTTCTTTTCTGGTAATTCATTGGTGAAAGCTAAATCATCTTGACTCATACCTTTATTAATCCGCTTTTGAATATTTTTATTGGCAATAAAATTGATGAAATCCATATCGTTAGTAGCACCTTTTATTCCATTAGAAATGAAAATATCTTTATATCCATCATTGTCTAAATCGGCAAGTAGGGGAGACCATGACCATTCTGTAGCAGCAATACCTGCAACAAAAGCTATTTCTTGAAATACGGTATTCCCATTGTTTAAATGCAAGGTGTTTTGCATATATTGAGGATGATATCCGTTTTTTAAATATTCACTATAAATCTGATTTCCAAATTCAGAACCTGAAGTTTTATAGCTTTTAATATTCTCGGGTAACATGTCTAAAGAAATAATATCGGTAAGTCCATCATTATTTATATCTGCCATATCATTTCCCATTGAGAAATGTGTAGTATGCCCTAATTTGGTTTCATCATTTGAAATAATTTCTTTAAAGGTTCCGTCCTTTTGATTGATATAGAGATAATCATTTTCAAAAAAATCATTCCCTACATAAATATCAGGATAACCATCATTATTTAAATCACTAATTGATACATCTAAACCATAGCCTATTTTTCCTTGAAAAATCCCAGACTCTTTAGATACTTCAATAAATCTCCCATCTTCATTCTTAAAAAGCTTATCACCAGATAGTTCGTTAATTTCTTGCCTCAATTTTCCTTTGCCATAAGTTCTAATAGGGTGAACGGAATGATTTAATAAAAAAAGATCTAAGTCTCCATCTAGGTCATAATCGAAAAATGAAGCTTGAGTACTAAAGCTCACAATATTTAGATTATAAGTAGAAGCTTCCTCTTTAAATGTAGGGATACCACTATTGGAAACTCCTTGATTGACATACAGCAAGTTTTGACCTTTGATGTTTTGATAATCACCAACTTTACACACATAAATATCTAGTAAACCATCATTATTTATATCAACTGTCGTCACTCCTGTTGTCCAGCCTGTATTATTATTTATTTCTGATTTTTCTGTAATATCTTCAAATTGAAGCTTTCCTTTATTTATATAGAGTTTGTCTTGAACTTGATTTCCAGTAAAGTAGAGGTCAACTTTTCCGTCATTATTAAAATCGCCAGCAGAAACTCCTGCTCCGTTATAATAATATAAGTAGGTAAGAATATTTAATTCTGGTGTTGGTGTCAATTGATTGCTGAAATGAACTCCAGTATTGCTTTTTAAATGAAATAATTTGTTGTCCTCAGAATGTTTACAAGAAGAAATTGTAAATAGAGAAATTAGTAGAGATACTATAGAAATTGACCTTAACAAAATTAATGATTAAGAATTATGTATAAAAAAGGGGTTGACAAATGCAACCCCTTTTTTTTATTAATTTACTAAATTAGTTTTAGTACCCAGGGTTTTGTGTTAAATTAGGGTTACCACTAATTGCAATTGATGGAATAGGAAATAATAAATACGTAGCTGTGGAAGACTCTTTTTGAGCTCCTGCATTTAAGAAAGTGCCAAATCTAATTAAATCTGGTCTTCTCCAACCTTCCCACCATAATTCTCTACCTCTTTCATCAATTAATGCTGTTTCGTCTAAAGATGCTAATGCACCTGCATTTCTTGCAGCTCTAACTTGATTTACTATTGCTAAAGCACCAGCAGCATCTCCTTTTCTTAACATAGCCTCAGCTTTCATCAATACAACATCTGAGTATCTTAACAATACATAGTCATTATCTGGTTGATTAAGGTTGTCATAATCTGGAATATATTTAATACCTCTAATACCAGTAATTTCAAGGTCATTTCCACTAGAGATTATTGGGCTCACATTTGAAAAAACTAATGCATTACCTAATCTGTCTTGTAAAGCAGTACCATTTTGATCAAATTGTTGACCTTGTAAGAAACCAGCTTTTACACCACCAACATCAGTAAGACCAGATAATGTTTGATTTCCTTTTCTTACGTCATTATTGTCATCAAACTTTGAATAAAAATCAGATAAGGTTGTAAAACCATTCCAACCTCCAGGGTTTTGATTGTAATGTAAGGTCATAAACCATCTAGAAGGTATGTTACCACCACCTTCACCTCTTACATGTTTAGAAGCAAATATCACTTCTGAAGCACCAGGGTTTGTATCGTTATCAGGTCTAAAGTTATCATAATATGCTAAACCTTGAGATAAAGCAAATTTTCCTGAATTCATTACTGCATCACAATTAGAAATTACTTTGTCTAAATCTGTTGTGTCAAAAGTAAATGAATCACCTCCGTTAACCAATACTGCTTTTTGTAAATATATTTTAGCTAAGAAAGCTTGTGCAGTTTCTTTACCGACTACAGATGTTGCAGTATTTGAAGGTAAACCAGCTATAGCAGCTTCTAAATTTGAAATAATTAAATCTACAGCTTCTTGTCCTACCAATACTCTTGATGGTTGTCTTAAATCTTCACCAGCATCTCTAAAAGGTACTTGGCCATACAAATCTAATAAATGATATACAAACCATGCTTGAAGGAATTGAGCTTCAGCTTTTTCTGTATCTGTTAAGTCAAAAGATAATGCTTGTATCGATTGAAAAACACCATTCGATAATGAATTAAATGTGTTTTCAACAAATTGATGACCAGCATCCCAAGTGTGTTGGTGTAATTGTCTCCAGATACCATTATCATCCCAGTCACCACCTCTTGTAGGGCCAACTAATTCATCTGAGGTATGTTCTTGCATAGCCCAGACTAAATCTTGAGTTTCAAATGAACCTAATGCAATATATGCACTGTTTAAGAATTGTGTACCAGTAGTTATACTATTGGCTTGTTCTCCATTCAATTCTCCACCTAGTTTCTCTTCTAAATCGGTTGCACAACTTGAGAAAATAACCAGACTTACTATTGTTAATATTCTGAAATATTTCATGTTTTTGTTTTTTATTAATTTAAATAGATTAGAATGATACATTTAGTCCAAATGAATATGTTCTAGCTCTTGGGTAAGGTTGGTATTCTATACCGAAAGATGGAATTCCATCTGACGCCTTACTTGTATTTATTTCAGGATCAAAACCTGAATACGGCGTAATTACAAACAAGTTTTGACCTGTTGCATAAATTTTAACATTAGAAATGTATTTTGGTAGCATGTCTTTGTTAAAGTTATAAGCTATGGATAAATTTGACAATCTTAAATAATCACCTGATTCTAAATAACGAGTAGATAGAGCATTTACAGATGAAGGAGTTTCAGTATTACCTACCAATACAGCGTTGATGTTACGGCCACTTGTCAAGTTTGATTTGATTAATGAAGCATTCAAGGTATTGTTGTAAATCACTCCACCATACTGACCATTAAAATTGGCACTTAAGTTCCAGTTTTTATAGTCTAAATTAGCGTTGAAACCAACGATAATGTCAGGATTCGGATTTCCTACAAACTCCTTATAAAAGTTAGCATCAGTAGTTAACCCTCCGTTTCCATCTTTATAAACAGGTTCTCCTGTTCCGTTGAAGCCCATAAATACGGCCATTTTAAATATATTAATAGGCTGGTTATTTGCCAAACGTTGAGATTTAGGATTACTTAAACCAGGGCCACTAATGTCACCTGTTTGAAAGTCATCATCACCAAAAGGGAAGTCTTTCAATTCATTGTCTAAGAAACTAACATTACCAGAAAGACTAAAAGATACATCTTCTTTATCTATTACTTTACCACTTAATGAGAATTCTACCCCTTTATTTATATTTAACCCAGGTAGGTTAACCCAATATTTTGTTGAAGGTGCTGGTTGAATAACATCTTGTTGAAATAATAAATCTGTTGTTTCTTTATGAAAATAATCAACAGAACCAGACAATCTACTGTTTGCTGTTGTAAAATCAACACCAAAATTGGTAGTGGTTGTTGTTTCCCACTGTAAATCAGGGTTCGCTACATTTACCAATGTTGCTAAAGTATTTCCATCAGAATTGAAACCAATAGAATACCTCTCTTGTGATGCACCAGCAGGGAATTCTTGATTACCTGTTTGTCCCCAACCAGCTCTTAATTTTAAATCACTAAAAATACCTGGAGCAAAATCTTCTTCAGATATTTTCCAAGCTACAGCAAATGCAGGGAAGTATCCCCATTTGTTATTTTCACCAAACTTACTTGATCCATCACCCCTTACGGTACCTGTAAATAAGTACTTGTCATAAAGAGAAAGGTTTACTCTACCAAATATAGATTCTAATTCATTGTTAGGTTCTTTAAATGAGCTGATGGTTCTAGTTGCATACCCACCTAAAAAGTCAACATCATTACCAGGATCTAAATCAATATCCTTACCTGTGGCATTTGAACCTCTTGCGGATAATTCTTGATAAGCATAACCTGCTAATACATTAATGTTAAAATCATCACTAATGTCTTTGGTGTAATTTAAGGTGTGTTCAAAAGTTTTAGCAAATAATGAGATTTGTTGTACTCCAGCTATACCACCTTTTGTTCCTGATGCAGGATCTAACCTGACATTGTTGATGTCTAATAGCCTTGATAAACTTGCACGTCTAGTAGATTCTGAACGGTCAACCCCAAAATTAAATTTATAAGTTAAGCCTTCAGTGATTTCATAAGATGCAGCAATACTCGCTACTATTCTAGAAGTTTCAATATTATCACTATTATATTCTAATAATGCCAACGGGTTTAAACTTAAAGAAGGGTTGTTATTATCATAACTACCAGTATACCCTTGGCGAATGGTACCATCTGCATTACGTAAAGAAAGCGTAGGGTTCCAAGTTAATGCTGTACCTATTAAGCTTCCTTGTGAGCCTGCATTATTAGTAATCAAAGGTCTTGAATTTTTATTTAAACTATAAATTAATTTTGTGTCTATTTTTAATTTATCATCTAACATTTTATATGTGTCATTAAAACTAGCTGTGTATTTATTCAAATCACTCGTTTTAACTATACCTTCTTGATCTACATACCCAAAAGACACTCTATATACATTTTTTTCATTACCACCAGCAAAACTCACATTGTAAGTTTGTGTGATACCTGTCTGTAAAATTTCATCCATGGCATTCACATTGTCGCCAAAATCATTAGCTGTTGCACCGCCTTCAGAAGTTAGGGCTGCTGCATATGCTCTACCGTCTAAAACATCAATTGTGTTTGCAACATTACTAATACCAACAGAAGTAGATAAGGTAACTTTAGGAGCACCACTCTTACCTCTCTTAGTTGTAATTAGAATTACACCATTAGCACCACGAGAACCGTAAATAGCAGTTGCAGAAGCATCTTTTAAGATGTCAATACTCGCAATGTCTTCAGAATTAACAAAGTCTAATGGGTTGGTTGGTGTAGAACCTCCAAATCCCGCAGTATTACCGCCTGGGCTTGTGTTTCTACTATCTAATGGTACACCGTCAATAACCACTAAAGGGTTATTACCAGCTCTAATAGAAGTAGCACCACGAATTCTAATAGAAGTAGCACCACCTGGCTCACCACTAGCAGAAACAATATTTACACCAGCAACTCTACCTTGAAGTAGTTGTTGAGGTGAAGTAGCAACTCCTTTGTTGAAGTTTTCAGCTTTTAGTGTTTCCACAGAACCTGTTGCATCTTTTTTACGGACACTTCCGTAACCAATAACAACAACTTCATCAAGTTCACTAGCGTCTTCTGCTAATTGAACATTGATAACGCTTTGTCCGTTTACACTTACATCTTGTGATGCAAAACCGATAAAACTAAAAGACAACACAGCGTCAGCACCTGTATCAATAGAATAATTACCATCAAAATCAGTAGTAACACCATTGGTTGTGCCTTTTTCAATAATTGTAACTCCAGGTAAAGGACCATCGTTGTCTGATACCGTTCCAGTTACTGTTTGTGCAAGTAGTACACTTGAAAAGAGTACAATACTTAGAAATAGTAATTGTTTCATTAAATTGAATTTCATAATTATTTAAATTAGTTAAATTTTTTGATTAAAAGAAATCACTTCATAAATGTTTCTAGTGTACATTTAGCTATAATACAAATAACAGGATTGATTAGCCTGTATACTAATACAATTCAGTTAAAAATTCATATTATTAAGAAATAAATGTAGCATAAGGTTGAAAATTTATAATGGTAATTCTCAAATACAAACTCGAAGATATAATAAATTAACATAATATTTACATTTTAATTAAAAAATAACAGCAATACCCTTACGAAAACGGTTTCGTGTTCATAACTTTACAATCTAAATGTTCTTAAAATTGACTTTAATGATCTTTTATAAAGGCTGAAATTTCTGAATCTAAAATTTTTGAATTAGCTCCTTCTTTACCTGCAACCAAAGCCCCTACAGCACAGGCGAAATTTAAAGCGTTGCTTGGTTTTTCCTTATTTATAAGTTTACTAATTAATGCCGCTAAAAATGAATCGCCTGCACCGACGGTATCTATAACTTTTATTGGGTATCCTTTATGATGGTAGAATTGGTTGTTGTACAATAATACAGCTCCGTCTTTACCTAAGGTAACACAAATGTGTTTTGTATTTGTTTGCTGAGATAAAAATTTGATTTGTTCAGTAATACTGTCTGATTTAAAATTTATACCATTACAAATCTCTAGCAATTCATCATCATTACATTTAATAAAGTCTGCTTTAGTCATCAATTCTAATAACAAATCCATTGCATAAAATGGTGGACGTAAATTCACATCAAATACTTTGTAAGTTGCGTGTTGAAGTAAATTTAATAAAGTGTTTTTTGAAACTTCATTTCTACAAACCAAACTCCCGAAAATAAAAGCATTAGAAGGTTTTACTATGGCTATGGTATTGTCAGTAAGTTCAATATTGTCCCATGCAACAGGCTGTTCAATAATATATGATGCTGAGCCTGTTTTATCTAAAGTCACATGTACACAACCCGTCTTTAAAGAAGGGTCAATTTGAATTGTTGAAGTGTCAATAGCATTATCTTTAATATATTTTAAGGATGCTTTGCCATCCTTATCATTACCAATACGACTAATTATTTTTGCATCTACACCAAAAGATTGTAATCGTAAAGCTACATTCAAAGGAGCTCCTCCAATTTTTTTATGGGTTGAGAAAATATCCCAAAGTACTTCTCCGAAACAGGTTATTGTCGACATTATTAAATTTTTGATTTAACCTTCTTGTGATTTTAATTTGTTGAGTGTTCTAATCTATATACAGATGAATAACTTTAAATGCAAATTACGAAAGAATAATGGAAGTATTACAAAAAAAATATTGAAAAAGAAACGAAACCGTTTTCGTTAATAATTTACATTATTTTTATCTTAGATATTAAATAAAACGAGTATTATTGTTTCTGTTAATGCTGTGAAAAATAATATCTTTATAATAGTCTTTAATTATAAAAGGCTATTTAATAGTAAATGTGTTTTTGAAATTTTCTAATTAAGATTATACGATATAGTAAGTATGATAACCATTAAAATTTGAATTAAATTCTATCAAAAATGAAGAACAAAGTACAGTTGATGACTTATGTTGATCGTCTTACAGACGGAGGATTAAAATCTTTGAAAACTTTACTCTTGGGAGAATTGAAGGGTGTTTTCGGTGGGGTGCATGTATTGCCTTTTTTTAATCCAATTGATGGAAGTGATGCTGGTTTTGATCCTATTGATCACACACAGGTTGACCCTCGTATTGGTTCTTGGAATGACATTCAATCTTTGAGTGCTATCACCGATATTATGGGTGATATTATTGTAAATCACGTTTCGGCTCAATCAAAACAGTTTCTGGATTATTTACAGCACGGAGAAAAATCACTTTATTCAGATTTATTTTTACCTATTGAAAAGATTTTCCCAAAGGGAGCAAGTGAAAAAGAGCTGTCGAATATTTATCGTCCTCGTCCAGGTCTTCCTTTTAATGATATACAATTAAAAGATGGATCTAAAAAAAGACTTTGGACTACCTTTACTTCAAATCAAATTGATATAGATGTACAAAGTGAAATAGGTAAAGCTTATCTAAATTCTATCCTTCAGCAATTTTATGAGTCGGGTATTAAAATGATACGGTTAGATGCTGCTGGTTATGCTATTAAAAAAGCAGGAACATCTTGTTTTATGATTCCTAAAACTTTTGATTTTATTGATTGGTTTAGGGAAAAAGCGTCTACTTACGAAATAGAAGTTTTGGTAGAAATTCATTCCTATTACAAGAAGCAAATTGAAATTGCTCGTCAGGTAGATTGGGTTTATGATTTTGCTTTGCCACCTCTTGTACTTCATGCTATTTTTAATCATACCTCAGAATATTTAAAAAACTGGCTTGAAATAAGTCCTAGAAATGCTATTACTGTTCTAGATACTCATGATGGAATTGGAGTGATAGATGTTGGGAGTTCTGATGGGCAAGAAGGATTATTATCGGAAGAAGATATCGATGCTTTGGTAGAACAGATTCATAAAAATAGTAAAGGACAAAGTAGACAAGCTACTGGAGAGGCAGCTTCAAATCTTGACCTTTACCAAGTGAATTGTACGTATTTTGATGCACTTGGTCAAAATGAGAATAATTATCTTTTGGCTCGTGCCATTCAGTTTTTTGCTCCTGGAATTCCCCAAGTATATTATATGGGATTACTTGCAGAACCAAATGACATGAAATTGTTAGTGAAAACTGAAGTAGGTAGAGATATCAATCGTCATTATTTTACAGATGATGAATTGTCTAATGCTATTAAGAAGGGCGTAGTTCAAAAATTATTAAAGCTTATCAAATTTAGAAATTCTCATCCAGCCTTTAATGGAAAATTCTTATTAATAACAACTAGTCAAGAGTTCCTTTGTATTAATTGGGAGAATGGCTCAGATTGGGCAACATTAAATGTTGATTTTAATAAATTATCTTTTACTATTTTATATACTGAAGATAATGTGGAAAAAGAATTAACCTTATAAATAAACTACCAAAAAAATAGTTTTCAGCGTTTAGGTTTTTTTTTCTGTTTAAGTTTCGAAGTAATCACATTTATGTATTCTCAAAGTCTAAAACAGCACATCCAGAAAAATTTTCACCAAGTTTATCAGAAAAAATAGCTATCGGCTTATGCGTCCAAAAAATGAAATTGAGGTCTAAACTCCTCTTTGTAGTAAGTATCAGTATTTTGGCTCAATTTATCTTAACTATTTTGTCAAAAAAAAATCTAATGAAGATATATCCGATAGTTTTTATATATTTATCGAACTTATCTTAAAAATTTATGACAGACGGCTACGGATTCCTATCAGTATTACCACCTTTAATTGCTATCGTTTTTGCAATAAAAACCAAACAAGTTTATATTTCATTATTATTCGGAATTTGGTTTTCTTGGTTGATTATAAATGATTGGAATGTTTTTACTGGCACTCTTGAAGCGATTAATAGTTTAGTAGATGTTTTTCAAGATCCTGGCCAAACCAGAACTATTATTTTTAGTGCTTTGGTAGGAGCATTACTCCTTTTTATTCAATACTCTAAAGGTGTTGAAGGCTTTGTAAACAAACTCAATGTTTTAATTGATTATTTTGAAAAAAAACAAGCAGGATATAGCCGTGTAATCATACAAATTCTGGCTTTACTCACTGGTATTTTATTATTTGTAGAAACGAGTATTAGCTCGTTAACGGTAGGAACACTTTATCGACCAGTTTTCGATAAATTAAAAATTCCAAGAGAGAAATTAGCTTATATCGCTGATTCTAGCTCTGCACCAACCTCAATAATTATTCCTTTTAAT
>CAYRZY010000073.1:0-12332 GCA_964428855.1 uncultured Flavobacteriaceae bacterium
GTATGTGGGCAAATGAAAGTTGGGGGCGTTATTGGGGTTGGGATCCTAAAGAGACTTGGGCATTGATAAATATTATGATTTATGCATTTATATTACACATGCGTCTGATACCAGGCTTAAGAGGTAGATTAACTTTTAACATCATGGCTGTATTTGCATTTGCTTCCATTTTAATGGGATATCAAGGTGTAAATCACTTATTGTCAGGCTTACATTCTTATGCTGCAGGAGATGTTGTGCCAATACCTAATGAAATTTGGGGTTGGTTAGGATTCTCAATACTCCTAAGCATGTTTGCATTTTTTAAGTATAGAAAATATTATAAGAAGTAGATGTTTATGCCGCTAATTCGCTACTAATAATTGAGAGGTTAGTTTGAAAGATTGTCCCCTTGAGGTGACTTTAGGGGTGTTCTACTAATGTTAATTGTAAGATAGTAATTTATTTTTATGACATTAGTAGAGCATTCGAAACCAAATAAAGGATTACTAACTTAATAAAAAAAGGAATTATGAGATATATATTAATTTTAATTCTGGCTACAAGTATAACTGCATGTTGTGACAAGAAAGAAACCAAAATATTAGCCATAAGTACTGAAGTAGCCTCACAAGAAAACGTACAAGAAATGGAAAACATCTATCAGTTTAAAGTGAAAAGCTTAACAGGAGAAGATTTTGATTTTGCATCCTTAAAAGGAAAAAAAGTAATGATAGTAAATACCGCTTCAAAATGTGGATTAACACCTCAATACAAAGACTTACAAAAATTATATGAGACCTATAAAGACTCTAACTTTGTCATTGTAGGCTTTCCAGCAAATAATTTCTTAAAGCAAGAGCCTGGATCTAATGAAGAGATTGCAGCGTTTTGTCAGTTAAATTACGGAGTTACCTTCCCAATGATGGAAAAAATATCTGTAAAAGGAAAAAACATGCATCCTATCTATCATTTCTTAACTGAAAAGGCAAAAAACGGATTAGAAGATTCTAAAGTGAAATGGAATTTTCAAAAATACCTGATTGATGAAAATGGCAATTTAGCCAAAGTAATTGCCCCTAAGACATTACCTACTGATGCATCGGTTATCAATTGGATAAAAGGTTAAAATAATAATTTTCAGTAAAACTTAATACCTTTTTTAAAACCATATGGCATTCAGTTTTAAAAAAGGTATTGAGTTCTTATGTTAATAGATTAAATTCTAATACTCTTTCCATTAAATAAAGGCACAGTCATTGAGAAATTCTCATTATATGTTAATTTTTGCTCTTCTAAAATGCCAAGTGCAATTTGCTCACCCATTAATAATGATTCATAATAATCTGAAAAGTAATGAACACCGGCCCAGTTTCTACCTATAGAAATATTTGAAGCAAGTTTATTTAATTCACCTTCAACAGTTAAATGTGTTAATTCACAGCTTTCATTTAAAACTGGTACAACATCTAACTTCTTACCATCTTGTACCGAAACATATGCAAGGTTAGATGAGACAATCACTTTTCCAGGTTCAATTTTTTCAATAAGGTTTTTAACTTCATTTTGCACTTCGTTTAAAGGGACAATATTTAAAGGGTGTTTATGATCAAAAAACGCCTTTAAAATTGTAATGCATGCACCAGCAACAGTAGCATGTCCAGCACCATATGATGGATGCATTGGTGAACCTTCACAAAATGCCATGGGCAATAAATAATTACTTGCACCATTTTTAGCAGCTACTTTTGGTAAAATACCTATTGTATCTAATTCTTCTCGAAGCTTAATGAGGTCTGGAGCCATTTCTTTTAAATCATCAGCTTTATGTATCCTAGCGGCTAAAGCTTCGGGTCTTAACCTTCTATGGATATTATATTTTTGAAACCGAACTGCTTTCAATGCTCTAGTTGCCACTTCTGTAACTAATGAAAGGATGTGTGGGCCTCCAAAATGAGCAAAACCTTGTTGATGATCTCTATTGTCTGATTCTTGAAATGGAATTCCTGAATCAAACGGAACACCGTTACTTAGCATTATTAAACACGCATTTAAATAAGCTTCATATAAAGCATCATAATGTACATAGGTTGTTAAATCTCTTGGTGTGTATATAAAGCGTCTTTTTTTATTTTCAGTAGAGACATAACTTTCTAAATCTCTTAAATCAGCTCCTTTCTGAACATCATACCACTCATCCCAATCTGTCAAATGATCTTCTTTTTTTGCAACCCTGACCTTTTGTTCAACTGACATAGCACCATAAGAAATCATTCCGTCTGAAGGACTTCTTTCTTTATCATTACCATTTATGCCGCTATTACCTACAAGTAAGAATTGTGAAATATATGGACCTACATTATCTCCTGTAGTAATACCTCTAAAGACATTAGAAGGAGTAAGTATTTTTTTTCTACTTCTATTTAATTCATTATCATTTAATACTAATTCTGAATTTGGTTGAAACCATTTTAAATTATTTAAAGTGTCTGTAAACTCTTTAATTTTAAGAACATCAAGTTCTTTAGTGTCTAGTGCATTTAAAGTGCTTTGAGTAGAAATATCAATTTTAGTTTTTCCAACTCCTATACCCATTATACCATTTGTAAATGCATGAAATGGAATATCTCTTAATAAAGATTGAGCATATACTTCAGCTATTTCTGAGGTTAATTCATTGCTTCCTAATTTTGGTACAGGTGGCATCGTTACTGATTGAGCATCTGGACCTTCTAAATCAAAAGAACTTCCTGCACTTTGACTTTCCCAAGCACGTACATCAACAGGGCCTCCTTCTTTACTAGTTTGTGCTTTATTTGATTTCCAATCAAAATCTTGATTTGTACAACAAGCTCCCAAACTATTATTAGAAACACCTAAAGGAGTATCTCTAAAATCTCTGAAATCACCACTATCAATAGCTTTTATAAAATATTGAAAATCAATTGGATTTTCAATTAACCCTGTATCATAATTATGAGGTAACCCTTTTGTATAACTCATTAAATAGGATGGTTGATTGTTTAAATCTTCAGTATGTCTATATTTTTGTTCATCATCATTACTGATGTGCTGAGGGTGTTTACGGTCTTTGGCTAAAGTATTAGCCAATTGTCTTGTTTCGAATGCATCTTTTTTTCTTTGTTTCATAATTTATTTTTTTTAGTTTTTGTAAAATTACTCTAGTAACTATAGAATGTCAAGAGGAAAAACCACCTTTATTTACAGGGTTTACTTTTGTTTAATAAGTGTTTTCCCCTATTTTAAAAGGTGTTTTTCCTTAATTTTTTTAAAAATTAATAATCAATCATTTTTTAGTTTATTATTTGTAGTTTAGACCTTAATAAGGTGTAAAAGATGATAAAAAAAGGAAAACATACCATTTGCATTCACGAAGGTGAAATAAAAGACACGCAATTTGGAGGGGCTGTATCGCCTATTTTTATGGCATCATCATATGAATATTTAGATGCTGACCCAATGCGATACCCACGTTATTTTAACACACCAAATCAAGAAGTTTTAGGAAAAAAAATTGCAGCCTTAGAAAATGCAGAAGCAGGATTGCCTTTTGCTTCAGGGATGGCAGCTATAAGCACAACCTTATTAGCATTTCTATCTAAAGGAGACCATATTGTACTGACCAATGAAATCTATGGAGGAGCCTTTAATTTTGTGGTAGAAGAGTTTGATAAAATGGGGATTGCATATTCGTTTACAGATGGAGTAGGTGTGGCTGATTTTGAAGTAAAGATTAAACCCAATACAAAGGTTATTTATATAGAATCACCTTCCAACCCTTTATTGACCATTACTGACATTAAAGCTGTTGCAGATTTAGCAAAGAAGCATGGTTTGGTCTCTATGATTGACAATACATTTGCATCGCCAATCAATTTAACACCAATAGCTTTAGGAATAGATATTTCTATACACTCTGCTACAAAATATTTAGGCGGACATAGTGATATTTTAGCTGGGTTGGTTGCAGGAAGCTCAGCACATATCAATACTGTTTTCCAAAAAGGAAAGAATTTAGGAGGCAATCTAAGCCATATGATTTCCTATTTATTAGAGCGTAGTATTAAAACATTAGCACTTCGTGTAGAGAAGCATAATAGCAATGCACAAACAATAGCAGAACATTTAGAAAAGCATTCAGCTATTGCTAAAGTGTATTATCCAGGTTTAGAGAGTCATCCAAATCACAATATTGCAAAAGAACAAATGCGTGGTTTTGGAGGCATGCTTTCTTTTGAACTCAAAGAAGGCTTAGATGCTGTTGCTTTTCAGAAGAACCTGAAGTTAATTAAACCCTCTTTAAGTTTGGCAGGGGTAGAGTCTACCATGTTACAGCCCGCAATAACCTCACATGCTTTATTAACTCCAGAACAACGAAAAGCAGTTGGAATATCAGATAATTTATTACGTTTTTCTGTGGGTATTGAAGATGTTGAAGATATTATTGCTGATGTAGAGCAGGCATTGAAGTTGATTTAATTTTTTTGTCATTCAGAAGGAGGAACGACTGAAGAATCTCTTGTTAAGATTCTTTACTTTATTTGTAACTCATTTCTACCGAAATATCAGGAGTAGAACTAGCTCTGGATTCCTGCCTTCTGCCAGAGGCAAGACAAGTCGCAGGAATGACAACATGACCATAAGCAGTCTTATGTCTTTTATTTATCAACACCCCTCATTAGCTTCGCTAGATATCTTCAATAAATATATATTTTTATCTCGATAGTCCTCAAGGGGACAATCTAAATATTAAAATTTATTCATCAAAAAGAACATTCAGATTCTAAGCTAGATTTCCAATAGTTATTTAAAAAAAAGCAATTGTGAATTGATTACACCCAATAAAATGAGAATAAATTCATTTTACTTAAGGTTTATTTGGAAGATTGTCCCCTTGAGGGGACTGAGGGGTGTGAAATATGGAGATAAACTACCTCGTCCAACCTACACCGTACAGGAATACGAGGTATTAAATTCTTTTTGGCTATCGCCCTGCGATTAAAATGCAACATCTAACAACTGCCCACTAAGCTGTAATAATTCTAATTCAATGAGTTTTGCCTCGTATTTCGCATTGTTTACTGCGGTTTTCGTATTTAATAAATTGATTTGTGCTTGTCGAAATTCAATAGACGTTACTTGCCCTAGTTTATAACGTTCTTGAGTTCTGTCAAAATTATTTTGCGTGGTGATTACATTCTGTTTTTGAGCATTCAACACATACAATTGATTGTGATACGCTTCCCAAGTATTTTTTAAGGTATTTTCTAGCGTTTCAATTTGTTGTTCTTGAATAATTTCTTGATTTTTCAATCCTATTTTTGCATTGGCAACTCTTGTCTTCGTATTCCCGCCATCAAAAAGATTCCATGAGAGATTGATTCCTGCTCTTAAACCTGTATTTATTGAGTTTGCAAAAAATGAAGTAGGCGGATTTTCGCTTTTATTCCATCCATAAGAGCTGGTTAATCCGACAGAAGGTAAATATCCTCCTTTACTTGCTTTGATACCATATTTATTGATGGTAATATTTTTTTCGTTCTGTTTGAGGATCACATTATTTTCTTTGGCTTTAGCTAATAATTCTTCAAAAGATAATAAGGTACTAAAATCAACATCGGTTTCTACCGTATAATTAATGTCTTGCTGTTTGCCCAGCACAATGTTCATATTTCGTTTTGTAGTATTGAATTGTTGGTTTGCATTGATTAGTTTGATACTATCATTATTTACATCTACTTCAGCATTTAACAATTCTAATTTTGTTGATTGCCCATATTCGTATTGGTATTGAGCTCTCAATAATCGCTGATTTGAAACTGCCAAGGCCTCTTTTAAGTTTTCTGTATTTTCTGACAATCGAGCTACTTGAAAATAAAGATTGAACAATTGTAGATAGGTGTTTTCAATGGTTTCTCTAGCTTCTAGCTCTGATAGATTATAGGTTTCTTTAAGTTGCTTGTAATTGTATTTTCTACCTAAACCATCAAATAAGGTGTAATTGAGATTTACCGAAGCATTATATGTTTTGGTTTCAGCTCCATCTATAGCTGTTAAGGTACCATCTTGCCTCCCTATTTCTTGATTGCTAATATCATAGTTAGCACCTGCTTTAGTAGTTACAGTTGGTAAAAACCTTGAATTGTAAATACTAGAGTTGTTTTTTGCAATTTCAACCCTATTATTGGCTAATTTGATACCATAATTATTTTCTAAGGCTATTTGCAAAGCTTCCTTTTTGGTTAGTAGCTGTTGAGCGTTCACTTGTAAAGAGAATATGAAGATTAGGAATCCTATTCCTATCCTTAATCCTTTCCAAAGGGAAAGAGACTTAGACTCTGATTTATTTATATATAATTTCATTTTCTGAATCTTAATTTTGTGTCACTACGTTTTTTATTCTTCTGAGTATGAGTTCTCTTCCTTTCGAGAAGAGTTAGAGATAGGGTCTTCATAATTCATTTCAATAATCGCTCGTTCTACTTCTTCTTTGCTAACATCCTTACCTGTAATCATCCATTTAATAAATACTTTAACGGAATTTGAAACCGATAATAATAAGGGTAACATGACTAAGGTTAATACGGTAGCAATACCAATTCCGTAAGAAATAGAAATAGCCATCGGTTTTAAAAATTGTGCCTGTCTACTCGTTTCTAATAATAGCGGAGCAAGGCCAGCAATGGTCGTTAATGAAGTTAAAAAGATGGCTCTAAAACGAGACTTTCCTGCTTGTAATAAGGCTTCGTCATACATCATCCCTTCTTTAAGATATAAATTAAATTTACCGATAAGCACTAAGCCATCGTTTACCATAATTCCTATAAGAGCAATAATTCCTAACCAAGATAAAATATTGATTGGAAAATGGTGAAAATAATGCCCCCAAACCACACCAATCAAGCTAAACGGCACCATGATAAGCAGTACAATAGGCTGACTATAGGTTCTAAAGGTAAAGGCAATAATGATATAGATGAGTAAGAGAATAATTGGCCCTATAACTTTCACTGAAACCATCGTTTTTTGTGCTTCTCTATTTTGACCTTCATAAAGAGCAGAAACAGTTGGGTATTTCGAAATAATTTCAGGCATTATAGTAGTTTTAATATCCTCAAGTGCATCAGAAGCACTATCATCTTCAGATTTCATGTCTGCAGTGATTTGAATTTCACGTTTTCCTTCTAAATGATTAATTGCCACTTCGCCACGTTCAATTTGATAAGTTGCAATTTCTGAAAAAGGAACTCTTGTCCCTAAAGGTGTATTGATCCACATATCATCTAAGTTTTTTATAGACGATCTATCTTCTTTTTCATAGCGAACATATACGCGAATTTCATCTTGTCCGCGTTGAAAACGCTGAGCTTGAAATCCGAAAAAGCCACCTCGAACCTGCCGCATAATACCTTGTAGGTTTAATCCTAAAACATAGGCTTTATCCTTTAATTTGATTTGTATTTCTTTTATTCCTGCAGGGTCATTATCAGAGACATCCTTTAATATTGAATTATTAATCAAAGCACTTTTTAATTCTTTTTTTGCAGCTTTTAACTCTATAATATTATTTCCTAATAAAGATACCGCAACAGGTTTACCACCAAAATTACTATTAGAACCAAAGGTTATACTTTCAATTCCGTTGATGCGACCCACTTTTTTTCGAATGGCATTATTTATTTCTAAAGAAGGAAAGTCTCTTTCTTCACCTGGCAACAAGTTAACAGTTAATGAAGCGTTTGAAGTGCCAGGGCCAATACGTTTAATTACATTTTGAACAACATCTTTATCTCCAGATTGTTTTTTAGTAAATTCTTTGTTGATTTCCCATACTTTTTGTTCAATACTAGAAATAATAGAATCTGTAATCATTTCATTAGTCCCTTGAGTCATCTTCAAATTAATTGAAATCCGATCACTCGCTACTCTTGGAAAAAAGGAAGTATTTACAATTCCGCCACCTATAGCTCCAATACTAAATATCAATAAAGCAATGGGTATTGCAAAACCTAAAAATTTATTTTTCAAGAAAAAACGTAGATAAGGCACATAGACTACATCTCGTAATTTCATCAACCATGTATCTGCAAATTTATTTACCTTTTTAAAGAAGGCATCTATAGAGTTAACTTTTCTACCTTCACGCATTAATGCTTTAGAATGTGCAATATGAGCAGGGAGAATAATAAGTGCTTCAATTAATGAAACAACTAAGGTTAAAATTACTACAGAGGATACTTCACTAAAAAAATCACCCATTCTTCCATCAATAAAATAGAAGGTAGAAAAAGCAACAATAGTCGTTAAAATTGCTGAAACAACTGGTGGAAATACTTCCATGGTTCCATCAATTGCCGCTCTTATAGGTGTTTTTCCTTTTTCGTAATGGTGAAAAATATTTTCTCCAATAACAATACCATCATCAACCAAAATACCGATAACGATAATCATTCCAAAAAGAGATAAAACATTAATAGTAATCCCTAATTGTGCGGCGAAGATAAACATTCCGAAAAAAGAAATCGGAATTCCGAAGGCTACCCAAAAAGCCAATCGTGCATTTAGAAATAATGCCAAAAAGAAAAGCACCAATAAAACACCCATAATAGCATTTTTAACTAGTAATTCTGTACGCTGGGTTAGGGTAGTAGAAGAATCACTAGAAATGTCTAAGTGTACATTATCATGTTCTTGGTTGAATTTATCAATATATACTTTTACTTTTTCAGCAGAGGAGATTAAATCTTCATTATTGGTGTTGTTTACCGTAATATTGATAGCCGTATTACCACTAAAGTAAAGCCTGTCAGGCGTTTCTGACCAAGCGTCTTTTACCGTAGCTACATCTTTTAAACGGATTATATTTCCGTTAGGGCTAGCTCTTACGACTAAGTTTAGCAATTCATTACCGTGATAGGAACGATTTCTAGCTCGAATTAAATATTCTTCTGTATTGGTTTTAATTTTACCGCCCGTAACTAAAATATTGGCATTACTCACCGCATTGGCAACATCTTGAAAGGATAAATTATAAGCTCTTAAATCGTTTTCTCTAACAGAAATTGCAATTTCTTCGTCGGGAAAACCAGAAAGTATAACTTGAGAAATACCCTCGATACCACGTATGTCATTTTCAACTGTTCTTGCATATTGTTTTAAAGTGCTTAGTGGAATATTGGTACCACTCAACGAAAAACTTATGGTAGGTCTCATGGTTTCTACCTTAGCAATTACAGGCGGTTCCATACCTGAGGGAAAAGTAGGAACACGGTCAACAGCATTTTTGACATCAGCTAAGACTACATCAATATTTTTACCTCTTTTAATTTCGATATTGATAGATGCAGAATTTTCTCTTGAAACCGAAGTAATACGGTCAATACCAACGGTTCCTTTTAGGTTGTCTTCAATTTTTAAAACGACACCTTCTTCCATTTCTGTAGGTGAAGCCCCAGGATAGAAGAGACTTATTCGAATTAATTGAGAGTCTACCAATGGAAAAAATGAAGATAGCATTGATTTTGCACCAATAATTCCGAAAATGATAGCAGCAAAAATAATGACATTAACCGCAACAGGAAATTTTATAAAATAGCTTATTATTTTTTTCATCTTATTTAGGTTTAACCACTAGTATTTTTTTAATAAACATATATTCTTTGTATTTCTACAGTTAATATTTATGAACAGTTATAGTCTCTTGTGATATTTATTTTTTATAAATTTCAACTTTCATACCATCATAAGCACCAGGAACAGGTTTAGACAACATCAATGTTCCATTCTCAATACCTTTAAGGATAGCATTTTCAGCAGAAAAATAGACAGGATTCACATCTATCAAACGCAATATAGTATCATTTACAACAAACAATTGTTTATTGTCTACCAATAATTTCCGAGAAACTTCAATGGCATTTTTTTCTGACTTCGCAATCAAATTGGCTTCTAAATACATGCCTTCTTTTAAGGTTTTATCTGCCACTTGAATATACGCTTTAATCGTCTGTGATGCTGCATCAATCTTACCATTTACACGGATTACTTTACCCATATATTCGTTTGTATTTTCAAGATTATGCAGTTTAACAGCATTCCCTTTTTTTAATAAGTCTGCAAAAGTAGCACTAACAGATACTTCCATTTCGTACACACTTGGGTTGATAAACTCGCCTAGTTTTTGCCCAGCTCTAACTAAGGTTCCTGGTGTAACCAAGGCTTCCGTCAGAATACCCTTAAAAGGAGCTCGTAAACGATACTTGCCCAATTTCACTTCTAAGTTTTTTACATTGTAATAGGCCGTATTAATACCCCTGCCTGAAATAAAATATTTTTCTTTATCAGTACCAATAGCAGGTAGTTTAGGCGTTGTTTTATTGATATCAAAACTATTTAAATAGTCTTGCCATTTTTGATATTCAGTAGGATAGTCTAAGCGAATATCTGGTAATATTGCTGTGATTTTATTGTAGAAATTGCTTTTTTGAGATTGTAGGTTGGCATAGAACTCATCGCTATTAATCTGTAAAAGAGTTTCGCCTTTATTGTAATATGTACCCGCTTTAAAATCTTTAGAAGTAATTTTTAAAACCCCTTGAACTTCTGCAAAAAGTTGAATTTTATGTTTCGCCGTTAAATTACCGCTAGCCGTAATTACAATAGGAATCTCTTTATTTTGTACGGTATCTACAACTACTTTCTTAACAATTTTATCAAATTTTGGCTTCGGTTTCTTTTTATTAGCAATAAATAGTTTAGAGATGAAAACAGCCCCTACTAAAAGTAATATTCCTAATGCTATGGTTAGTATTTTTCTCATATTGATTCTTTAAAATTTGCTTGTATTTTTTGTAATATATTTATAATTTGCTCTTTCTCTTTGGTAGAAATATTTTGTTCTACAGTATCCATCATATATTTTATAACAGGTCTTGTTTTTTTAAAAATTTCTTTACCTAAAGTTGTGATATATACTTTATTGATACGTTTATCTTTTTCACACTGTTTTCTGGTAATAAATTCTTTGTTTTCCATTTTTGATAGCAAACGCGTCAAAGAAGATTTATTTCGTAGGGTAAGAAATGCCAATTCATTTTGATTCAAGCCATCTTGATCGTGTAATTTTTTTAAGACAACCATTTGCTCTTTTGTAAGGTCTAGGTTATTATTGCTTAATGTTTCCTGCAAATAATAATCTACTATTTTAATAGTTTTACCCAGCCAAGGAGCAATGCAATTGTCATAGTCAATAAAGTCATCTTCAGATTTCATGTTGCAAACATACACTATTATTTTAATAGTTGCATATGCAACTATTAAAAATTTTGTTAAAGAAATACTTATACTATCTTTGAAGAATTAAAGACAATACATGAAATTAGATATTTTAGCCATAGGAGCACACCCAGACGATGTAGAATTAGGTTGTTCAGCCACAATAGCCAAAGAAATTGATGCAGGAAAAAAAGTTGGTATTCTCGATTTGACTAGAGGCGAATTAGGCACTAGAGGTTCGGCAGAAATTAGAGATCAAGAAGCGGCAGCGGCGGCTAAAATATTAGGTGTAGCAATAAGAGAGAATTTGGCTTTTGCTGACGGATTCTTTGTGAATGATAAAGAGCATCAATTAAAAGTTATTGAAATGATTCGCAAATACCAACCAGAAATTGTGTTGTGTAATGCGATTGAAGATCGGCATATAGATCATGCAAAGGGAAGTCAGTTGGTAAGCGATGCTTGTTTTTTAGCAGGCTTGCGAAAAATTGAAACTAGTGTAGGAGGGAAGCCACAAAAAGCATGGCGACCAAAACATGTATACCATTATATTCAATGGAAAAATATAGAGCCCGATTTTGTAGTTGATGTAACTGGCTATTTAGATAAAAAGATAACAGCAGTAAAAGCTTATCGTTCACAATTTCACAATCCAACTAGTAAAGAGCCCATTTCGCCCATAACAAGCAAAAACTTTTTAGACAGTATTACCTATAGAGCACAAGATTTGGGCAGACTGATTGGTGTAGATGCTGCCGAAGGCTATACCGTAGAGCGTTATGTGGCTGTTGATAAACTAGATGATTTGATATAGATTTATAGAGATACTAGCGTGATGCTTGTATTAGTAGGGGGATTATTACCAAAACCAACTTGAAAATTACTTGGTTTTTACCACAGTTCTTTGTTAGCATTAGTACTTATTTCTTCTAATTCCGATTTTCCTTTCGAATAATCATCACAAGTCCATTCCCATTCTTCTTTTAATCTTATTTTATTATTCACTATTTCAATAACCGATTTGCATTTCCCTGTTTTAAATTCGCCATCAATATTCT
>CAYRZY010000074.1:0-12184 GCA_964428855.1 uncultured Flavobacteriaceae bacterium
AGTGTTCAGTGTTCAGTGTTCAGTGTTCAGTGTTCAGTGTTCAGTGTTCAAAATATTCTATTTGCAATCATCTAACACTAATTTAACTCAATAAGTTTCAACATGACAGGAATTATTAGTGCAATGCAAGAGGAAATGCAGACTTTAATAGAGAATCTGCAAGAACCAACTACTACTATTAAAGGAATGCGTACCTATTATAAAGGAAAGCTTTTTAATACTGAAGTTGTCTTAGTGTTTTCACGTTGGGGAAAAGTTGCTTCAGCCACTACTGTAACACAACTTATTAATGATTATGCTATTGACGAAATTATTTTCACAGGAGTTGCAGGTGCTGTCTCAAGAGATTTAAATATAGGTGATATTGTTATTGGTAAAAACCTATACCAACATGATATGGATGCAAGTCCGCTATATCAAAAATTTGAAGTGCCTTTACTTGATAGAACCTATTTTGAAACCTCAGAACCTCATCGAAATAAATTACACAAAGCCACTCAAAAATTTCTTAGTTTATATACTGAAAAAATAAACATAAAAACGGCCCAATCCTTTGGAATTAAGCATCCCAAAGTAATACAAAGTGATATTGCTAGTGGAGATCAATTTGTTTCTGAAAACCATATCGCCAATCAATTGGCTCATGAATTGCCTACAATCTCTTGTATAGAAATGGAAGGTGCAGCTGTTGCTCAGGTTTGCTATGAGTATGCTATTCCTTTTTCAATACTTCGAATAATTTCTGACAAAGCTAATGATAATGCACATATAGATTTCCCTAGATTTGCAAAAGATATAGCTAGTCATTATGCATTAGAAATTTTAAAAAACTATCTTTCGTTAAATGCCAATTCTTAATAACTCTACTTATCAACCTTCCTTTTTATTTAAAAATGGTCATTTCAATACCAGTTACAGAGCTCTGTTTCATAAAGTTGACAATAACTTTAAAAGAGAACGCTTAGAGTTGGCTGATGGTGATTTTATTGATTTAGATGTTTCTTCAGTGAATTCCGAAAAGCTTGTCATTGCTATCCACGGTCTAGAAGGCAGTTCTAAATCATCTTATATTCTATCATTAACCGAAGTATTAAACAAACACCATTTTGATGTTGTCGCCATAAACTTAAGAAGTTGTAGTGGTGAACAAAATAGATTGTTAAGCTCCTACCATAGTGGAAAAACGGAAGATTTAGAAGCGGTTATAGAACACATTTCCAATCAATATAATTATAATGAAATACACATCGTTGGTTATAGCCTTGGCGGAAATTTAACCTTGAAATATATGGGTGAGGGCAACGTATCACCAAAAATAAAATCGGCTGTTGGAGTTTCTGTCCCTTGTTCTTTAAAAGATTCCTCAGTACAAATGGAGTTGTTGAGCAATTGGTTTTATCTGAATCGGTTTTTAAAAACATTGAAAAAGAAATCCTTTGAAAAATTAGAAAAATTTCCAGATTCCTTTATCACTAAAGAAGCTATTTTGGCAATCAAAAATTTCAAAGATTTTGATGATTTTTACACAGCACCAGCTCATGGGTTTAAAGATGCAGACGATTATTATGCTACATCAAGTTGCAAGCAATATTTGCCAAACATTACAACCCCAACATTATTGATTACTTCTTTAGATGATCCTTTTTTTAGTGCAGACTCCTATCCTTTTGAAGAAGCAAAAACTAATACTTCCTTTTTTCTAGAAGCAACAAAACATGGTGGCCATGTAGGTTTTGGATCATCTCTTAACTCCAAACAAAATACTTGGTGTGAACATCGTATTTTAGAATTTCTAACATATCAAAAATAGTTTCTTACTTTTTGACTAATTATACTTTTGCATATTTCAGACACTTCAAAAAGTAACATAAAAAAGGTTTCACGCAAAGCCTGCAAAGGAAAAAAACGCTAAGAACGCTAAGAAAATTTAGTTATAAAGAAACCTTTTGATATGAATCTATCTACAGGTTTCTATATTTTTAAATCATTCAGGCATAGAAAAAGGCTTTCCGAAATGAAAAGCTTCAACTGTTGATCCATGTTTTTGGATATACTCTAACTTTTCTTTGGCTTCCTCAGTTGTTGGAATATGTCCTGCTGGCACCCACCATAAAGCCTGATGTGCATCAATAAATTTATGAAACCAAGCCTGTCTATCTCTAATCAATTCAACATGTGCCGAAGTGTACACAAAATTCTTTAGTGTATCTATACTTTCCCACACACTCATATTGACCAACAGTAAAGGCTTATCAAAAATTCGTATTCCAGTAGAATCACCATCATCAGTCTGCAAACGCCAAACAAAACCCTCTGCTGTATCTGCCATTTCATTAATCTCATCTAAACGAGAAACAAAACCGTTCATTAATTCTGTATCCATTTCTCCTTTTGCCAGAGCAATATTAACTTGTGCTAAATGATATTTTGCCATGTTATCCTTTATATTTTAATTCAAATTTAAACTAATTTATCAGTAAATAACAATTCTAACCATCAATTTACAAAACCTCTAGAAGAAGTTCATCCTTTAATTTTTTGCTTTTTTAGCCACGAATACACGAATTATATTGCCAAATGCAGTAAATTATAATTTTCACGAATAAAAAATCCTATAGGATTTTTAAAATTAGTGTACCTGTCCGTTCAGCAGGCTGGTTCATGCTTTTGTCAAAAGTATGATTTCACCCTGACAAAACCTCAACAAAATATATCGTATTAAATTATAATTACAGATATTTGTAACATCTTAAAAAAACGTCTTGAAAAAATATTTTCTACTTATCTTCATTATCTCACAACTATCCGTTGCACAAACCATCAGAAGCTTTTCTAATGAGTTTTTAAATATTGGTGTTGATGCAGCTGCTTTTGGTATGGGTAATGCTGTAACGGCTTTCAGCAATGATGTGAATTCAATTTATTGGAACCCTGCAGGCTTGGTAGGTTTAGAAGATTATCAGGGTTCATTGATGCATTCAGAATATTTTCAAGGCATAGCCAATTACGATTATATAGGTTTTGCGAAACCAATCAATAATGAAAGTACTGTAGCTATTTCTATCATGCGTTTTGGTGTAGATGATATTCTAAATACGACGCAATTGATACAAGACGGACAAATAAATTACGATAGAGTAAGTTTATTTTCTGCTGCTGACTGGGCTGTAAATGTAGCTTATGCTAAAAAATTAATTATTAAAGATTTAAGTGTTGGTGTCAATGCAAAAATTGTGCGTAGAAAAATAGGTGACTTTGCTTCATCTATTGGTTTTGGACTAGATGCAGGACTTCAATTTCAACGTGGTGATTGGAAATTCGGATTGATGCTCCGTGATATTACCACAACTTTCAACGCTTGGTCTTTTGATGATGATAAATTAAATGACATTACTGCCATATATGATAACCTCAATCAAAACATTTTAAATGATGGTAATCCGGATAACGACGATGAAGTAATACCTACGGTTACTCCAGAAAAAATAGAACTCACAAAACCAAAAGCTCAATTAGGTGTTGCTCGAAAATTTAAAGTTTCAAGAGACTTTAATTTACTGACAGCACTAGATTTAAATATGCGTTTTACTCAAACAAATGATATTATTTCTAGCTCATTTGTAAGTATAAGTCCTGCTTTTGGCTTTCAGTTAGATTATAACAATCTAGTCTATTTAAGAGGTGGTGTTAATAATTTTCAAAACCAAATAGATTTTAATGATAGTGAATCATTATCTCTAGAGCCTAATTTTGGAGTGGGTTTCAATTATAAAGGTATTCAAATAGATTATGCACTAACAAATATTGGAGGAGCAAGTGGCACTTTGTTTTCTAATGTATTTTCAATAAAAGTAGATGTTAGTCATTTTAGATAGAATCCTCTCCCTAGCCCTCTCCAAAGGAGAGGGAATTGAGTGTAACTAAGTTTAATTATATAGAATTCTATAATAACCTTTAAATTTTGACTTTGAAGCAAATCATATTTAATATTCTTTTTTTAATACTATCACTAAATAGTTTTGCACAGCAAATAATTTTGTCTGATGCCTCAGAGATTAGTGTAATTACCGTTGCTCCAGGAAATGAATTGTATGATACTTTTGGCCACAGTGCATTTAGAGTAAAAGACAAAATGTTAGGCTTAGATCAAGCTTATAATTATGGGATCTATAATTTTAATACGCCCAATTTTTATGGGAAATTTGCTCAAGGAAAACTACCTTATGATCTCGCCTCCTACCCTTTTCATTACTTTTTAAGAAATTATGTTGAAGAAAACAGAACTATCAAAGAACAACAATTAAATCTCACTACAGCTGAAAAACAATTATTTTTTGATTTTTTAGAAAATAATGCCAAGCCAGAAAACAAATCATATATCTATGATTTCTTTTATGATAACTGTGCAACAAAGTTACAAGTAGTTACTCAAAAGGTTTTAGGAAAGCATGTAATTTTCGATAATAATTTTACAAAAGACAAGGAAGATACTCTACGTGATTTGATTCATCAATATTCGCATAAACATATTTGGGGAACTTTTGGTATTGATTTGGCTTTAGGCTCTGTTATAGACAGAAAAGCAACAACTCAAGAATATTTATTCTTACCAGATAATATATTCTTGGCTTTCGCTGAAAGTAAATTAAACAATAAGCCTACCGTCAAAAAAACACTTACATTATTCACCTCAACACCTAAAGAAGTTACCTCCAATTTTGTAACACCTTTTGTACTAGTATCATTTATAGGAATTCTAGTACTGTTAATTACGTATAGAAATTTTAAAAACAAAAAACAAAGCAGATGGTTAGACTTTACCCTGTTTTTTATTACAGGTTTAATTGGAATCGTTATATTATTATTATGGTTTGCAACCGACCATTCTACAACTAAAGGAAACTATAATATACTTTGGGCTTTTGCACCAAATTTATTTGTAGCTTTTTCTTTACTAAAAAATAAAATTCCGAATTGGGTGAAAAAATACATTTTGCTACTACTCATTCTTTTGACTTTAACTGTAGTCTTATGGGTATTAAAAATTCAAGTATTTAATATTGCTATTATACCAATATTACTATTATTAATAATAAGGTATTTATTTTTGTATAAATCTGAATTCTATTTAGATAAGTGAAATTAAAAATTTCTTAAAACTAATCTTCATCTGCCGAAATGGCTACATAAAGGCGTGACTGAACCTAGGGAAATTATTTTCGATTAATTTTTTTTTGAGATTCCTCGTCACTCCTAAAGTCGTTCTTTCGGAATGACATTATTCATTAAAATTTCAAGTAAACTTAAATATTCTGTAACAACCAGCTTATTACCTTATACTACTTCTTATCTAACCGTTCGTATTCAGAGTTATTAGAAACATACTCTTTAACAATATCTTTAATTTTAGCAACAATATCAAACCTATCCATATTTTCTAGCTTAGCCAATTCTATAATTTTGTTCTTTACAAAATCATCATCTAAAGGCTCTATTTTTGCAATCATTATTTTTTCATTATACGTAGGCAACGTATTTTCTTCAGTACTCAACAATTCTTCGTATAATTTTTCACCAGGACGTAAGCCAATAATTTTAATATCAATATCTTCAGGGTACTTTAAACCTGATAAATGAATCATTTTTTTAGCAAGATCAAATATTTTAACCGATTCGCCCATGTCAAACACATAAACCTCTCCGCCATTCCCCATAACACCAGCTTCTAACACTAAACTACAGGCTTCACTAATGGTCATAAAATACCGTGTAATTTCTTTATGGGTTACTTGTATTGGTCCTCCTTCAGAAATCTGTTTTTTAAATAATGGTATTACGGATCCGTTAGAACCTAATACATTCCCAAAACGTGTGGTAATGAATTTTGTTTTACCCTTTTTATTTAAACAATTGGCATAAACTTCAGCAATACGCTTGGTAGCTCCCATTACATTTGTTGGGTTTACTGCTTTATCAGTAGACACCATTACAAACTTTTTAACATTGTTTTGCAAAGCTAAATCCATTACCAAGCTTGTCCCAAAAAC
This sequence comes from uncultured Flavobacteriaceae bacterium, assembly GCA_964428855.1. Taxonomy (GTDB): domain Bacteria; phylum Bacteroidota; class Bacteroidia; order Flavobacteriales; family Flavobacteriaceae; genus Aureibaculum. The sequence goes on from CAYRZY010000074.1 coordinate 6,048, forward strand.
ATTAACTCTAACCGCTTCATACGGATTCTCTTCCATTAATGGAACATGCTTATATGCTGCAGCATGAAAAACCAAATCAATAGTATCGTTTGAAAAAATCTCTTCCATACGTTGCTTATTTCTAATGTCTGCAACTTCAACATTGAAATTTTTAATCTTTTTTCTAGCGAAACTTTGTTGAATTTCATAGAGATCAGACTCAGCCTGATCTAATAGAATCAATTTCTTGTAATTATAATTGGAGACTTGATAAGCAATTTCTCTACCTATTGAACCTGCAGCACCAGTAATTAAAATCACTTTATTATCTAATTCTTTTTGAAGAATAGGATTGTTAATTTTTATTGGAGTTCTGTTTAATAGATCTTCTATCTTCACTTCTTTGATTTGCCCAACATTCAAATCACCATCTATCCATTGTTCAACTGGAGGCACTACTTTTACTTTTACAGGTAATGGAATTAAATTATCTACTATTTCAAATAGTCGAAAGGGTTTGATATTATGAATAGAAACAATAATTTCTTTAATATTATTTTTTTCTATAAAATCATTTGTAATTTCTTTAGGAAGATAGACTTTAATTCTATCATATTTTTTCCATTGTTTCTTCTTATCATCATCAATAAAACCAATAATATTCGTATTGGTATTTAAGCTATTACTGATGGTTGCATACGTTAGCATACCCGAATCACCAGCTCCATATATCAATGTGTTTTTTGGTGTTTTATATTCAGTAGTAATTCTATTGATTAGGCTTTTAAAAATGAACCTACCCGCTATTAACACAATAACATTTAATAAAAAATGGATAATAATAACTGACAATGGTGCAGAAAACCTTTCTAACACATTAAACTCTCTATATATTAAAGCTATAATTACTAATATGACAAATAAAATAACCGCACCATAAAAAACATTGATTGCGTCTCTCATACCAGTATGCCTTATCGTTCCTTTATGTGATCCAACAAATAAAAAGCTAAGTAGTGATAAAATAGCAACCAAAACCAATTGTGATAAAAAACCAAACTCTTGAAAACTCAGTACAAAATTAAATCTGATTAAATAGGCAAGAAAAAATGTTTGCAAGACTATAGACACATCTATCAATAGCACAATAGATCTAGAAACTATAGAATTAGCTTCTTTTAAAAAAAATGACTTTAGCATTTATACAAAATTAAATCAGACTCAAACTTTATTCTCCTCTTTGCAAAGGTCGTAAAATCTTAACAAATATCAGCTAATTTTATTTTCTATTTTTTTATAGTGATTGATTAGCAGTAAATATAGTGCTGAAAACAATACAATTACCATGAAAATTATTAAAAACTGAATTGTCCAAGTTGCTTTGTAAAAATAATAAATTAAAAGGTTTATGAGGAATTGAGTACCTGCGTAAACAAATGAAACTTTTAAATGAGGCCACTTGTCTATATCGACAAATCTTTGGTATAAATGATGACGATGAGCTTCTGTAATCTTTTCTTTACGAAGCATTCTTAAAAAGATAGTTAAAGAACTGTCAATACCGTAAATAACAATAATTAATATGATAATTGGAGCTTCTAACTTTATCATAAATGTAGCTCCTAAAAAAAACAACAATGTTGCCATTGTCATACTACCAATATCACCAGCAAACCATTTCGCTTTTTTTCTAAAGTTAAAAAACCCAAAAACAACTAATGCCAATAATGTAAAAATAATCACCTCTGAATTAACGAGTTTTTCTTTTAGGTTTATGATTAAAAATCCACTTAAGACAACTGTGCTGTATAGACCTGTCATTCCGTTTAGACCATCCATGAAATTATAGAGGTTAAAAAAACCAACTATTATAATTGGGATTAAAACCAACATCCAACTCGGACCACCTAATAAACCCAATTGCCATAATAACAAAAATGCAGTCGAAAAATGAGCAACCAGTCTAACCTTTGGGCCTAAAGTAACCAAGTCATCAATAAAACTTACAAAAGCAATTAAACTTACCGCTAAAAAAAATGGTGTATATTCATATTTTGAAAAGAAAAAAAAGAAGACTATTGCCAAATAGAAAACAATACCACCACCTCTAATTGTAATTTCAGTATGAGAGCTTCTTTGGTTGGGCTTGTCTATAATATTAAAATGATCAGCTACTTTTAAATAGACTAATGCCAGTAGAAAAAGTGATGTAAAAATAATTAAATAGGTCATAAATTAGTCTTCTATATCAGCTTTCACAATACCATTTAACATTTTTTGAGCTAAAATATTTTTATGAGCGTAAAAATACATAAAAAAACCTAAACGATCTTTTCATTAAAGATCGTTTAGGTTTTTTTAAAAGTAAAAAATATTATTATTCTATTATGATTTTAATAAATCTTCAACCATTCGTTTTGCTGTATTACCGTCCCATAAATGAGGTATTTCTCCAGATTTCCAATCTCCAGCATGCAACTTTCGCATAAATGGAGCAACGTTTTTAGGGTTGGTACCTACCAATTCATTTGTACCAATAGTTATCGTCTCAGGACGTTCTGTATTATCACGTAAGGTCATGCATGGCACCTTCATTATGGTCGTTTCTTCAGTTATTCCTCCAGAATCTGTTACCACTGCAAATGCATGTTTTACCAAATAATTAAATTCTAAATAACCTAAGGGGCCAATCATATGCAAATTATCGGCTTGAATACCAATTTGTTTTAACATTTTCGCGGTACGAGGATGTACAGGAAAAACGATTGGCATATTATTAGCACCTTTTACAATTTCGTCAATCAATTCTTTTAGTTTTGCTTCTTCATCTACATTGGCAGGACGGTGTAAGGTCATTACAAAATAGCCTTTCTCTTTTAGTTGTAATTCACTCCATACATCGGGTTGTTTTAAACGAGGCATATTTTTCAACAAGGTATCTATCATGGTATTGCCTACATATCTGATCTTACTTTCATCATGCCCCAGTTTTCTTAGGTTCTCATTAGCAATTTCAGATGTTGTATAAAAAATATCGGTAATAGCATCAGTAACCATTCTATTTATCTCTTCTGGCATCGTAATATCATTTGAACGAATACCTCCTTCAACATGTATTACTTTTACACCTAATTTTTTAGCAGCAATAGAACAAGCCATAGTTGAAGTCACATCACCAACTACCAAACAATAATCTGCCATATCTTTAAGTAATAAAGCTTCATAACGTTCCATGATTCGCCCTGTTTGCTCAGCCTGTGTACCTGAACCTACCTCTAAATTTACATCAGGATCTGGAATGCCTAATTCTTCAAAAAAACTACCTGACATTTTTTTATCATAATGCTGTCCCGTATGAATCAATCTATACTGAATTTTTTCTTTTACTTTTTCAAGTTCTTCAATAATTGGTGCAATTTTCATAAAGTTGGGTCTTGCCCCTGCTATAATGTCTAATTTCATGTTTGTTTTTTATTTAAAAACGTATTAATCTTAATATAATTGTTTAGATAAATTATTCAGCATTAATCCATTGTTCTTCTTTTAAATTTAATTTTCTATTCCTGTGAATGAAAAAAATACTATATCATCATTCGCTAAAAGTTGCGTTTATAAGTTGAATCAAGTATCAATATATTCTCATTGTCTTAAAAACAGTATTTTTTTTAAAGTCTTGAGTGATTATTTAAATATTTAAACTTCATGTTGCTTATTATTCTTGTTTTAATATAAAAATCCAAATAGCCATAGTGGAATTTTATCTTTATACCCTATCTCAATATTATCAGAAACAATAAAAGAATTTTCTTGAGTATAGATTTGTTTTCTTGATTTATTTTCTCCTCCAATCTCAAATAAAAATTTATTATTTACAAAAAAATCTCCTTTTTCAGGATAGGTTACTTGGTGCTTTTCTGTTAATTGATTTAAAAAAAAGGTTTCTCTTATGTTTCCTTTATTTTCAACTGAATTTTTGATGGCAAATATATAGTTTGTATTTTCTAAAAATATTTTTTCTGGCTTTTGAAGTAAACTAACTCCAAATGAATCTTTATGCAACATCCTAAATACTCCTGCATCAGTCAAATACAACAAATACTCTAACAGCGTTTTTCGAGTTATTTTAATTTTATTTGCCAAAGCTGATATATTAGGCTTAAATGGTGCTGATTGACTAATAATATATATGAGCTGTTTTATTTTATTCACTATACTCACATCTGTATTACGTAGCATTGGTAATTCAACCTCTACAATCATATTAATAATTTCTTGTAATCGCTTAAAATACAGCACATCATTGTCGCTATAAAAAGGAAAGTAACCAGTTTTATAATAAACGTTTAGTTCTTTAATTGGTTTAATTTGTTTTGTAATAGTTATTGCTACATCTGTATGATTTTTCAAAATTTCATTAAAATCTACTACTTCAAAACTTGTTGAATACTTAAAATTTAAAAATTCTCTAAAAGAAAGTCCCTGCATACTATATACCAAAGCTCTTCTACTTAAATCACTTCGAGAATTTAATATCTCTAATAAAGAAGAACCTGTAAAAACGACTTTTAAAGTTGGATAACTATCATAGATGTTCTTTAACTCAATAGACCAGTTTTTATATTTATGCACCTCATCAATAAATAAATGTTCGCCCCCGTTTTGAACAAACGTCTCTGTAAACTCTACTAACGTATGATCTGAAAAATATAAATCGTCTAAAGATATATAGAGTACTTTACTAGATGTTATTTTATATTCTTTTTTTATATATTGCAAAAGCAATGTTGTTTTACCAACACCTCTTGAACCCTTTATACCAATAAGTCTTTCTTCCCACGGAAGTATTTCTAACAAATAACGTTGAAATTTCAATGAGGTATTCTTAATTAAATTGATATGTTTTATTCTTAACTTCTCCAATTAAAAAATAATTTTCTGTTTATTGCAATATACAAATATACATATATTTTGTTTGTTGCAAAAAACAATATTACTTTTTGAGTATATTACCTCCAATAAAAATCTTAAAATGAACAGGCAAGTATCCCGATAGTAACTGAAACATAGAACTTTTTTCAAAAAAGTTCTATGTACAAATCTGAAAGTTTTTCATAGGTTAGGTTATCCTCAAGGTATTTTTTTCCTCTTTTGCCAATTTTTACCAATTTTTCTTTAGGCATTTCAGCATACTTTAAAATTGTAGTTGCAAATAGTTCTGGGTTATCAGCTTCAATAAATTCACCACAATTAGCTTCATTGATAATATTTTTATAACCATTAAATGGGATAATTATTGGTTTTTCCGCATACATATAGTCTATCCATTTGTTAGGAGAAACACCAAATTTATAAATTCCTTTATCTTCCCATGGATTTAATAAAACATCACATGTATTTAAAAAATGTCCAACTTCACTTTTAATTACAGCTGGGAAAAATTCTACATTTTTCAGATGGTTATAATCTTCCATAAATTGAGATTTTAAGACACCATCCCCAAGTATTTTGAATTTAATATTTGAGTTTTTCTTTAAAACGTTTGCTGCCTCTAAAATTAAATCAATTTTATTTGATACCCCTATAGAACCTGCATATCCCACAATAAAATCATTAGATTTTCTCTTTACAATATCATTTGACTTACCTAATACAGTGCTATCTAAGCCCATGGGAATATACCTGTATTTATTCTGATGGCTAGGAGCTATATTTTTTATATGCTCTCCTAAATTCCCCATAGAACCTACAATATAATTGGCTTCTTTATATCCTTTCTTTTCAATTGCTGAAAGGACCATCACAAATGGATTATATTTACTTAAATTCTTTAAATCAATTAACGATAGAGGCCAAATATCTCTTACTTCTACAATGAGATTAACATCATGTTTTCTTTTTAAATATATTCCCGTTAAAAAAGTGAGAATAGAAAGTGATGAAACAATTACAGTATCAGTACTTGAAATATTTTGCTTTTTTAAAAATTTACGTAATCTAACTTCGAATAAAAGCCATGATAATATCCTTTTTATATTAAAACCTAGGTTAATTTTAGAACCTTTAAGAACATAATGTTTAAATAAAGGTTTCTCATAAAGAATAAAATCTTCCGTAAACTCTTTATACTCAAAACCATTAGAGTTTGATGAAATTAATAC
>CAYRZY010000075.1:0-12167 GCA_964428855.1 uncultured Flavobacteriaceae bacterium
ATAGATAAACTTAAACTAAGTGCAGTTACTTAATTTTAAATTCTATAACCGCCTTGTCTATTTGATTGTTCTTTTTATAGGCTGTATCTATCGCTTCTAAAATAATTTGATAATTACCTGAAGGTAATGCACCAGTATTGCTAACATTGGTTAAGCCATCTTGTTTAATGGTACTTAGTATGTAAATAAAATCGAAAGTTTCTGGAGCAAGAAACATGTCTACTCCTGGTATATAAGGCATTGGTTCTCTCTCTAATATTTTAACAATTTTACCATTGTGTTTTACCGTAGTTTTAAAAGTGAAAAAACTAAATTCTGGTCTCGATTTTTCTTTAGGATAATCTGCTGCAAAGGCAAAATTAAATTTATACTTTCCTTTTTTAAAGTCTTTAAAAAGATTGACCACATAAGGATTGTCTAATTCAATTTTAATTTTAGATTGCCCATTTAATGTAATATTCCCTTCTGTTTTAGGATTTGTTCTAAATACTATTTTTGATAAATCCTTTTGTAAATGAACCTTAGGGTTTAGTTTGGGTTTTACTATTTTATTGTTTATTTTTTGTGCATTTACTGTAAAAATGCTTGCTACTAATATTGCTATTGTTAAAATTGTATTTTTCATGATATGTTTGTTTATTTTATTTTTAAATATTTAGAAGGAATAATACCGCTTCTAATAACTTTTTTATTGATAATTGAATAATTATAATATCTGTTTCCGCTATAGAAAGTAATTATACTCTCAATAGGGTTGTATTTGGCTGCATCTACTGGGTCAGGAACGCCTTTAAAATTCCCTTTAATAGGTACCCATTTATTTATTTTTTTACTTTTTATATCATATCGAAAACTCCAGTCACCTTTGAAAAAATATATATATCTTCCTGCTACAACAGCAGCATCTATACCATTAGATATTTTATTTCCAAAACGGTCTTTTATATATCTTCCTTTTTCTATTTTTCCAGATTTTGAGTGCAATTTGTAATATTTATTTCCTTTAAAGAAATAATAATATCCTTCAAAATATATTACAGCATCTATATTTCTAGGGGCTCCTGTATACCAATTACCTCCTAAAGTCCCTATATTTGCTTTTGAGTCTTTTTCAGCCCAAAGATCTTCAATACGATAATTAGTCTGAAGTAACTTCGCTGGTGCTCCCCAAATATATTTTATATTAAATACTTTTGCCTTATTAAAAAAATGAACGTCACTGTGCTCTTCGTTGTAGTTCACCGCATCAAAACCAGAAGTATGATTAGAATAATCGAAATCTTCTCCATGATTCAATGTGTCAAAAGACAAACCTCTCCAGTCTTCTATACCTACTGTACCTGTTTTTTCAATCTTTTGAGTTTGAAAATTATACTTGTAGTATGTGTTGTCTTTAAAGAAGTATAACCTTCCGTTTTTGTGTAACAATACAGCATCAATATTATTGGGTATACCAGGCCAATCTTTTTTAATAGAACTGGTGCGTCCTACTCTACCAAAGTCATGTTCGTAAATAAAGTATTCACCTCCTTTAAAAAAATATATAATTTTGTTATTGGTGGGGTGTACTACAGCAGCATCAATATTTGTAGGTAACCTTTTCCAGCCATCAATTCCAATTCTGCCTCTAAATTCCACACCTTTATCAAAGTTATATTTATAATAATTACCTCCTTTAAAAAAATAAGCTCTATTATTTTTTGGATTCATTACTACAGCATCAAAACCTTTAGGTAAACCTTTCCAATTACTAAGGTTTTGTCCGTTGTTTTCAAGTTTTTGATTATTTAAATCATACCTATAGTATTTGTCTTTGGTAAAGAAGTAAGCCTTACCACTTGGTGCTTTTAAAGCAGCTTTTAATTTACCAAAGCTTGTTTGTGCTTTACCAGCAAATGAAGTAAACAGTACTACCAACGTTAGGAGTAGTGTAAATTGTAGTTTTTTGTTCATGATTGTTTTTTTTAGACACGACTTTCACTAATTAACACTAATGAAAATGTGATTGTTATACTTACCCTTCCCTTTAAGGAAGGGTTTGTGGTTTGCCTGCCTGTCGCAGGCTGGTTTCTTTTTAGTCTTTACTTATTTTGAAATGTTAACATTGTTTTAAAAGAGTTCTCGATACTAATTTTTCTCATGCTAATCGAAAAATTCACTCGAACTGACGGTTGAATACTAATTACGGTACCAACTCAAAACGGTAGTAAAAACGTACATAAGATTCTGCATCATTATCACCGAATTCTAAGGTGCCTTTTAATGCATTATTATTCGCTCTTTCAAACCACATTACATCGCCAAATGCACCAGATTCGTGTATTTTGCCATTATAACCACCATTAAAATATTCTCTGCCTCTATATTTACTAGCGTTTGGGTGCTGTAGATAGTCTAAGATATCGTAAATTGGAATGTTGATAAAGTCATCCCCAATAAAGTTAGGCATTTCCATGCCGATTATACCTTCATTCCATTCTGTCATAAATGTGTATATTTTAAATATTGCATGTTTATCTTTACTTTCTTTATTTGTAATATTAAATTCAATAGAATTATTGATAAAATGTTTTTCGTCACCTTCTTTTACATGGAGCTGCTGGCTATTTCTTCCACTATAAATAATAGTGTTTCTTAATAATTTATCGTTTAAACTAATACTCGATTTTGATAAAACATTAATCTTTCGTGTAGCTGCATTTTTTTCATTTTCATTGGCTTTATATGTAATCCACTGCCTGATTGTAAAATCTGCAATATCATCACTATCTCTAGCTTGTACAGATTTGATTCGAGTTAGGGTTACTTTTAGGCGTAGATTATTTTTTGAAGAGGGTGTTGCGTTCTGTAATTTTTTAGCGAATGAAAGTCCTCTCCAACTGTCTTTGCCTATTATACCTACTTTGTCAACACCTGTTCTTGTATTATAACGGTAATATTTATTGCCTTTAAAAAAATAGATTGTACCTGTCTTGTCTAAAAGAGCGGCGTCAAGATTCTTAGGTACTCCTTTCCAATTACTTATATTGGCTACCTTATCTACTTTACCTAAGGCATGGCTATAGCGATAATACTTATCACCTTTAAAAAAATAGATTTTATCGTTTGGGTGTACCACTGCTGCATCTATATTAGCAGGAACGCCTTTCCAGCCATTTTTTCCTATTTTACCTGTATATTCTACACCTGTTTTAAAATCATATTTATAATATTTATCGCCTTTAAAAAAATAGGCTTTTTGATTGCCAGGATTAAATAAAGATGCATCAAAATGATCTGGCAAACCTTTCCAAATACCTAAAATATTTGCTTTTTTTTCTAATTTGCTATTGTCTGTATTATATCTGAAATACGCTTTGTCCGTAAAAAAATAGACCTTGCCTCCAGGTTCTTTTATTGCAGCTTTTAAATGTCCGAAATTTGATTGTGCTTTAACTGTAAATGCGTTTAACAGTACTACCAAGGTTAGTAGTAGTGTAAATTGTAGTTTTTTGTTCATGATTGTTTTTTTAGACACGACTTTCGCTAATGAAGCACTAATGAAAATGTGATTGTTATACTTACCCTTCCCTTTAAGGAAGGATTTAAGGTTTGCCTGCCTGCCGCAGGCTGGTTTCTTTTTAGTCTTTACTTATTTTGAAATGTTAACATTGTTTTAAAGAGTTCTCGATACTAATTTTTCTCGAACTGACGGTTGTACTTCTACTTACCTTTGAAGTTGCCAAAGGTGAAATAGAAAGTCCTGACTATTTATCTCCCATTTCCATAAAAGACTTATACGCACTTAGATTAATTGAAAAAGGTTCCTTAACCAATTCTACACAAGTCATTTTCATATTGTGTTTTTTCTTTTTACTACTCACAAAATCCATCTCTAGCATCAGCCCGTTTTTAAATTCTTTAAACCATTTAGGATTAAAACCTTTAGGTTTGAATTTTGAATTACCCGCCATTGCATTATTAAAACTTACAGGAGCATTTTTGGCTACATACATATGTACAATGCCGTCTTTGCTAGTAATTTTAAAGCCTTGGCATTGATAGCCTAAAATGGTTTTAGTATCTGTCTTTACTATGGTATAATCTTTTACAGATTTCCCTTCCATATCTTGGTCAATATCTTGACTTAAAATTGATGGCATTTCTTGTATAAATTTTTGTCCATCCATCTCCATAAGCATCATATTTAATCCGCCATCTAGATCCATTATCATCAACATATTACCCATTTCAGCTGGGTTTTTACCTCCCATTTCAAATTTTGAGGCAAATGTTGAAGAATTTCGAGAGAGATAATAGGTGAGTTTCATATCTCCTACCTCTTTATGCTTTTTAGTCTGTGAATATTCCATTTTCAATACATATTTCCATTCAAAACTATAGCTTCCAGAAGCTGGTTTAGGGGCTTTGGTCTCTGAGGAATCAGGTTCATCAGTTTCATTATAAACCTCTGTTGTTTCTTCCGATTCACTTTCACTTGACTCATCTTCATCATAAACTGTTTCTTCATTTTCTGAAGAATCATCATCTCTTTTACGCTTTCCTTTCTTTTTCTTCTTTCTCTTTTTTCTAGCTTTTGAAGGAGCTTCAAAAACAGTTTCAACCGAATTTTCTGCTTTTTCAACTGACTTTTCTGCTGTTTTTCTAATAACAGCTTCTTCTACTTCTTCTGAAACTCTTTTCTCTAATTTTTTCCAAAATTGAGCTTGGGTCGTCTGAATACCAATTCCTACAAAGAAGAAAAAAAGAACTACTATAATTTTTTTAGGCTTAAGTGTTTTCATATTCTTATAATTTTATAAATTCAACACGTCTGTTATTTGCTTTTCCTTCAGGACTGGTATTGTCTGATATAGGCACGCTTTCACCTTTACCTTCTGTTTTTAGCCTACTTTGGTCAATACCTATTGAAATCAACGCATTTTTAACAGCAAGAGCTCTTTGTGCAGATAATTCTAAATTAGAAGCATCATTCCCGTCACTATCTGTATGTCCTTCAATTCTAAAATTAAGAGCTGTATGTTGCTCCATCATTTTAGCAACACGATTAATTACACCCATTGATTCTGGTTTTAGTGTAGCTTTATTTACATCAAATAAAATACCTCTAGCTACAAATTTTCCTGTTGATAAAACTCTATCATATAGTTTTTTACCACCCTCTGCAACTCTTATGTTTTTTATAGCCATTACAGAACCATGCTTATAGTGTGAAGTGGCTTTAATATAAAATTGTTGGGGATTAAAGTTTTTACCTAGATTAGGAATATTAAGTACTCTGTACTGATCTACAAATACCTTTAAAGAACGCTTGTTAAAAGCAATGGCAAAATGACGCCAAACACCTTGTACGTCTAACTCTTTTTCTGAGCCATTAAATTCTTTTTTTATACCATTAATTTTACTTGATAATTGTGCTTTATATCTAAAAAGTTTAATAGGCTCGAAATAATCTTTTGTCCCTTCTGGATAATATACTCGATCTCCTTTCGGATTAAAACGAATTTCATAGTTTTGCCATCCTGAATAATAATCTTCTTTACTAAAAAAATACGCATCAAATTCTATGGTAAACACTTCGGGTAGATAATTTTTTTTATCCATCAAAGGTGTAATAAGACTATGATTTTCAAGGTTAATAATACTTTCTTGGTTAAAAACAGCATTTTCTGCTGAACCCGAAATTAGATCCCAACGTGAAGGAAACTCACCATTTTCTTCATTGGTCAGGTCATCTTGAAAAATAACTTTGTCGCCAGGCACAAAATTATAGTTAGACCAGGGTTTTGTATCTTTTGCAGTTTCAGTTTCAATACTTTCTTCAGATTGATTTTCTTCATATACAACATCTTCACTTTCACTTGACTCATCTTCATTATAAACTGTTTCTTCATTTTCTGAAGAATCATTATCTCTTTTACGCTTCCCTTTCTTTTTCTTCTTTCTCTTTTTTCTAGCTTTTGAAGGAGCTTCAAAAACAGTTTCAACCGAATTTTCTGCTTTTTCAACTGACTTTTCTGCTGTTTTTCTAATAACAGCTTCTTCTACTTCTTCTGAAACTCTTTTCTCTAATTTTTTCCAAAATTGAGCTTGGGTAGTCTGAATACCAATTCCTACAAAGAAGAAAAATAGTACTACTATAATTTTTTTCATGTTCTTGTTTTTTTAATAGCCAAACAAGGCCTGTTGATGATTATTTTACCTTTAGTATCTTAAAAATTAAAATTGTTAACATTAAAACGCTCTTACTTGTTTCTGCTCATTAAAAAATAGTCAACAAGACTTATAATAATTTGCATAACTTTACCCAATGAAGTATGTTTTGTATAGCGTTCGCTTTCCTGTTATACAAGATTCATAACAAAGCATACATTAAAAACAACTGGCAGTATAATTTGTGTAATTTCAAGAAATATAAATGCTTATTTTTGATAAAATAGATAGGAGAAATGATTAAAGCAATACTAGTTGACGATGAACTAACTGCTATAAAAAGTCTTAAATGGGAAATTGAGAATTTTTGTACAGGTATTGAGGTGGTAGACTGTTTTACCGACCCAATTGAAGCAATTTCTGCAATCAACTATATCAAACCCGATTGTGTGTTTTTAGATATTGAAATGCCAGAAATGGATGGTTTTCAACTATTGAATGAATTAAAGTATAAAGGTTTTGATTTGATTATTACTACTGCTTATGATTCATATGCCTTAAAAGCCTTTAAAGAAAGTGCCATTGATTATTTATTAAAACCTGTTGATTCTGACGATTTAATTAAAGCAGTTTCAAAAATAAAAGTCAATAAAAACAAAAAGGTGTTAGGTAAAGAGTTACAAGATGTATTACAAAATTTATCTTTAAAAAAAACAACTCATAAAATTGCTATTCCTTTAGCAGGAAAAACTTTATTTGTATATCCTGAAGATATTATTTATTGTAAATCTGATGGAAATTATACTACCATCTATTTTAAAGACACGACCAAAGAAATGCTCTCTAAAAAAATAAAAGAAGTAGAAGAGTTTATGCATAATGCTGTTTTTTTTAGAATACATAACTCTTATCTTGTAAATATTAATTATATAAAAGAGTATATAAAAAATGATGGGCAATATGTTGTTTTAGAAAACGGAACCAATATACCAGTTGCTAGATCTAAAAAAAACACCTTATTGCAATTGCTAAATAACTAGCCTTTGTGGATACAACTTCTTTAAAATATATACTTAGTCAACCTAATGAAAATGGAATAGGCGTTTTTGTTTTAGGCATATTGTTTATGCTTTCTATTTATCATTTTTTATTGTTTTTTCAACATAAAGACAAATCATATTTATACTATAGCCTATATACATTTTTAATGTTTATAGGTCATATTAACGAATCGTCTAATAATTTTATAAGCACACTATCAAAACCTTTTATTGGCATCTTAAATCATTTTGATCAACCTTTAATGTGGATGTATAACGCCGTTTACTTTATTTTTGCTTTTACCTTTTTAAATTTAAAAACATATTCAAAAAAGTGGCATACCTTTATTACGTATACTATTGGAGCAATAATTACTTTTATTATAATTACTTCTTTGTTTTCTCTATTTTCAAATAACACAACTATTCTAGATGTATTAACTCCATATATTGTGTTGTTTTATGTAATATTTACTGCTATTTGTTACTACCCTCTCTTTACGCTTAAAATGTCTTTAAGATATTATATTATTATCGGGTCATTTGTGTTATTTATTTCTTCCTTAATCGCTTTTTATTTACCCTCTCCTTATAATAATATTAGTTACTCTGTTTTTTATATTGGTGTTATTGTAGAAAATATTATTTTTTCTTTAGGTTTGGGTCATAAACAAAAACTAATTCTACAAGAAAAAAATGAATCACAAACTAAACTAATTGAACAACTAAAAGAGAATGAAAATTTAAAACTTGAAATCCAAAAAAAGTTAGAAGAAGATGTAGCGTCATATAGCAAACAAGCTGAAATAGAGAAATTTGAAAAATTAAAAGCTGAGTATGATAAAGAATTGGTTGAACTCAAAATATCTTCTTTACGAAGCCAAATGAATCCTCATTTTATTTTCAATTCTTTAAATGCTATAAAACTATATATTATTGACAATGACAAAGAAAATGCGGTGTATTATCTTAATAAATTCTCTAAGCTAATTCGTAAAATATTAGCAGTAACCAGAGAAAAAGAAATTACATTGGCAGAAGAAATAGAAACCATAAAACTTTACCTTAACATTGAAAATATTCGTTTTCATAACGAAATTAAAACTTCATTCTCTATTGATAAAAAATTGAACATAAACACTATAAAAATACCCTCTCTAATATTACAACCCTTTATAGAAAATGCTATTTGGCACGGACTTTCTTCTAAAAAAGGGAAAAAGGAGATAAATCTTACCTTTGAAAAAGAAAAAGATTCTCATCTTAAAATTACCATTAAAGACAACGGGATTGGTAGAAAAAAATCTACAGAAATAAATCAAAAAAAAATACACAAAAAAGAATCTATTGGTATTCAACTTACTGAAGATCGTTTGAATAATTTCTCTAAAAATTTTCAAAACAATTATTTGATTACTTTTACAGATTTTGATGATAATCAAAATAATGCAACAGGTACTTTAATTACATTGAAAATACCACTACTATAATTTATGGATATTTTAGATCTTTTTAATTTTAAGGATTTTACAATTTTATTTTCTGGCTTTGTATTAACTCTTTCTGTCTATCATTTTTTATTGTATTTTCAACATAAAGATCGTGTTTACCTCTATTATAGTTTATATACTTTTTTAGTTTTCACTTCAAGTTATCCAAATATTGAATCTTCATTTCTTAGTGGTGCTATCTTAAACCCAGATCCTTATTTACATTTTTTAATCATACCGAGAGAATGGATCTATAATACTATGTATCTTATATTTGCCAAAGCTCTTGTTGAATTAAAGGTTTTCAAACCCAAAATAGATAGATTTGTAAATATTGGTGTTATCACACTTCTAATTATTTTGGCCTTAACAATGATAATAGCCTATATTACAGGTAGAACAACATTGGTAGGCATTATCTATGCATATTTATTTACCTCAGTTATTGGTATACTCTCTTTAATTAGTTTATACGCTCTTTATACTATGGATACTGGGCTGAAATATTATGTATTAATCGGTTCTTTTGTTTACCTAATATTAGCTGAGGGTGCTTTTTATTTTACTGATGACGAACAACAGGCAACAGTAATTTTTTATACAGGTATTATTATTGAAATGATTCTATTCTCATTAGCTTTAGGTTATAAACAAAAAATGATCTTACAAGAAAAAAATGATTCTCAACAAAAATTAATCCTTCAGTTACAAGAAAACGAAAAATTAAGGTTTACCGTTCAAAATCAACTACAAAAAGATGTTGAATTACTTAATGAACAAGCAAAGTTTGACAAGCTTGAACAAGCTAAAGTAAAATCAGATAAAGAGCTACTTGAATTGAAAATTTCCTCTTTACAAAGTCAAATGAATCCTCATTTTATTTTCAATTCTCTCAATGCAATAAAATTATATATTATTGATAATGAAAAAGAAAATGCTGTTTATTATTTAAACAAATTTTCAAAACTTATTCGTAAAATTCTTGCATCTGCCCGCGAGAAAGAAAATACACTAGCAGAAGAAATAGAGACTTTAAAATTATATCTTGAAATTGAAAATATAAGGTTTCATAATGAAATTGAATCCTCTTTTTTTATTGATAAAAAACTAAACCTAAATACTTTAAAAATTCCCACATTAATCTTACAGCCATTTATAGAAAATTCTATTTGGCATGGGCTTTCATCAAAAAAAGGATCTAAAAAAATTAATATTCTCTTTGAAAAGGAAGCGAATTCCTTTTTGAAAATCACTATTGATGACAATGGAGTTGGTAGAAAAAAATCTTCTGAAATTAAAAATAACAAAATACACCGAAAGGAATCTATTGGGATTAAACTAACTGAAGAACGATTAAGTAATTTTACTAAAGATCTTCAATCAAATTACACATTAGAGTATATAGATTTATATGATGTCAATAATAACGCAAAAGGAACTAAAGTCCTTCTTAAAATACCATTATATTAATTTACTCCTTATTTCAAGTACATAAATTTATTTTTCATTAAATTTGTATGTTGCCCTCATTAATACCAATGAAAAAAAACGATATAAAAATATTAGTACTAAGTAACCCTAAAGAAATAAGCCTCCTTTATTATGCTAATAGAGATCCTTTTTTAAACTTTGGAAAAAAATATGGTTTGGATTATGATGATTTGACTGACATCTATCAAGAAGCATTTATCGCCTTAAGAAAACAGGCTCTTTCAGGCAAATTAGATACTGTTAAAAGCTCGCTAAAAACCTATCTTTTTGGTATTGGTAAATTTATGATTTATGATTTACTTAAAAAAAGAAAAAAAACAACTTCATATGAGCCATCACTTCATGTTTCTGATGAAATTGAAGCCATAACATTTGTAGATAATACTGAAGAATTAACTATTGAACAGCAACTATTACGTACCTTTTTTAAAAAATTAGGAAAAAAATGTCAAGAAATGTTAACATTGTTTTATTCTAGAGGACTAAGTATTGATGACATTGTAGAATTTACTGATTACACCAGTAGTAGTGTAGTAAGAAGTCAGAAATCTCGTTGTTTAAAAACCCTAAAAGAAATGATTAAATCGTAGTGTATGGAACATGAAGAATTAATTGAAAAATACATACAAAATAGACTCTCTTCTGAAGAAGAATTGAAGTTTGCTAAACTACTTAAAAGTGATCTTGCTTTTAAGGATGAAGTGACGCTACATTCAAACTTGAAAAAAGTTACTAAACATGAAGACGATGCTAATTTTAGAAAACTAATAACTACTCTTGAAGAAAAAATAGAAAAACCTATTCAAAAACCTTCGTATACCAAATGGTTGGTTGCTGCAAGTATCGCCTTATTATTAGGTTTAACTTATTTCTTAAATATTAATGAGAAAGTATCAACCGATGAACTTTTTGCTCAAAATTTTGAACCCTATCGAAATGTCATTGCTCCTGTAGTTAGAGGTGATAACGGTAATCAAGAAGATGAAAAAACACAAGCGTTTTTAGCTTACGAAAAAGGAGAATATGAAACTGCTATTACTCTTTTTACAAAATTATATAAAAGTACCAAAGAGCCCTATTATTTATTCTATAAAGCAAATGCCTTATTAAAATTAGAACGTGCTCAAGAAGCTGTACCTTTACTTTTAGAGCACCTTAAGACTAAAGATACTTTAACCGAAAAAACAAACTGGTACTTAGCATTAGCTTATTTGAAAATTAAAGATAAGCCAAAAGCTAAAAAATTACTCAAAAAAGTGATTGCCAATAAATCTTACAAAGATAAAGAAGCTAAAAAATTACTTAAAGAATTTGAATGATATGTGTTTTGTCATTCCTGCGAAAGCAGGAATCTTGATAGACATTTTGTAGTTTTAATAAGATTCTTGCTTTCGCAGGAATGACATAATAATCCAAATACATATTACACCTAAAGTGCTCAATAAAATCCACCATAAATAATAAGTAGAAGTTACTGGCATTGTATTACCTGTTAAAACAATACCAGACCAGTAATATGGATGATTTAATAAAGGATCATCATTTGTTTCAAGATAGGTGAGTTTTGCCTGACGTAATGCTTCTTTTTTACTCAAACCCTCACTTAAGTTTTGATAAAAACTAGTCATAATTTCAGAAGTACTTTGGTCATTTATTTTCCAAAGTGTCGTTACGATAGCTGAAGCACCTGCGTAATTAAATGCTCTTGCCAAACTCAACATGCCTTCTCCTTTTTGTAATTTTCCTATTCCTGTTTGGCAAGCACTCAAGGTTACCAAATCTGCATTAATTTGATAGTTGTATAAGTCTTTCACATACAACAAATTGGAAGCTGTACTGTCATTAGAAAATGCTAAGTAAGAATAATCAGGATATTCATCATTTGCAGAAGCATGAGTTGCAAAGTGTAGTAAACTATAGTTTTCTACAGCGTTATTAAAACTTTTTATAGAAGCTTGATTTCCACTAAATATTTTTCCTTTAAAATATTTAG
>CAYRZY010000076.1:0-12153 GCA_964428855.1 uncultured Flavobacteriaceae bacterium
AATATAATCACTATGATGTAAACTACGAATATGCTGACCTGCAATACCTACAACAACATCTTTAATTTTAACATCTGACACACTTTCTGCTTCTTCTACAGCCTGCTGTATAGATTGTATGGTTTGGGTAATATTATTAACAACTCCTCTGTGTACGCCCATACTTTTGGCCTTACCCATACCGAGTATTTCTAATTTGCCATACTCATTGGTTTTACCGATCATGGCTACAATTTTTGTAGTACCAATATCTAGACCAACAGCTATGTTATCCTGTTCCATAATTTAGTTTTTTGTGCACACAACCTGATTGTTGTACTCAAGATTAATTGTTTTATAATTTTCAAGTGTTTTGTCATTGATTGCCTTTTGATAAAACACTTTTAATTTTTTAATTTTTTGATCTAATTGATTTAAACTTCCTAATTCAACCGTCTGATTACCCACTCTGGTCTTTAAAATAAATTCTCTAGTTGAAACTTGCTCAACACCAACAATCTGTTTTTTAAGAAAATTATCTTTATAAATCAATTCGACTAGTTTAAATAGCTCCTCTGAAACAGCACCTTTTGCAACACCTTCTACAATAAGAACCCTAGCTGAGTAACTTGATGATAATGGCATTTCACCTCCATTACTGTCAATATAATACGCCGAACCATTTTGATTCACTCTTGCAATGGGCGTTTTTTGTTTTATTACAGCACCTAACTCACCATTCACATTCACAAAAACCTCTGCATCTTCTATCATTTCATTAGAAAGCAGTGTTTCTTCTAGCTTATCCAAAAATATGCTTTCTTTTGGCTGATTTTTCAAGCCTTCATAACTTTGTATTAACAACTTATTAACCGTATGATATGTAACAAAAAGGTTGTCTCCATTTTTGAAATTAATGTTAATTTTCGCTATTTTCTTTGCATTATTTCTTTGTGATGTAAAACCATATAGAAACACGACAAAGCACAACAGCAACACTCCCTTTATAAACGGGATATATTTTTTCATAAGCTCTTTGTCTTTTGAACAATTTTCAGAAGAGGAAAGCCTCTAAATACCTGTTTATGTTTTTTATCAATCATTCTTCTTATTTTTTAAAAAATAGTTAACAACTCTTTTTTAACTTCATTTATCAGCACACCAATATCGCCTGCTCCAATCATTACTATAATTTTAGCTTCTGATGTTTTTATATTTTTAAACACATCCTCTTTTGATGAAATTTGTTTCTTCTCTAAGTCTATTTTATCTAATAACCATTCAGAAGTCACTCCTTCAATTGGTTTTTCTCTGGCAGGATAAATATCTAACAAAATCAACTCATCAAACTTCGATAGACTACTTGCAAAGTCATCAATAAAATCTCGTGTTCTACTAAATAAATGCGGTTGAAAAACTGCTAAAATTTTATCGTTTGGATACAACTCTTTTACAGCATTAGCTACGGCATTGATTTCTGTAGGATGATGTGCATAATCATCAATCAACACCAAATCTTTCGTTTTAATTTTATAAGTAAACCTACGCTGTACACCTTTAAAATTTAATAAAGCCTTGGCAATGGTAGCTAACGGAACACCGTAACTATTCGCCATTGCCAAAGCCACCACAGTATTCAGCACATTATGTCTTCCTGGTAAGTTCAGTTCTATATTTTTATATGTTTCCGTTGGCGTTTTTACATCAAAAATGTAAGTTCCGTCTTCAATTCTAATATTTTGAGCTTCATAATCTGAACCATCTTCGATACCATAGGTAATCCCTTTTATAGGCAATCCTTTTCTGACAAATAATTGATCAGAAACTTTATTTGAAAACTCAACAAACGACTCTACTAAAGCCTCTGCATCACCATAAATATCTAAATGGTCTGCATCCATAGAAGTGATACACGCCATATTTGGTGATAATTGTAAAAACGATCGATCAAACTCATCAGCCTCTACCACACTAATTTCATCTCCACCAAGAATTAAATTTGAATTGTAATTTTCTGCAATTCCGCCTAAAAAAGAAGTTGCATTAACACCCGATTCATGTAAAATATGTCCTAAAATAGTAGACGTTGTCGTTTTACCATGTGTACCTGCAACTGCAAAACAGAAGGTGTTTTTGGTAATGGCTCCTAGAATTTCTGAACGCTTGTAAATGGTATACCCTTGGTCTTTAAAATAATTATACTCTTGATGATTTTTAGGAATCGCTGGTGTATAAACAATTAATGTTTTTTCTTTATCAAATACCTGCTTCGAGATTGCATCAACATTGTCATCAAAATGCACAACAACCCCCAATTCTTCTAAAGCATTTGTAACTGGTGAAGGTGTTTTATCATATCCACTTACATAGAAATTATTGGCTTGAAAATACCTTGCCAAGGCACTCATACCAATACCGCCGATACCTATAAAATAAATATTATCTATGCTTTTTAAATTCATTCGTTTTAATTTAAACTTTTCGATTTACACCCCTATGAGCTTCACTCGGTATCTTCTATGAAAATATATTTTCATCTCAATAACCCTCAAGGGGACAATTAATGATTTTTAATTAATTTTTCGACTTCATCTGCAATATGCTCAGTTGCTTTAACCAATGCCAATTCTTTTATATTTTTACTCAATTTCTGTTGTTGTTCTTCACTCTTTAACAAACTCTCAAAAACCGATTGAAAACCATCCAATTCACTTTCTTTTAATAAAATAGCAGCATCTTTTTCAACCACTGCCATTGCATTTTTAGTTTGATGATCTTCAGCTACATTGGGCGAGGGAATAAAAATTGTTGGCTTACCCACAATACACAATTCTGAAATTGAACCAGCTCCTGCTCTACTTATAATCACATCTGCCGCTGCATAGGCTAAGTCCATTTTATTAATAAACTCCACCACATGCACTCCGTCTTTATCATTGTACTTTCTATATTCTTTATAATACAATTTACCCGTTTGCCAAAGCACTTGCACATTCTGATCTAGCAACCATTGTATGTTTTTTTCTATCAATTGATTGATGGCTCTAGCTCCTAAACTACCTCCTAAAATCAATAGTGTTTTCTGAAATGTATTTAACTTAAAAAGCTCTTGCCCTTCTTTTCTTTTCGTTGTAATTTCTAATAAATCTTGACGCACAGGGTTTCCTGTTTTTACAATTTTATCCTTAGGAAAAAAACGTTCTAAACCATCATAAGCCACACAAATAGTATTCACCTTTTTACTCAATAACTTGTTGGTAATACCTGGATAAGAATTTTGCTCTTGCACCAAAGTCGGAATTCCTTTTCTATTTGCCATTTGCAAGGTTGGTCCAGAGGCAAATCCGCCAGTACCAATTACTACATCAGGTTTGAACTTTTTTATAATTTTATTCGCATTCCACAAACTACTTATCAGCTTAAATGGAAACATCATATTTTTCAATGTCAGCTTTCGCTGGATACCAGAAATCCACAAGCCTTTAATCTCGTAACCTAGCTGAGGCACTTTTTCCATTTCCATTCTATCCTTAGCACCCACAAATAAAAATTTCGCAGCAGGATTCCGTTTTTTTAATTCATTTGCAATCGCTATTGCAGGATAAATATGACCACCTGTACCACCTCCACTTACTAATATGTTAATTTTTTTACTCAACTTTCAATCTTTTCTCTATTCTCTTTATTCTTTTCTCTCCACTTAAACATTTACCCAATCGCTTCATGTAAAATACTTAAAGGGTTATCGTCATTTTTCCTCTTCTTCGTTTTAACAATTTCTTCTCTTGCTGCACTCACACTCAACACCACACCTATAGCAAAACAGGTCATCCAAATAGAAGTACCACCAGTACTAATTAACGGTAAGGGTTGCCCTGTTACAGGAAACAATCCTACAGCAACTGCCATATTAATTAAGGCTTGAAATATGATAGGTATACCTACACCCAACACCAACAACATTCCGAATATCGTTTCTGTTTTAGTGGCTACAATTACAATTCTAAAAAGCAAGCCTAAGTATAAAATCATTAAGAGGAATCCGCCAATCAAACCAAACTCCTCAACAATAATGGCATAAATAAAATCGGATGATGATTGTGGTAAAAAATTCTTCTGTACACTTTTACCAGGACCTTTACCTTGTATTTCACCTGTGGCAATCGCTAATTTTGCTTTTTCAGCTTGGTAATTTGTATCTTCATTAGGATTAGAAAAATTTTCAATTCTATTGATCCACGTATTGATTCTTGTATTTTTAAAAGTATCAGGAAAAGTCTTTGCACTAAAAATAAATAAGGTCAACATCAAAATACCAACACCTAAAATAGCACCTATAAACTTTAAAGGATACCCTCCCAAAAAAGCCACCAATAATACCATTACAAAAATGATTGCGGTGGTTGAAAAATTGGCAGGCAAAATTAATAGCAATACCAAACCTATAGGAACCCACAATCTCCAAATACTTTCTTTAAAAAGTATTTTCTTCTTTTTATTCTTTGCTAAATATCTTGCCAAATACATCATCACCACAACACTTGCCAACGTTGATGTTTGAAAACCAATACCTACAAAAGGAATATTGATCCACCTACTTGCATTTGCACCGCTTATGGTTTTACCTTGAAACAAGGTATAACCCAACAATACTAATACCAAGGGAATTAACAGTACTGAAAGTCCGCTAAAATAGCGATACGGAATTTTATGTGTTGCATAAGTAATAACAAAACCGAGCAATAACAGCATAGCGTGTTTTAGCAAGTACCCAATAGTGGTGCCTTTACCGACTACACCTACCAGATTGGTACTTGCACTATACACAGGGAGAAAGGAGAAAATCGCCAAAACGGCAATAATTGCCCAAATGGTTCTGTCACCGCTTATGTTTTGTAATATTTTCATTTTTTTCGGATGTACGAATTACATATAATTCGATCCTTAATTTTTATTATTTTTTGAACTTAACTCTTGTAATGACAACTTCTCAACAACTTAGAACTTATAGCTGTCTAACCGCATCCTTAAATTGTCTACCTCTATCTTCATAATTTTCAAATAAATCAAAACTTGCACAAGCAGGAGATAACAACACGGTATCACCTTTTTCTGAAAGTTTATAAGCTACTTTTACAGCTTCTTCAGCTCCAGCAGTTTCTATATAAAAATCTACAACACCACCGAAGGTTTTAATAATTTTTGAATTGTCTAAGCCCAAACACACAATAGCTTTTACTTTTTCTCTAACCAACGGCAATAACTCTGTATAATCATTCCCTTTGTCAGTCCCACCTACTATCCAAACCGTAGGTGTATTCATACTCTCTAATGCATAATAAGTTGCATTTACATTCGTTGCTTTTGAATCGTTGATATACTGCACTCCGTTAATTTTAAATACAGACTCTAAACGATGCTCTACACTTTCAAAATCTTCTAGACTTTCTCTAAGTGTTTCATTTCTCACGCTTAATAATTTTGCCACCAAGGCTGACGCCATGGCATTTTTCGTATTGTGTTTTCCTTGTAATGCTAATGCTGCTATACTCATAGTAAATGTATTTGTGTCGGTTTGAATTAGTATTTTATTATCTTTTATATAGGCTCCTTTCTTAACTGTTTTCTTTAGTGAAAAAGGCAATAATTGTGCTTTTGTTTTATTTTTTTTAAACCAGTTTTCTATCGCCTTATCATCTGCATCGTAAATCAAATAATCGCTAGCTGTTTGATTCATGGTTATTCTAAATTTAGAATTGATATAATTTTCATACTTATTATCATATCGATCTAAATGATCTGGTGAAATATTGGTAATTATTGCTATATGTGGAGCAAAATCAACCACACCATCCAACTGAAAACTACTGAGCTCTAATACATAGGTCTCGTAATTTTTTGTTGCAATTTGCAAGGCAAAACTGTCACCAATATTACCTGCCATACCCACATTTATTTTTGCTTTTTTCAAAATGTGATTTATCAACATTGTAGTGGTTGTTTTACCATTACTACCTGTAATACCTACAATAGTTGCATCAGTGAATTTTGAAGCAAACTCAATTTCTGAGATTACCGGAACTCCTTTTTTAACTAACTCTTGAACTAGAGCTATTTTATCAGGTATTCCCGGACTTTTCATCACTACATCAGCAGTTAAAATTTTGCTTTCAGTATGTTTTTCTTCTTCAAAAAGAATGTCATTATGTATAAGAACTTCTTTATAATTATCAGCAATTATACCTTTATCGGATACAAAGACATCGTACATATTTTTTTGTGCAAGCATAGCTGTACCCACTCCACTTTCACCACCACCAAGAATTACCAATCGCTCTCTTAACCCTTCTAAAAGGAAATTTTCATCTTCTATATTTCTATCTATATTCTTCACTATTATATTTATTCTTTACACAACAATATTTGTTGAGTTTACCTCACCTTTAATGTTATGATTGATAATACCGCCAACATGATTCCGATAATCCAAAAACGAGTGACTATTTTACTTTCGTGATATCCTAGCTTTTGATAATGATGATGCAACGGCGACATTAAAAAGATACGCCTGCCTTCACCATATTTTTTTCGGGTATATTTAAAGTAACTTACTTGTAACATCACCGATAAATTTTCAGCTAAAAAGATACCTGCTAATATGGGTATCAATAATTCTTTACGCGTTGAAATTGCTATAACCGCAATAATACCACCTACAGTTAGACTCCCTGTATCACCCATAAAAACTTGTGCAGGGTAGGTATTGTACCATAAAAACCCTACCAGACCTCCTGCAAATGCACTGATAAAAATGGTCATTTCACCAGAATAGGGTATGTACATTACATTCAAATAATTAGCGAAAATTATATTACCAGAAATCCACGCAAATACACCTAAAGCCACCACAATAATTGCTGATGACCCTGCTGCCAGTCCGTCAATACCATCTGTTAAATTTGCTCCATTAGAAACTGCTGTGATGATAAAAATTACAACCAACATAAAAGGAATCCATGCATAATCTTGATATTCGTCACCCATCCAGCTTACTAAAACTGAATAATCAAATTCATTATTTTTAACAAAAGGAATGGTTGTTTTTAATGATTTTTCTTCTTTACCAAATAAACTTGACGGATTTACAGTTTGAAACTGCTCTACTTGAGCTACATTAGAATTTTTAAGTTCTTCTTTGATAACAACTTGTGGTGAAAAATATAGCATCAACCCAACAAACACACCTAAGCCAACCTGACCTAACACTTTAAATTTACCCTTTAAACCATCCTTGTTTTTTCTAAATACTTTTATATAATCATCAATAAAACCAATAGCTCCCATCCAAATAGTAGTAACCAACAAAATGATGATATATATATTATCTAATTTAGCCAATAACAGTACAGGTAGTATTGTTGCCAAAATGATAATAAGACCTCCCATAGTTGGCGTTCCTGCTTTTTGCACTTGACCCTCTAAGCCCAAATCTCTAACAGTCTCACCGACTTGAAGATTTCTTAACTTATCAATAATCCTTTTTCCAAAAATGGTAGAGATCAATAAGGAAAACGCAAAAGCCAACGCAGATCTAAATGAAATGTATTGAAATAAGCCTGCTCCCGAAAGCTGGTAATGTTTTTCTAAATATTCAAATAAGTAATATAACATCTATAGGTTTTCTATTTACTTTTGTAATTGTTTTAATATTTCTGTGATGGTTTCGTAATCATCAAAATGAGTTCTTACACCATTAACTTCTTGATACGCCTCATGACCTTTACCTGCTATTAATAAAATATCTCCTTTTTCAGCCATAGAACTTGCTGTTTTGATGGCTTGTTTTCTATCTACAATGGAAATATATTTTTTGAAATTTTGAGGGGCAACACCCGCCTCCATTTCATCAATAATAGTTTGCGGATCTTCACTTCTAGGATTGTCAGAAGTAAAAATGGTTTGATTGGATAATTGTGTAGCAATGTGTGCCATTTTCGGACGCTTAGTCTTGTCTCTATCTCCGCCACAACCCACAACCGTAATTACCTTTTCATTAAAGGTTCTAATTGTATTTATGGTTTCCAATACATTTTTTAAGGCATCTGGCGTATGTGCATAATCAACAATAGCTGTAATACCGTGATCAGAAACTAAGTATTGAAAACGACCACTTACACTTTCAAGCTCACTTAACAACCGTAAACTCTCAAGCTCTTCAATCTCTAAAAGATTTGCAGTTGCATAAATTGCCAATAAATTATACGCATTAAAATTGCCAATGAGCTTTGTCCAAACTTCATGCGTATTGATATTTAACAACAAACCGTTTAGTTGATTTTCTATAATTTTAACTTTATAGTCTGCTACCGTTTTCAACGCATAAGTGTATTGTTTTGCTTCTGTATTTTGCAACATTACACCTCCATTTTTATCATCAATATTCACCAAAGCAAAAGCTGATTTTGGCAAATCGTCAAAAAAGGATTTCTTCACATCTCTATATTCAGCAAACGAGCTATGATAATCTAAATGGTCATGAGAAAGGTTGGTGAATATTCCGCCAGTAAAGAACAATCCTTTTGTTCTTTTTTGGTGAATACCATGAGAACTCACTTCCATAAAGCAATGTGTAACACCACTATCAACCATTTGTTTTAAATAATGATTAATCATCAGTGAATCTGGCGTAGTATGTGTTGCAGGAAACTCTTCATTATCAACCAATACTTTCACCGTAGACAATAAACCAACTTTAAATCCTGCTGTTTTAAACAAGTCATATAATAATGTAGCAATGGTAGTTTTACCATTGGTGCCAGTTATTCCAATTAATTTTAATTGTTGAGACGGATTACCATAGAAATTATCAGCCATAATAGCCAATGCTTCTTTAGAATCCTTCACCAAGATATAGACAATGTTCTCTAATGTATTTTCAGGTAAATCTTCACAAACAATGACAGAAACCCCTTGTTCAATAACAGAAGAAATGTATTGATGAGCGTCAATCATTGTACCTTTCAAGGCAATAAAAACATCATTTTTTACTACTTTTCTAGAATCAAAAACAAGCTTATTTATTGACACCTCTGTACTTCCATACACAGCTTCAACAGCTACTTTATACAATATGTCTTTTAATTTTTTCACGAAAGTGTCAATTGTATTGTTGCGTTCTTTTTAATTTTTTCACCTGCTTTAATGGACTGAGACAAAACCTTACCTGTTCCTTTAAAAAGGACTTTAATTCCTAAATTTTCTAATAAGGCTATAGCATCCATCCCATTCATGTTTTTTAAATCTGGCATAGTTTCATAACTCTCTCTTGCCAATTCATTATAGTTTTCAAAATTTTGAGCAATCAATTCAGGCGTTTTTTTAAATTGACTAATACTGTCTAAAACAGGAGATTTGGTGTAAATTTTATGAGCAATCTTCTCAAATACAGGTGCAGCAACTATATTACCATAATAACCGATGTGTTTATTTGGCTTATGGATAACTACAATGCAAGAATATTCTGGATTATCAGCAGGGAAATAACCCGCAAAAGAGGAAATATATTTTGTATTGCCTGTCCAATATTCAGTTTGACAAGTTCCTGTCTTACCTGCCAACTCATAATTTTTATTGTAAATATTTGTAGCGGTTCCGTTTTTAACTACATTTTTCATCAAAGCTCTCACCTTATCAATCGTTTCTTGAGAACAGATTTTTGGATTGATGACTATTTTTTCAAACGTTTCAACCACCTTATCTTGTTTTCTTATTTCTTTGATAAAGCGTGGTTTTACCATTTCACCATCATTAGCCACAGCATTATAAAAAGTTAAGGTTTGTAGCGGTGTCATTGACACACCATAACCATGTGTCATCCAAGCTAAAGATGTTCCATACCACGTGTTCTTATCACTCGGATTTGGCAATGTTGGTTTTCCTTCCCCCTTAATTGGGAGATTTAAAGTGTTACCGACCTCCATCGCATTTAAAGCATCAATAAATTTTTGAGGTTTTTTACCATAATATTTTTCAATAATTTTAACAACCCCAACATTTGATGATAATTCAAAAACTCGACCTGCAGAAATTTTTCCATAACCACCTCTATGCGAATCTCTCACTGTTCTGTTATACACTTTATACGTTCCGTCACCCGTATCAATAACCGTTGACGTATCAATAACTTTAGCCTCTAAAGCCACCATCATACTCATCAACTTAAATGTCGATCCTGGCTCATGAGATTCACCAACCGCATAATTCAACCGTTCGTAATATTTACCTTCTTTATTTCTTCCTAAATTTGAAATGGCTTTAATTTCACCTGTCTTGGTTTCCATGACTACCACCGTACCGTGCTCTGCTTCAAATTTTTCTAACTGAGCCAACAAAGCATGATGTGCAAAATCTTGAATATCTAAATCTATCGTTGTTATAATATCTCTACCGTCAATCGGCTCAATTTCATTATTGTCGTTGAGCGGTTTCCACTGTCCTTTTGCAATACGCTGTTTGAGGCGTTTACC
Source organism: uncultured Flavobacteriaceae bacterium (assembly GCA_964428855.1). Lineage (GTDB taxonomy): Bacteria > Bacteroidota > Bacteroidia > Flavobacteriales > Flavobacteriaceae > Aureibaculum. Next base: position 10,506 of record CAYRZY010000076.1, read on the forward strand.
ATTCTTACCTCGTAAATACTCGTAAAAATTACCTTCAATACCTACCTTACCCCTATAGTCATCATAACCCACAGCACGCTCAGCTACTTTACCAATAGGATGTTCTCTTACCGTACGTTGTTCAGCAATAAAACCTCCTTTGTAAATACCTAAGTTAAATATCGGAAAAGCCTTGATTCTTAAATACTGGTTATAACTTAAATTTCGGGTGATGAATAAATATCTGTTTTTTGATTTTCTTCCTTTTCGGAGGTAGTTCTCGTAATGTCCCGCTGATTTACCCAACATTTTTGAGAGTGATTGACTCAGCTCTTTAATGTTTTCTTCAAAATTTTCACTTGTTACCGTAACAGCATCCATTCTAATATCAAACCGAGTAACTGAAGTTGCCAACAAACTACCGTCTGACGTATAGACATTACCTCTATTGGCTTTAATTTCAAAATCTCTTACTGTTAATTTTTCAGCTTTTTGTTTGTAATAATCTCCGTTCAAAAACTGGATGTCAATGATTTTATACGTTATCGCTACAGCAAACAAAAACATACCTCCTGCTAGCAAATACAATCTATTCAGTATGTTCTTTTTTTCTATTGCCAATTTTATCTAATTTTTTACTACAATTTTTTGTGGTGGGTATTCACTTACATACAAGCCTTCTTTTTCTAATTTTCTAATAATGGCAGACTCCATTTTAACTTTCATTAAGTCTGATCTTGTAGACACAAACTCTGACCTCAGCTCTCTCATTTCTTTATTGAGTACTGCAATTTTCTGAACCTTTCTATCAATATTATGTGAACTTGCAATCATTACTAATGCCAATCCTGCCAAAAAAACAAGCATAGACCAATTTTTAGCAGCACCCTCATCAACCAAGAATCCTCCTTTTAAAATGTCATAAATTGTTTGCTTTACCTTAGCCATATTATAATCTTGTTGCTACTCTTAGTTTTGCACTTCTTGCTCTATTATTCTCTTTAATTTCTTTTGCGGATGGAGTAATTAATTTTCCTTTTTTAAAAGGAACAGTTATGTTTCCGTAAAAATCTTTTTCTGGCTCACCCTCAAACAATCCGCTTCTCACATACCGCTTCACCAATCTATCTTCTAATGAGTGATAAGAAATAACACTCAACTTCCCTCCCGCATCTAACAACTCCTCTGTTTGTAATAAAAATTCTTTCAACGCCTCTAACTCTTCATTCACTTCAATTCTTATGGCTTGAAAAATCTGTGCTAATATTTTATGTTCTTTACTTTTGGGTAAAAATCGTTGCAACGCCTCTTTCAATTGAAAACTTGTTCGGATAGGTGTTTCATTTCTACTTTCTATAATTTGCTTAGCTAAGGCTCTTGAATTCCTTAAATCACCATACATAAACAAAATATCACTCAACCGCCCTTCACTATACTTATTTACGACATGCTCAGCGGTTCTTTTCAAACCTTTAAACATCCTCATATCTAAATCAGCATCAAAACGTGTAGAAAAACCTCTACTTGCTTCATCAAATTGATGTGATGACACTCCTAAATCTGCTAAAATTCCATCCACTTTTTTTACACCGTAAAACCTTAAAAATCTTTTTAGGTGTCTAAAATTTTCATGGATTAATGTAAAACGATCATCATCAATTTCATTTTT
>CAYRZY010000077.1:0-12031 GCA_964428855.1 uncultured Flavobacteriaceae bacterium
TTTATCACTGATGAATTGTCTCCTATAAAATAAGTATCTCCGTATTCAGATTTTTCTATATCATAAACAACAATGGCAAAAGGTGTTGAAAAATAGAGTTTATTATTATATTCAGTAATGTGTTTGATTGCTTTTTCGCCAGTAATACTTAAGCGTTGAATATCATTCGCTAAGGTAATTTTTCCTTCAGCATCAATAATTTCAAGTAAACCGTTTTGGTAGCCTATTATTATTTTTTCATGCGTGTCACTATAATAAATACTTGAAGTGATTTCTCCTGATAGTCCTTGTATTGACGATAGTTTTTCTATTTCTTGGCTGTCTTCATTATAAATAAAAACAGCATTGTCAGCTATTGCATAAATCTTTGAACCGACCTTGACAAAATCCTTAACATTATTATAAGAGTAAAAGTCTTCCCAATTTGCACTAAAATCAGTTTGTGACCAGCTTAAAGTGGATAGATAAACGAAAAATAGAAAAAGTTTTTTGTTCATGCTTAAAAATATTCCTGCCAAAGGTATTGATTATTACTTAATCGTGGTTAAAAACCTTAGGTCAAACTCAGATTACAAGGTAGAACTAACCTGTATTTTTTTAGGAAACTTAATCGTTACTTTAGTTCCTGTATTATTTTCATCTGTAATATCTTCAATAATTACATATACATTTTTATTTTCATGTAGTAGTTTGATTCGATCTTCAGAAGCTTTTAATCCGAATGGTTTTCTGGTCGATTTCAATTTTACTGTTTTAGCTTCAGATTCTTTAATCCCTACTCCGTTATCAATAATTTCACACAGAATACTATCTTCTTGATTATAAATAGACAAACTAATTACTTTATATTCTTTTCTATTAGCAAAGCCGTGCCAAATAGCATTTTCTATAAAAGGTTGCATAAATAAAGGGGGGACTTGAATTTCTCTTAAATTTATGTTTTCATCTATAGTTAACACATAATCAAAGCCGCCAGACATTCTCATTTGCTCTAGTTTTATATACAAACCTAAAACCTCTAAATCATCATTTAAAGGAACAGTCAAACTGGTTGAATTTTTTAAAATTTCTCTAATTAGTCTTGAAAATTTTGTGATATAGTCTGATGCTTTCTCTTTATCGTATTGTAATACAAAATTATTTATTGAGTTTAGTGAATTGTACAAAAAATGAGGATCCATTTGTGTCTGTAAAACCGTCATTTTCATATCTGCTATTTCTTTGATTTTTAGAGCCAAATCGTTTTCAATTTCAATTTTATTTCTCTCTAAAAGCTTTAATTTATTTCCAATAATTAAAGCCGTCATCATCATTTCTATCACAGCACCCAAATACATTAAAAATTTGGGTTGAAAACCTAGTCCCTCTAAATAATTATCTCCTAAAAATTGTTTTATCAAATAGCTAGATGCTGTTAAAACTAAAAAGGATAAAGATCCGATAATAAAATAAGTAACGTGTTTACCTTCAATTTTTGTAAGAACGGTATACGTCAAAATGGCAAAAACAGCAAAAATTGGCATTAAAAAAACAAAGAGTTTTTCTTGAACACTTGAACCAAAAAATATTTGAACCAAAATAAAAACAAAGGCAGCTATAAAAATTGATTTCATAACCAACACTATTGATTGATCCCATTCAGGAATCATTCTTTTGGTTTCTAACACTTCTCTAGCAAAAGAAATATAAGCTACAACACCAAAAAACAATAATGAGTAATTTAGATAATCATAAACAAATTCAAAAGTACCATTGCTTATGTTTTTAAAAAAGTAACTAAAAAAACAAGCTAAAAATAAGCTATAATATAGGTGTTGCTTATTCTTATTCAAAAAATAAAGTACCAAATTGTATATCGCAACAAATAAAATGGCTCCTCTTATCCATGCGTATATTTCAGAGCTAAAATCTAATAACACTTTATAGAAGTTTTTCTAACAATTCGTTTTTCTTATTTCTACTAACACCAGCCTCTAAACCATCACTCATAGTTAAGATACCGCCCATACTTTTTGAGTATTCTTTCACATGATTCATGTTGATTAAATAAGAAGCATGTACTCTAAAAAAGGCAGGGTATTGGAACTTTTTCTCAACCTCTTTGAGAGTTTTAGTCACCAATATGGTTTTCTTTTCTCTTAAATAAATAGTGGTGTAGCTTTTATCAGATTTTAGCATAATCACATCATCTTTTTCTAATAAAAAAATTCTACCATCTGCTGCAATACTAATTTTTTCATTTTTCTCATTAAGATTCGCAAATAATGATTGTAGTTTTTCTTCTAATTTATTGCCTTTACGTGATGCTTTTACTTTTTCTACGGCACGGATCAACTCGTCTTTATCAACAGGTTTTAATAAGTAATCTATCGCAGAAACTTTAATTGCTTTTAAAGCAAACTCATCATGTGCTGTAGTAAAAATAAGATCAAAATTCGTATATGATAAATGCTGTAATAATGTAAAACCATCTATTTCTGGCATTTCAATATCTAAAAAAACCAAATCTGGTTTTTCTTTTTCTATAATTTGTATAGCTTCTTTTGGTGAATTACATTTAATGATCTCAAGTTCATCAACATAACGATTTAGTTTCCATTCTAAAGCTTCGAGTGCGTTGATTTCATCATCAACTAATACAGTCTTTAACACAGGTTGGATAGTTAGAGTTATTTAAAACAGCAAGGTACTACATTTTATAGGAACTCTCTTCAAAAGTTAATCTGTAATTTCTATAAATCGCTTCAATTCATTTCCTAATTCATCAATAACAGTAATGGTATGCTTCCCTTTTTTAGGGATAAAACTCATTTCATGAAAAGTCTGAGTAGTACCCACATATTTTGTATCTAAATACCAAAAAACTTTACTATTAGAAAGGGTGTGAGCCAGTTTAAAAACCAACTCATTGGTTTGTTCGTTAAAATCTTTAGGTAAAAATATTTTAACTTTTTCTTTAGGATAAATAAAGTCCATTACCGCTTTATTACTGGTGTTACATCCATTTTTAAAGGATGGTAACGTTTGATAATTAGGGTTTTTACGCTGATAATAGAATTCTAATAGTGGAGGTAAAACAAACCAACTGGTATGTTTCATTTTATTTAGAGGATAACAAGAAGAATTCACCTGATGCTGTTCGTTTTCATCTAAATGTACCCATAAATGATACGGACAAGCCTTGGTTCTAAGTCCTGATCTTTGTACAAAAACAGAATCTTTTGTTTCACAAATTTCTGATGCTCTATACCCACTTTTTCTACATATAACTATCTTTTCTAACTCATCAAAAGGCTTGGTAAACCACTTGCTTTTTGGTAAGACATTAAACACATCAAATAAAATAGGTGCTGCAGTTGACAAGCCTACCAAACCGGGTCTACCTTCACCGTCAGCATTCCCTACCCAAACACCCACCACATAATCTTTGGTTGAACCAATAGCCCAAGCATCTCTAAAGCCGAAACTGGTCCCTGTTTTCCATGCTATTTCTTTAGAGGAATCAAAAAATTGCCAATTTTCTTCTCCTTCAGGCCTATTTACTTCTTTCAATGATTGATACGTTAAATAAACAGAACCAGCATCGAATATGGTTTTTTCAGTAGACACTTCACCGAAATCAATGGTTGTATTTTCTAAAAAAGTTGGTGATACAAATTCGTTTTTATAATATTTACCTTGTGTTTCATCATAATGATTGATGGTTGATGACATGGCGGCATAACTTTTACATAAATCCCATAAATTGCTCTCTGCACCGCCTAAAATCAGTGACAATCCGTAGTGATTGGCACCATGTTTAATATCTGTCAAGCCAATTTTTTTTACATAATGATAGAACCTATCCAACCCAAACTGTTGTAGCATCCTAACTGCGGGCACATTTAAAGACCTTGATAAGGCTCTGCTTGCTGGCACTGCACCATCGTATTCTAAATTAAAATTTTTTGGACTGTAATTCGCAATCTGTGTAGGCACATCTGCCACCAAGGTTTGGGGTAAAATTTCACCAGCATCTAGCATGGCTGCATATAAAAATGGTTTTAAAATACTGCCTGTACTTCTAGGTTTATCAACAACATCAACATCTTTTTGATGCCCTTTGTCTGTAGGAGAATTACCAACATAAGCCAATACTTTTCTGGTTTTTACATCTAAAATTAATACGCCAATATTGTAAATTTTGTTTTGTTTTAAATGATTGTAATGATTTTTAACAATAGAATTAACGCGTTGTTGTAAGGCTTTTTTTACTGATGTTTTTACTCTTTTTCCTGTATGTTTTTTAGTTACCTTTTGTAGTAAATGCGGTGTAATTTGAGGTAACGAATAAGGTTTTTGTGGTAATTCTTCTTGAATTGCCAATTCGTAGGTCAATTGGTCAATTGTTTTTTCTTCAAATAGCTTTTTTAAAAGTCTATTCCGTTTTTTTAGCAGTCGTTCTTGGTTTTTACCAGGATATATCAAGCTTGGAGCATTTGGCAATACCGCTAAAGTTGCACTTTCTGCCCATGATAAATTGTGTGAATTCCTACCAAAATAACGCCAAGAGGCCATGTCTAAACCCACTACATTTCCTCCAAAAGGAGCGTTAGAAGCATACAATGCTAAAATACCACTCTTACTATGCCTCAACTCTAAACGTGTGGCTAAAATGATTTCTATCCCTTTTTCAAAATATGTTCTTCTTTTTCCTTTACGGGATAAACGAATAACTTGCTGTGTCAGCGTACTTCCTCCTCGTTTTACGGAACCTGACTGCATATTTTTCCAAAAGGCTTTTGCAATTGAAATTGGATTAAAACCAGGATGCCTATAAAAATAAGCATCTTCAAAAGTAACAATACATTCACTAAATTTTAGTGGAATGCTATCATTATACGGAAAACGCCATTGGTGATCTGTGGCAATTTGTGCTCCTAATAATTCTCCTTTATCACTTTCAATGACTGTTGATGTAGGTTCGTTAAAGAGTTGTTTAGGTAGGCTGAAGTAATACCAAATTAAAAGGATGGCTAAAAGAATACTCTTTACTTTGTTTCTTTTGATAAGGTCTGTTATTTTCATTTTTATTCTACCCGACTGTTTACACTTCCGTCTTTAACCCTAAAAAAAGATTAAATCCCATTTTTATATGAGAGGTGGATTTTTTCTGAGCAAAAGATAGGGTGTTTATTCATTTTTAAAATAACTACTAATTTTTTCCAAAACCTCATCTATACTCTCAAGAACTAATATATCTTCAATATGAACTATTGTAGGTCCTAATTTTTCTATGTTATGAATGCGTTCTTCTTCATAATCCTGTTGTGTATGATTTAAAAGAACGGCATCTCCATCAAGCTCAATGATAAGTTTTTCTGTAGCACAATAAAAATCAACTATATAATTTTTAATACTATGTTGCCTTCTAAACCTTCTTCCTTTAAACTGTTGATCTTGCAAATGTTTCCACAATATAGCCTTTGCTGGGGCTAGGCTTTTTCGAAGTTCTTTTCTTTGTTGTTCTAAGTGTTTTATGTTGTGTGTATTACTCATTCTAACTTTAATTTTCACCCTTTCGCCTTTAATCCTTTACGCTAATTTAAAATTTTTACGTTTAAACCCCTTTTTTTCGGAGAGTCCCGAAACTTCGGGAGGGGAGAGGATTACTTCACCACTTCAATCCATTTACCTTTAGTTCTTACAAAGTAATCGTTGTCATACATGGCTTCTGCTTGTATTCCGGGAAGATAGTATTTTCCTAAATAAGAAGCATTCAACTGTACGCTAAAGGTTTTTGATTTTTGTCTACCTAAATCAAAGTAAAAATTAACTCTATCATCTCTAATATCAGTAAATTTAGCTTGACTTGTGGTAGCATCACCATAATCCGTAAAACGAGTATTGAGAATTTCCCATCCTGATGGGAAAATTTCTGTCAAAGCAATGTTTCTAACCCATTCGTATTTTAAATTACTAACCGTAACGGTGGCTTTAAAATCAGTACCCTGAGCCAATTGATTCACATCTATACGGTTTCCATTGGTGTCAGTATATAAAACTTGAATACTCAAATTCCGTTTTTCTGCCAATTCATCACCCAAAGGTAATACTCCTGAATTCAATAGGCTTACATAAACCGTATTTGCTTTATTATTGACCACTTTTAAACTATTCTCGCCATTAACAATGCTTAATTTTCTTTGGGCTATCGATTTTGGCGTCTTGATAGTTGTTGATTTACCGTTATTATTACTGAATTGTACATTCAACTCTTTACCACCACCTATTTCAACCATTTTTGACATGGCTAATAAACTATACGCTGTGGTTTGAGTACTCATCCAACGGCTAGAAGACAATTGTTTTGCTATATATTCTGACATTTCTCTAGCTTTAGGACTTCCTGTCATTACCATTGTTTCTAGTGCCATTGCTCTATTTCTGTTGGTAGAACCATACGTGTAATAATCGTAATTTCTAGATTCAAAATTGATATTCGCGGTATTGGCAACTTTTTTGGCAACTCCTTTTTGACCTGCCAATGCATAAGCTGCTGCCAATCGCCATTTTCCGTCATTAGACAATTCATCAAATTCACGCAACCTATTCATAGAAGCTAAATCGGCATGACCAGCCAATGCCAAGGTGTATAAACGATACGCTTGAGCCAAGTCTGTATTGTATCTTTTATAACTAGCTCTCCAAGTTCTAGCGGCTTCTTGCTGATATTTCAACCAATTATTCATAAATGTCAATGGCATTTGATAGCCTTTTTTCTGTGCCTCTAACATAAAATGACCTGCATAACTCGTTCCCCAATCATCTGCAGTTTTATTTCCCATCCAATAACCTAAACCTCCACTTGGTGTTTGGAATTTACCCAAACGTGTAACTGTTTTCTTTATATTATTCGTGATATCCTGTTTTTTATCATACGTTAAATCTAAAATATCTGTCAAATATAATTGTGGAAAACCACTTGAGGTGGTTTGTTCAATACAACCATGTGGATAGCGGATTAAATATTTCAACCTGCCTGTAAAATCCATCGGTGGTAAGGTAGAAAATTCTACTTCAGCTTTGCTTGTGCCTGCAACTCCGAATGTGCTAAAATCAATAGTTTTAGTTACATTTGGTTCTAAAATAATAACTTTAGAAGTGGAACTTATCGGATTCGGATTTACAATGTCAATTTCAACTTTATACGATGACTTTTCACCGTTACCGGATGCCAAGACTTCAATAGTTGCAATACCTTGAGCTTTACTAACATCTAATTCAAAGTATACCATTTTTTCATCTGGTTTGGCAAAGGATACTGATTGTGTTTTTTGACCAACAACGGTAATTCCTTTACTCAATTTCAAGCTAATCGTTGCATTTTTAATTTTCTTCTCCATCGCAAAAACAGTAACAGGTAAGGTTACTTTTTCACCAGGGCTTAGCTTCCGCGGAAGCGAGGATAATACCATTAAAGGTTTACGTACTGGCGTTGTTTCTTGCACATTTCCATACGCTGCTTGAGAATTATCGCCAGCAATAACCATGGTTCGCACTGAACCAATATATTTAGGCATTAAAATCTCATGAGTTTGACTTTTTCCTTTTTTAAGGGTAAAAGGTCCTAAATAAGTGACTACAGGTTTGAATCTATTTGCTTTTTTAGGTTGTTTAGATTCAGCATCTTCATCACCACCTATTGCGAAGATTTGTTCAATACTACCGCCATAAGCACCAATCACATCATCGAAAATATCCCAAGTTTTTACACCTAAAGCCTCTTTACTATAGAATTCATCCCAAGCATTTGGTGTTTTAAATCGTGTTAAATCAAGTAAGCCATCATCAACTACAGCCAAGGTATAGGTCATAGCTTTGCCTTGTTTTTCACTTACTTTTACCGTGAATTTTTCTTCAGGACGTACTACTTTTGGCATGGTAATTTGAGGTTCTAAGATTGTTTTAGGATCTTTAACCATCAGTGGAATTACACCGTAAAGTCGTATCGGTAAATCGTTTGCTGTAGAAGCGTGTGGTTGTAATAATGAAATATTTACAAATACATTTGGTGCCATTTCTTTGGTGATAGGAATATCTATAGTTGTTTCTCCTTTTTGAGTCTTCACCCAACGTTGGTCTAGCACTTCTGTTCCGTTTTCTATGCTAATTAACGCTCTACCAACCGTACCAGAAGGAAATGTTATCTTCGCTTTTTCACCTACTTTATAATCGTCTTTATCAGATGAAAATACTAGCATAGTTGCTGCCTGAGCATCGCTACCTGCAGGTCTTTTCCACCAATCTTTGTAAAAATATGCCGTTCTACCTGTGGCATGACCACTTTCAGGATCAAATACACGAATTAAATATCGTCCTCCTTCATCATCAGTAATATTCACTTTAAAACGTCCTTTACCAGAAGTATTGGTGTTGACAGTCATTGATTTTACTGGTTTATGGTATTCACTACCGACATAAGAGGCTAGGTCATCATAAGATGAATTCCACCACCAACGCCATTCAATTTTATATATTTTTATTTCTATTCCTTTTCTAGCAATAGGATTACCTTTATCATTTACAGTAACAATGTCAAAATGAACATCTTCATCTGTAAAAAATGAGCCATAAGCCCTAGGTTTAGGCGATTGTAAACCTACAAAAGCATCATATGGTGCGAAATTTTTGGTAATTACATCCATAGAAAAATCACCTCCATTTTCAAAAGCTCTGGTTAAAAACGAGGCTTTTAACATACCTGGAGCTTCATTATTAAAACTTAATCTTTTGCTTAAAGTTGCATTTCCTTCACCATCTAAGCGTCCGTCAAAAATGGTTATTTCTTCTGGTGTAAAAGATCGTGTCGGATCAGAAAATACATATTTAGGATATTTTTTAAAAGCTGTTGAAGTACTTGTAAATTTTGCTTTTACTTCTGCTTTTAAGTTTTTACCATCTGCACCGTGCAACCATTTTACATTAAGTTTACCGTTAATTGGTGTGTTCACTTTTAGAATTTCGTCATCAAAATCAATGGCAATTTTTAAACGGTTTGGTTTTACGGTTTCTACCTTTATCCTTTTGTGAAAAGTCGCTCCACCTACGCTTATTTTTGCACTCCAGTTTCCTGTAGCTGAGTTCTCATCCGTGACAACGGTAAATTTATAGAATCCGTTTACACCTTCAATAGTAACTAATTTATGAGTTAGTTTTCCATGTGGATCCGTAATTTCTAAACGAACAGGATGGTTTTTAGGCAATTTATTCGCGTTGTCATTCAAGACAAAAGTCAAGTGAATACTATCTCCAGGCCTCCAAACACCTCGTTCGCCATAAATATAGCCTTTCAATCCTTTTTGTAATTGTTTACCCGAAACATCAAACTTACTCAAGGATAAAGAGTAGCCATCATTTAATTTTAGATAGGTTTTGTTATTTGCATTTGAAACCACAGCAAAATGAGCATTTCTATCAGCTTTATAGACCGCAAAACCTTGTCCATCAGTTTTTACAGTCCCAATTTCTTGTTGTTGAAAATTATAAAGTTTTACCTGAGCTCCTGCAATAGGATTCGTGGTTAAAATATCGGTAACGGCAAAATGATACGATTTATTTTCTCCTTTTTTAGCTATCACACCTAAGTTAGTCGCCATAATATTGGTAGATATAATATGGTCTTCATTGTGATAATAGGCTTCTTTACAAGGGTTTTGCCTATCATCCCAATCGTAATATCTATTATTGGCATAGCTGTACACAAGGTTGTCCCAATATTGTTCTTCACGTTCTTCTTCGTCTTCCGACAAAGCTACATCACTGTCATTTTCATAATAATCGTCTTCGTAATAATCCTCATCTTCATAATAGTCCTCATTATCTTCACTATTGGTAACCGTTTGACTGCCATCACAAGTGTATAATGAATAACTCTTTTTAAAGCTCAATTCAATTCTATAAATGGCTCCTGGATCTGCTTTAATCATTTTTGACAAATCAATAGCATAGGTTTTCCATTTGCCATCGTTTTCAATACCTGTATTGGTCAAAGTCATTGTTTTTTTAGCAACACGACGACCAACCCTTCTAATGCTGTACCTATCAACACCATTAAGGTTTTCTTCTTGTAAGAACTGTAAAATGTTATTCTCAAATATTTTAATGACTCTTACATCAACTGCCTTTAAGTTTACCGCTTCAAAATTGAAGTTTAGATTACTAGAATTTGGTAAAATAACGCCATTACTTATCAATCTAACCGCTGGTTTTAGCTCTTCAAAAGCAATTTGTTCTGAAAATGTTTTTTTAAATTTATACCCATAAATATTTTTTATACCTTGGAAAATATCAACTTTTACATTGCCTTTTACGCGTCCTGACGGATAGACTTTCAAAACATTACCATCTACCACATATTTTAAATTTCTAGAACCATCAATAGCTACCAATCCTTTAAAGTTTTGTTGCTTTTTAATTGGATCTGAAAAATTTATGGATAAATGTTGCTCTGGAGACTGAATTACATCAATATTTACAATGGTAAAATTACTAACGCCAGGTATCTTTCTTTTTGCAGAACCTTCATTCTCGATACCATATTTCTTACCAGACCAATTGATTTCAATTTCAGAATCATCTTTTAAACGATGGATGCTGTCAATTTTAAATTGATACACCGAAGATGATTGAGCTACTGGCAACCACTTTACTGTAACTGGTTTCCCTTTTTGAGTAACGCTAAGCAGCTTTTTAACGGTTTCTAGTGGTAATACGTCAGCAGATCTTAAAACACCTTCTATGTATTGCCATTCTTTGCTGTACGATTGTAAATTATTAGTGTTAATAGCAAAATTTGGTTGTATAGTTTTAAACTTGAATGTATAGTTTTTAAACTCTGAAGGAATGTTATTGTATATTTTTGATAAATTAACACTGACTGTGTATTCAGTCTCTGGTTTTAAATTTTCATTCGGCTTAAAAACTAAGGTTCTAGAATTTAATGCTGTTATTTTTCCTTTAACAGACGGAGAAATAGAAATACTATTCTCTGGTATTTCTTGACCTGACTGCCAATCATCAACCTCTTTAGCTAAACCTACTTGTATTGATTCAGTAACAGAAACTACACCAGAGGTTGTATAATAGATGTATTCTTTAAACTTAAATAGATTGTCAGTGTCTTCTTGTGGATGCTTCTTTTTACATGAGAAAACAACTAAAATTAGAAGACTTACATAAAAAAAACGAGCTAAAATTTTCATAAAAAAAAGTTTGAATTTTAATAGTGGTAATTTACCTAAATATAACATACAAATATATGTGTTTATTGTGTTTATAGAAACACTTGAATCCGTTGATTAAATACCCTTAAATTCGGGGGTGTAATTCATTTATGTTTTTTGTAAGGATTATTATTAAATTACAACTATATTTTATATTGTATTACAATTTAGAAACTCTTTGGTAACTATTTTAATCCGTTTCAATAAGTGCAATGACTTAATCTATATTTGCTTAGTTAAAACCAATATTCGATGAAAAATATCTTTTATAAAAAATTTAATACCGTAGCCTTAGTACTTATTTTATTTGTTTCATGTAGTTCTAATACCGATAATGACATTAGTATTGAGCCTCAAAAGGATGGCTTTGCAGCTATTGTTTCTGTTGAAGCCACAGGAAATGAAAATTCTTATACCTTTAAGGTTGGTATTCAAAGTCCTGATAAAGGTTGTAGTCAGTACGCAAACTGGTGGGAAGTGCTTTCTGAAGACGGCGATTTAATTTACCGCAGAGTACTAAGTCATAGCCATGTTAACGAACAACCTTTTGTTCGTTCTGGAGGAATTGTAAATATTGCAAAAGATCAAATTGTGATTGTCAGAGCTCATATGAATACTTCTAGCTACGGGACTCAAACTTTTAAAGGTTCTGTAGTTAATGGATTTACAACTTTTACTACTGAAAAAGACTTTGCAAAAGCATTAGAAACACAGCAACCTTTACCTTCAGGTTGTGCTTTTTAATTTTTGCGTTGTATCTTTGAAAA
>CAYRZY010000078.1:0-11975 GCA_964428855.1 uncultured Flavobacteriaceae bacterium
ATCTTACATCTGAAACACTTGCTCCTGTTGGTATCATAGGAAACACATTATCTTCTTGTTCTATAACCACTTCTAAGAAATATGCTTTTTTTGAACGCATCATTTTTTCTACAGCTTCGGCTAAATCTTCTCGCTTTGAAACTTTTTGAGTTTCCATACCATAACCTTCTGCTATTTTAATAAAATCAGGGTTATGCATTACTGTAGAAGCATAGCGTTTGTCGAAAAATAATTCTTGCCATTGACGCACCATTCCTAAAAAACTATTATTTAAAACAACAACTTTAACAGCTACTTCTGTTTGAAAAATAGTACCTAATTCTTGAATATTCATCTGAAAACCTCCATCGCCCATAATAGCAACTACTTCTCTGTTGGGAACTCCCATTTTGGCTCCAATAGCTGCTGGTAATGCAAAGCCCATAGTACCTAAACCTCCAGAAGTAACACTACTTTTACTCTGATTAAATTTTGCATATCTACAGGCAAACATTTGGTTTTGACCAACATCTGATACGATTACGGCATCATTATTACCTGCTTTATTTATTTCTTCAATAGCTTCCGTCATCGTTAAACCATCACTGTCAGGAAACATACTTTTTTCAATCACTTCTCTATACTCAATGGCATACAAATCTTTAAACTCTTGCAACCATTTATCATGCGTAGTTTTATTGACAAGCTTTGTGATTTCAGCTAAGGTTTCTTTGGCATCACCCAGCACAGCCACATCAGTCTTTACATTTTTATCAATCTCTGCTGGATCAATATCAAAATGAATCACTTTTGCTTGTTTAGCATATCTATTTAAATCGCCCGTTACACGATCGTCAAAACGCATTCCGATAGCAATCAACACATCACATTCATTTGTTAACTTATTAGGTGCGTAATTACCATGCATTCCTACCATTCCTATATTTAATGGATGGTCTGTTGGTAATGCTGATAAGCCTAATAATGTCCAAGCAGATGGAATACCTGCTTTTTCAATAAAGGTTTTAAATACCGCTTCTGCTTTCCCTAAAATAACACCTTGACCAAAAACAATCATTGGTTTTTTTGCTTTATTAATAATATCAGCAGCAGCTTTAATACTACTCATATCTATTTTAGGTATCGCTCTATAACTACGTATAGAAGTACATTTTTTATAGTGGAATTCTATTTCTTCAAACTGAGCATCTTTAGTAATATCTATCAGTACTGGCCCTGGTCTTCCAGAACGTGCAATATAAAATGCTTTGGCTAATATTTCAGGAATTTCACTGGCTTTAGTAATTTGATAATTCCACTTGGTAACAGGCGTAGAAATACCAATAATATCAGTTTCTTGAAAAGCATCAGAACCTAATAAATGACTAGCTACCTGACCTGTAATACAGACCAATGGCGTAGAATCTATCTGAGCATCTGCAATACCAGTCACTAAATTGGTAGCCCCAGGACCAGAAGTTGCCATGGCCACACCTACTTTACCAGTAACTCTAGCATAACCTTGTGCGGCATGTGTAGCTCCTTGTTCGTGACGTGTTAAAACATGATGCAGTTGTTCTTGATAACCGTACAACTTATCATAGACAGGCATAATTGCACCGCCAGGATATCCGTACATTAAATCAACCTCTTCAGCTAATAAACATTTAATTATTGCTTCTGCACCAGAAATTTTTACTGCTTTTACTGAACTTGGTTTTTTAACCGTTTTTGTTTGTGTGCTCATACTTTATTTTTTTCCTATCCCTCCCGAAGTCTCGGGACTTTCCGAAGGAAAGGGCTTTTATTCTTTATTCAAACTCATCCGTTACACATCCTTCTGATGCTGATGAAACTGTTTTTGCATATTTATACAATACGCCTTTATTAAATTTTAATTCAGGCTGTTTCCAGTCGGCTTTTCTTGTAGCCAATTCTTCATCAGATAAATCAACCGAAATAGTATTGGTTTCTGCATTGATGGTAATTTCATCACCATCTTTTAGTAAAGCAATAGCCCCGCCTTCTTGTGCTTCTGGTGTGATATGTCCAACTACAAAACCATGCGTGCCTCCAGAGAAACGACCGTCAGTAATCAAGGCTACATCTTTACCTAAACCTGCACCCATAATAGCTGCAGTAGGTTTTAACATTTCTGGCATCCCCGGCCCTCCTTTTGGCCCTTCATAACGGATCACTATTACATCTCCTTTTTCCACTTTACCGTCTCTAATACCGTCATTTGCAGCAAACTCTCCTTCAAAAACTTTAGCTTTTCCTATAAAAACTAGCCCTTCTTTTCCTGTAATTTTCGCTACAGAACCTTCCAGAGCAAGATTGCCATACAACATCCGTAAATGCCCAGTCACTTTAATAGGATTTTCTATAGGTTTGATGACTTCTTGATTTTCTGATAATTCAGGTACATCCTTTAAATTTTCTGCCAATGTTTTTCCGGTAACGGTTAAACAATCGCCATGAATCAATCCTTTTTCTAGTAAATATTTTAATACAGCAGGGATACCTCCAATTTCATGTACATCTTCCATCAAGTACTTTCCACTAGGTTTTAAATCGGCTAAAAACGGAGTAGTATCACTAATACGCTGAAAGTCTGCCAAAGTAAATTCAATATCCGCAGCTCTAGCTATTGCTAGAATATGCAATACAGCATTAGTAGAACCACCTAAAATAGTCACTAAACGCACTGCATTCTCTAGTGATTTTTTAGTAACAATATCTAAGGGTTTAATATCTTTCTCTAAGAGATGACGTATCGCTTTACCAGCCAACACACTCTCTGTTTCTTTTTCCCAACTCTGAGCAGGGTTAGATGCATTGTAAGGCAATGCCATCCCCATAGCTTCAATAGCAGACGCCATAGTGTTTGCAGTGTACATACCACCACAAGCACCAGCACCATTACAGGCATTTTTAACAATATTTTTATAATCAGTTTCATTCATGGTACCTGCCACCTTACTTCCCCATGCTTCAAATGCAGAAACGATATCTAATTTTTCTCCTTTATATGAACCAGAAGCAATAGTACCACCATACACTAAAATAGAAGGTCTGTTTAAACGCAACATGGCAATTAAGGCTCCTGGCATATTCTTATCACATCCTACCACAGTAATTAAACTATCATAACTCATGGCTTGCACAACGGTTTCCATAGAATCTGCAATAATATCACGAGATGGTAAGGAGTAACGCATCCCTGGTGTACCCATAGAAATACCATCACTTACACCAATGGTATTAAAAATTAAGCCTACCAAATCGGCTTCTTGCGTTCCTTTTTTCACAAATTTCGCCAAGTCATTCAAATGCATATTACACGGATTCCCTTCATAACCTGTACTGGCTATCCCAACAAAAGCTTTTTGCAAATCTTCTTCTGTGAGTCCGATAGCATACAACATCGCTTGTGCTGCTGGTTGCGTTGGGTCTTGCGTTACCGTTTTACTGTATTTATTTATCATTATTATCCTTTTGTATTCTTTTACTATGTCTAATTTAGACATTAGAATTATCAAAAATAAATTTTACATGACTATTCTTTAGTCCCTTTACTTTTAACACATTAAACTCAATATTAAAATATTTTCACACTTCTTTAATTATCAGATTGTTACACCTTTTCTGTTGTTATAGCCAATGTATAAAAAAAGCCTGTATCAGAATTGACACAGGCTATATAGTTTACAATAACTATCTGCATCAATCCTTTATAGAACTAATAATGACAATTAATATGTTGTTTAATGTTTTCATATTCTGAGCAACAAATATTTAAAATATTTTATTAAAAAGCAAGAATTTGCTCTAAATTTATTTTTGTAGTTTTATAAAAAATAAAAATCAAATGAAAAAATACACTATTTTACTATTAACAGCACTCTTATCTTCTTGTGGCAGCTACAACTCTATCAATAGTTTTTACAATATGCATAAAAACGATGCGAATGTAACTGCGGTGCAAGTCCCAAATTATCTACTCAGCTTGCTGAGAAATACCTCTGGTGAAATGAATAATTTTATGGGTAATGTTAGAGAAATTAGATACATTCAATTGAGTCCGAAAACTGACACAGAAAGTAAACTTATTAGCAGTCAAATTAACAATTTAACCACCAATAGTTTTGTTGAAGTTTATCGGAAAAATGAAGATAAAAAAAGAACCCTGATTAGCCTTAGAGAAAGGAAAGATGTGGTAAAAGAGATTATTATTTACAAAAATGGAAATAAAAACAACTCTGTATTTTATTTGAATGGGAATTTTGATCCGCAACGTGTAAGAAAATATGTTAAAGAAGGGAAATTTGACAATCTTTCAAATTCAATTTTTCAAGAAATGAATTTTAATTCGTCAGACTCAGAGAAAGAGAAGAAAAACTAATGAAACGGTTAAAATATTTATTGGTATTTATATTACCTATCACTGCATATATTTCTTTTTCATCAAAAGGTATTTTAACTTTTTCACCTGTTTTAATTGCATTTGGTTTTATACCTCTTTTAGAATTATTCTTTAAAATTGATCGTGAAAATTTTGATAAAGAAACCGCTAAAAAAGAAAAAGAAAATAAGATTTATAGTTGGATTTTATATGTAACTGTACCTGCACAATTAAGCTTACTATTCTTCTTCTTTTATGCAATACAAGAGCCATTAACAACTACTGAATATATTGGTAGAATTTCTTCAATGGGAGTTCTCTGTGGTATTTTAGGAATAAATGTAGGTCATGAATTAGGACACCGATTAAATAAAAAAGAACAATTTTTAGGTGAATTGATGTTACTCACCTCCTTAAACACTCATTTTTTACCTTACCATAACGGAGGACATCATTTTAATGTAGCTACTCCAAACGACGCAGCAACTGCAAGAATTAATGAACCTTTGTATTTGTTTTGGATACGTTCTCATTTTTCAAGCTACAAACAAGCTTGGCAATTAGAAAATAAACGTTTACATAATAAAAGCAAAAACAGTTTCAGTTTTCAAAACAAAATGATTTTGTATTCTATGGCTACTATCATTCTTATTTTCACCATAAATTTTTTCTTCGGATGGTTTGTAGTATTCAGTTTTATCTTAGCTGCTGTATTCGGTATTTTATTACTTGAAACCGTGAATTACATTGAACATTATGGATTATTACGCAAAAAAAATGCACAGGGTCGTTATGAAAAAGTAAAACATTATCATTCTTGGAATTCAGATCATGTCATTGGTAAATTACTACTTTTTAACTTGTCAAGACATTCAGACCATCATTACAACGGAAGTAAACCTTACCAGATACTCAAATCGCACCCTGAGAGTCCACAAATGCCAACAGGTTATCCTGGTATGATGCTACTTTCATTGATTCCTCCATTATGGTTCAAATTCATGAATGCAAAAATCACAAAAATAAAACCATAAAAAATGCAAGAAAAGAGTGTTTCAGAAGCTATCAATTACAGACGTTCAGTAAGGATTTTTGATGAAAAAAAAGTTCTTGATACAGAAAAAGTTAGGCAATGTATTCAACAAGCTGTATTGGCACCCAACAGTAGTAATATGCAACTTTGGGAATTCTACCACATTACTTCTACATCTATAAAGAATAAAATGGCTCCTCTCTGTTTACATCAAAATGCTGCTAAAACCGCACAACAATTACTCGTTGTAGTCGTTCGAAAAGACCTTTGGAAAAAACGAGTAAAAGCTAATTTAAAACATATTGACACGTTGTTCACACCTAAATCTAAATCAAAACAAAGTAGCAGAGAAAAAGTAATTCGAAACTATTATGGAAAACTAATCCCCTTTACTTATACCGATTTTCTAGGACTTTTAGGTTGGATCAAGTATTTCGCCTTCACTATTATCGGTTTATTTAGACCCATGTACAGAGAAGTACGTGCTAAAGACATACGTGTAGTTGCTCATAAAACTGCAGGCTTGGCCGCACAAACTTTCATGTTAAGCATGGCTGCTATCAACTATGACACTTGCCCAATGGAAGGTACAGACACCTTAAGAATTAAACGTTTATTGAACTTGCCTTTTGGTGCTGAAATTAATATGGTAATTGGCTGTGGTATCAGAAAACCTAAAGGTGTGTATGGAGAACGTTTTAGAATTCCTTTTTCAGAAGTTTGTAAGGAAATCTAATTTTCACAAACTAAGTAATACCAATTTAACATCATACTAAAAATGCCATTAGACACTATAATTAAAAAAATACAGGTTCATAAAAAAAGTCCTAATCTCGATTTCAGCCTTAAAACAAAAACTGAATCTTTTACTGACAAGCTATTTTACACACTTTTTGATGCTAATATTTCTGTAGCAGAAAACATCAAACAATTGGGAAAGGATTTTGATGAAATAACTTCAATTGCCTGTTTTGAACCAGGTGTTTCTTGTGAAATTATCTGGAAAACCTTTTTAAACAAACTCCCTGAAATTATTGAAAATCTAAATTTAGATGCTCAAGAAATTTTAGACAATGACCCTGCAGCAAAAACGATAGAAGAAGTTTATTTGGCGTATCCTGGTTTTTATGCTATAGCAGTATATCGATTTAGTCATGAATTTTATTTGATTGACATGCCTTTGATACCTCGATTAATGAGTGAATATGCTCATAGATTAACAGGAATAGATATTAATCCTGGAGCCAAAATAGGCAAGTACTTTTTCATAGATCACGGTACTGGTATCGTTATAGGTGAAACTGTTATCATTAAAAATCATGTAAAAATATACCAAGGGGTAACTTTAGGTGCCTTGCAAGTATCGAAAGCCATGCAAAACAAAAAAAGACACCCAACGGTTGAAGATGATGTTACCATTTATGCTAATGCAACTATTTTAGGAGGTGAAACTACTATTGGTAAAAATTGTACTATTGGTGGTAATGTTTGGATAACCACATCTATTCCAAAAAATACATTAGTATATCATACATCTGAAACGAAATTAAAATCTAAAAACTGATGAATTCTTTGTTGCATTTTATTGGAAACACACCTTTAATTAAGGCGAATAATTTAGTGTCAAATAAAAACATTACGCTGTTGTTAAAAATGGAGGGTAATAACCCTGGCGGTAGTGTAAAAGATCGTGCTGCTTACAATATGATTAAATCTGCTTTAGACAGAGGAGATATAAAAAAAGGAGACAAATTGATTGAAGCTACAAGTGGTAACACAGGAATAGCCTTAGCCATGATTGCCAATATTTTTAATATAGACATTGAGTTGGTTATGTCAGAAAACGCAACAAAAGAACGCGTACAAACAATGAAAGCTTATGGTGCCAAAGTCACCTTAACTTCTTCTGATACTGGAATTTTAGGTTCTAGAGATTATGCAGATCAAAAAGTTGCTGAAGGTGGTTACATCATGCTCAATCAATTTGAAAATGATGACAATTGGAAGGCTCATTATAAGACCACAGGCCCTGAAATTTGGAGGGATACCAAAGGTGCAATCACACATTTCATTTCGGCTATGGGAACTACTGGTACGATTATGGGCACTTCCACTTTTTTAAAAGAACAAAACAGTAATATTCAAATTGTTGGAGCTCAACCTACCGATAATTCTAAAATACCTGGCATTAGAAAATGGCCAAAAGAATATCTTCCTAAAATTTTTGACGCCAAAAAAGTAGATCAAATTATTGAAGTTAGTGAGCAGGAAGCTAGAGACATGACAAAAAGGTTAGCCAAAGAAGAAGGCGTTTTTGCAGGTATGAGTAGTGGTGGTGCCGTAGCTGTAGCATTAAAATTAGCCGAGACTTTAGATAATGGGGTTTTGGTGGCTGTAATTTGCGATCGTGGTGATCGTTATCTGTCTTCTGATTTATTTGAATAGTTTTATTTACGTTTAAAAAACAAATCAGGACCATCTACATATGATTGTCCAATTTTCATTATTCCATCTGTCAGATTAAATGTCCATTGAGAATTGTTAATTTTCACAATTAAAACAGGATCATTCAAATTAGCTAAATTAGCTTCTCCAAAATAATAATCGTATTCTCCATCTGGATATCCTATATTTTCACCTCCAGTAACAACTAATTTACCATCTGATTTAAAATTATAAATTATATTTTCATCTGAGTAATCTATTATTGATGGATTCTGGCTAAAATTAACTATTTCAGCTTTCATTAATTTCCAATCTCCAATAATTTGGCTGTCATTTCTAGAATCATCATCACCTGTACAAGCAAACGATAATACAATTGTCAATAACAAAACTATTCCTTTTTTCATAACCAATAAATTTTCATATCTATATTCAATAGATGTTAATTCCACTATATGGTTGCTTGAAAAAACTATAAATGAATATTACTACAAACAAAGTGATCAACTCTCAGGTACAAAAGTCAATTTATTCTCATGTCTTTGAATGACTTCTTCATTCATCAACATTTTAATAAACTCACCTTTATTATATTTTTCAGCTTGGTCATTATAATGCTTACTTTGCGGATTACCAGATTGCCCTGTAGGTAAAATACTCATACTATTTTCTACGTCAGAAAAGTCAATCACTCTCCGCGTTGAAGGCCCTGACGTCACCTTATAATAACCTGTACTATCTAATTTAAATCCTAAATTATTCAGCACTTCTGACCCTCCATTTATTTCAAAAGGTCCGACATTAAAATATTCTTTTAGGGCATCAACCTTGCCCATGGGGTGATTGTGTTCTATACTATGCACCTTATTCCATGTCCAACTATCAACAGAATTACCTAATTGGTTTTCTAAAAATAGAACTGCCTTTTTTAAAGATTTACTAATAATATCTTGCTTTGTTTCTATCTTATCTTTTGTAGTAATATCATTCCACCAAACAGAGCTATCTCTTGCCATTTGCACAGCAATTGCTTTTTTCTGTAGGCTTGTATTGATAAATGTTTTAAATGTTTTTCCCATTTCATCTTTATACGTATTATTTAAAAACTCATACATAAAACGATTGTAAATAGTAGGAGCAATACTTTTTAAATGATAACTACCATCCCATTTTTTTAAAATTTCAATAGCTTTTTTTTCAGTATTAGAAAAATCATTTGTTACTATACCTTTTAAAGCATCCTTTACGACAATTGGCGTTATAGGACTAGTAACATCATTAATCATAGCCAATACATCTTCTTTGGTAAAATCATTTTTTGGTTCTAACAAGTTTACAATACGTTTGGCCCTATCCTCAGGCAAATAATAACCAGGGTATAACATTCCTGCAATTGAATCTGGTTGGTTATTCGCAGAGTATACATAATTACTTTTCGGATTTATAGCTTGAGGGTTCTCCTCAAAATCTAAATATACCTTTTCATCGTCAGTACTATTTCCGTTAAGGTAGATTTTAGAATTGACCTTGTTTTTAAATTTATACAACTTTGCAGCTCCAAACCAAGCAATATTATCTTCTGCATCACCATACATCATATTTAAACCTGGAGCATGAAGCATTGCTGCTCCTCTTTTGAATTCTTTTAATGAATTGGCATGCGATAACTCATAAGCAACTTCTAGCATTTTATTAGGAAATTTTGTATAAATCCAATCCATTGCTATCGGGCGTTCATCAGTGATTTGCTCAATAGCATCATTCAATATTGGCCCATGTTTACTTACTTTAATCTTATACTTTATTGTTGTTGAGTCTTTTACTTTTATCTCTTTATCCCAAAATTCATACGTTTCAAATCCATTAGGCGTACGATATTCATTTTCATTATTCGGATTATTTTCTTCTATATAAAAATCGATATCGTCATTTTCTAACATGGTCAATCCGTAAGCATATTTTCTATTATGCCCAAGCAAAGGAAAAGGAGTCAACGCCATATTATAACCATACATTTCATAGTCTGGAGTTATGATATGTGACTCATACCAAACCGCGGGCTGTGCAAAACTTATATGAGGATCATTTGCGAAGATTACTTTCCCATTTTTAGTTTTATCAGCACCTATCACCCAACTATTACTCCCTATAAAAGGAGAAACAGGCAATTGTTCATAAATAGCATTTACGGCTTCTGCCAATCTTGTTTCTATAATCTCATTTTTCTCTGTTCTCATCACTGCTGTATTCTCATAAATAGGAATGCCTAATTCTTTCAAATAATTATCTCCTAATTTATTTTTAACCTCAGTCAACACAGGTTCCGTTTTATGAGCTGCTGCAAAACTAAAAGACATATACCCAAATACATTGTACATGTCTTTTAGGGTGTATTTTTCTTTTTCAATACTCAATAAATAAAATTCTACTGGAGTTGCTCCTTTTTCTATAAACTGATTGATACCGTCTAAATATGCCATCGCCAACTGATAGGCTTCTGAGTTTTTATTTAATGCTGCTATCGTTTCTTCTGAGGCTTCTTCAATACCTAAACCTGAGAAGAATTTATCAGTTCTAACTAATTTTTGCCCAAATAATTCTGAAAGTCTACCTGCTGCCAATCGTCTAATGACTTCCATTTGCCATAATCTATCTTGTGCATGTACATAACCTAATGCTCTACGGGCATCTAACTCGCTTTGAGCATAGATATGAGGAATTCCATAGTCATCATAAAAAACCTCTACTTTGTCTTGTAATGAAGCTAACTTCAATTCACCTTCATATGTTGGTTTTAAACTGTTCTTAAACAAGTAACCACTTACAAGTGCTACAATAAGGAAAACTGCTAAAACTTTAAGAATTGTTTTGAAAATATGCATTTTGATAGGGTTTTATGTTTCAAATATAATGAAAAGAGATGTAAGTCAAAATTATTTATATCAAATATAATGAAAAAAAAACAGCCTCATCCCGAGGCTTCGGGAGAGGCTGTTTTATAATATATCTTGAATTTCTCCTCACCTATAATCGCTCGATGCGATTAAGACCTCTCAAAATAGAGGTGGATCTGAAATCTTTTTTGGCTATCACGGAATTAAAATTCTTCTTCTCCGTCTCTTATCGGAACAGTTTGCATGGTAAAATCTTCTCCACCCCATAAATCTCCATTCTCATCAGTTTTACTATAGTCATAAGCCCAACGATGAACTGCTGGTATTTCACCTGGCCAATTACCGTGAATATGTTCAACAGGTGTAGTCCATTCAAGCGTTGTTGCTCTCCATGGGTTTTTACCTGCTTTTTTACCTTTAGAAATACTAAAGAAAAAGTTAGCTAAAAATATGATTTGTGCCAAACCTCCGATAATCGCAAAAATGGTCATCAATACATTGATATCTGCTAAATCATCAAAAATTGGAAAAGCAGTATTGCTGTAATAACGTCTTGGTAAACCTGCTAGACCGACAAAATGCATCGGAAAAAACACACCATAAGCTGCAATAGATGTTAACCAAAAATGAAGATAACCTAAGTCTTTATTCATCATTCTACCATACATTTTTGGGAACCAATGATACACACCAGCAAACATCCCGAAAATAGCAGAAACACCCATTACTAAGTGGAAGTGAGCAATTACGAAATACGTATCATGCACATTGATATCAAGAGCACTATCTCCTAAAATTATTCCTGTCAATCCACCAGTTATAAAAGTAGATACAAAACCTATAGAAAATAACATGGCTGTATTCATCTGTATATTACCTTTCCAGATGGAGGTAATCCAGTTAAACGATTTGACGGCAGATGGTATGGCAATTAATAATGTTGTAAATGTAAATACTGAACCTAAGAACGGGTTCATACCTGTAACAAACATATGATGCCCCCAAACAATAGTTGATAAAAAGGCAATGGCAATAACAGATATAATCATTGCTCTATAACCAAATATTGGCTTACGAGAATTTACTGCCAATACTTCAGAAACGATACCCATAGCAGGTAATATTACAATATATACTTCTGGATGCCCTAAGAACCAAAACAAGTGTTCAAAAAGTATTGGTGACCCTCCTTTATAATGTAAAACTTCACCAGCAACAT
>CAYRZY010000079.1:0-11938 GCA_964428855.1 uncultured Flavobacteriaceae bacterium
ATTGCAACCAATATGGCAGGTCGTGGTACGGATATTAAATTAGCTGATGAAGTTAAAGCTAATGGTGGTTTAGCTATTATTGGTACAGAACGTCACGATTCTCGTCGTGTTGATAGACAATTACGTGGTAGAGCTGGTCGTCAAGGTGACCCAGGTTCTACTCAATTTTATGTTTCTTTAGAAGATAATTTGATGCGTTTATTTGGTTCTGAACGTGTGGCTAAGATGATGGATAGAATGGGACTAAAAGAAGGTGAAATGATTCAACATTCTATGATTTCTAAATCTATTGAAAGAGCTCAAAAGAAAGTTGAAGAAAATAACTTTGGTATTAGAAAAAGATTATTAGAGTATGATGATATTATGAACGCACAACGTGAAGTGGTTTATAAGCGTCGTCGTCATGCCTTATACGGAGAGCGTTTACAAGTAGATATCGTAAATATGGTTTATGATACTTGCGAGGCTATCGTATTAGAAAATAAAGTGAATAGTGATTATACTAATTTTGAATTTGAATTGATTCGATTCTCTTCTACCTCTTCGCCTTTTAGCAAAGATGAATTTGAAAGTAAATCTGAACGAGAGCTTACTGACGATTTATTTGATGTTGTTTACAAGCATTATCAAGAAAAAGTAGAACGAAATGCTGAAGCAGTTTTCCCTGTAATCAAAGATGTTTATGAAAAACAAGGGAATCAATTTGAGCGTATTTCTGTTCCGTTTACCGATGGTGTTAAAACATTAAATGTGGTCACCAATCTGAAGAATGCTTATGAATCTGAAGGAAAAGGATTGGTAACAGATTTTGAAAAAAATATTTCATTAGCTATTATAGATGATACTTGGAAAAACCATTTACGTCAAATGGATGAATTGAAACAATCAGTTCAAAATGCTTCTTACGAACAAAAAGATCCTTTATTGATTTATAAATTTGAAGCTTTTGAATTGTTTAAAAAGATGTTGACCAAAGTAAATAAAGAAGTTCTTTCTTTCTTATTTAAAGGTGAATTACCAAATCAAAATTCGCAACAAATATCACAAGCAACTGAACAAAAGCGTGAAAAAGTACAGATAAGTAAAGCTGAATTTAACAGTCCAACTCAAGAAACTAACACTAATCATCAAACACAAGAACAACAGGTTACAGAAACCATAATACGCACAGAACGTAAAATTGGCAGAAACGAACGTGTTACTATTAAAAATGTAATGAGTGGCGAAAGCAAAGATGTAAAGTACAAACAAGCCATACCATTGATTGATAAAGGTGAGTGGGTTTTGGTGGAGTAAAAAATCTATTTTAAATTCTGAGGTAACATTAACAACCTCAATAAGAGATTAAATCCAATGTTTTTTGACGTTGGATTTTTTTTGTTTCCGTTTCTACAAACGCCTTTATAACATAAATTTCTTTCGGAACCCTATACTTATCCAATGAAGTTAAGTTTTCTATCTCTAGTTTTAAATCTTCTGTTTTTAAATTTGGAGCTTCAATAAGCAGTACTAACTTCTCCCCTAGTTTTTCATCAGGGATACCAGCAACAAAAAAACGGTGGTCAATGGCCACAGATAGCTTTTTTTCAATTTGTTCTGGTATTAGCTTTACTCCTCCTGAATTGATAATAGTATCAAACCTACCTAACCATTTAAATTCGGTTTCTGAAAGAATTTCAACCAAATCATTTGTGATGATTTGTACATCTGATATTTTGGGAGCATTAATTATTAGGCAACCTCTAGTGTCTTTTGAAATATTTATATTTGGTAAGATTTTATAATGTTGAGATTGCCACGTCGTACCTCCTCCTTGCAATGACATTGCATATTTATTTAAGGGTTTAATTGCAATATGCGTACTAGTTTCGGTCATACCATAAGTAGCAAAAACTTCAGTTGATATACTCTGTAATTTTTCTAGTAAGCCTTTTGATACTGGAGCTCCACCTACGATTACTTTTTTTATCTTATGGATTACTTTTAATGAATTATCTAACTGCAAAGGCACCATTGCACAAAAATCATATTGTTTTGTAAGTCCATTTAACGGATTTGAACTAGGTTCAACAACATCTAACTGCCAGCCCAAAACTAAAGCACGAACTAACATCATTTTACCTGCAATATAATCAGGTGATAAACATAATAATGCTGTTGTTTCTTCTGATAAATTAAAAAAAGCACCAGTTGCCTTGGCACTATTTATCATATATTCTTTTTTGAGTTGGATAGTTTTTGGGTTACCTGTTGAGCCAGAGGTTTGAACTTTTATGGTAGGTTTATCATCAAACCAATCTTTAAGAAAAGAATATAAGTCAAGATGCTTATGCTTTGAAAAAATTAAGACCTCTTTTTCTGTGGTAAAAGATTTACCATTGAGCTTAAATTTTTTATGAAGTTTACTACTATTCATAATGATTCATATCTACACAGGAATGACAGCTATTTAAATTAAATCTCCTTTTTCAATCATAGCTACTGGTTTCTCTATTTTACCAGTCAATTTTTCTGCCCAATTTTTCCATCCATATTTTTTTGAAAAAATAAATAAAACAATAGGGAACACAATTAATACTGGGATTAAGATATCATATCCTGCTGAAGGTTCTGAAACATCTCTTAATATTGAGTCAGTTTGAAATGCCGTCCAATCTGCTGTTACCAAAAGAGCTGTAATTAAATTATTTGCAGCATGAAAACCTAATGCCAATTCTAAACCTTCATCCATCAAGGTTGTAATCCCTAAAAACAGACCAGTACCAATATAATAGACCATAATTACTGGCCCAAGCTTATCAACTTCAGGATTTGCCATATGCATCAAACCAAAAACTACAGATGTGAATATTAAAGGAAACCATTTATTTTTAACCATTACACCCAAACCTTGCATCATATATCCTCTAAAAAAATATTCTTCAAAACTGGTTTGAATAGGTAGTAATAGTACAGAAATTACTGCAAGAATAATAAACTTATCAAAATTAAAATTCCAAACAAAATCTTCAGGAACAGTGTAATACGCATATAAAGTCATAGAAGCAGTAATAACGCCCCATAGTGTAAAAGCAAAAAATACACGCCCCCAATCTACTTTATTCCTTGAAGTGGTTAAAGATGTTATACTTTGTTTATGTACAAATTTTACCCAAATAAATAATCCTGCAAGGAATATTACAAATATGATTAAGTTTTCAAAGAAAAATCTATTAGCACCTTTCCGTTCTATTTCTTCCCGCATCATTTCTTCAACATCTAACTCTAAATAAGATAACGCAACACTATTAAGTACCACCAATCCTAAAAAACCTATCATGGGCAATAGATATTTCCAAGCACTATAGTTGCTTTTATAAGCTTGTTGTATATAATTCATATCATTATTATTTAATTTCAAAAATAAGGTTTACAGGTTAAAATCCCATTGTAAATCAAGATTATAATGTAGCTCTCCGTTATTTACTTCAAGTGGTGAATCAAAGTTATTGGTAAACAAACCACCTGTACCCAATCCTTGTGGCATAGACACATTTAAACTATATGCATATTGTGCAATAGCATTCAAACCAATATTACTCTCTAAGGCCGAAGTAATCCACCAGCCCACATTATGGTCTTTTGAAATTTTTATCCATTCATTACTCCCTGCTATACCTCCAATCAAACTTGGTTTTAAAATAATATATTGAGGTTTTATGATTTTTATTAATTGTTCTTTTTCTTTTAAAGAAAAAACACCTATCAATTCTTCATCTAAAGCAATAGGTAATGGTGTGTGCTCACAGAGTGCTGCCATTTGCTGCCACTGTTTAGGTTTGATTGGTTGCTCTATAGAGTGCAAATTAAAATCTGATAAACGTTTTAATTTTTCTAGAGCATCTTCAGAGTTGAATGCACCATTTGCATCAACGCGTAATTCAATTTCATTGGATGAAAATTCTGTACGGATAAATTTCAGTAATTCTATTTCACTTTCAAAATCAATAGCTCCTATTTTTAATTTTATAGTTGTAAATCCCGATTTCAGCTTCGATGCAATTTGTTGCTTCATAAAGTCAAAAGATCCCATCCATACCAATCCGTTAATAGGAATAGAAGCTTTACCTACTGTAAATTTTGAAGGGAATAAATTGAATTGATCTATACTGGCTAATGATAAAAACGCTTGTTCTAATCCGAATTGAATAGACGGGAAGCCATAGGCTTCTTTTAGTAAAATATCTTTTCCTAAATTGATGTTTACACAAATCCATTGTAGTTTTTCTTCGTAATCTGATCTGTCATCAATACTCAAACCTCTAAAAAGTCCACACTCTCCTACTCCAACTTTATCATTATGCTCTATGCTTAAAAAATAGGTTTCTTTTGTTTTTAAAACACCTCTTGAAGTACCACTAGATTGTTTGAAGTTTAAAATGTGTTTTTTATAATGTGCCTTCATTAATTTTGAGTTATTACACAGAGAATCACAAAGAGACACTGAGAGTTTGTAAGTTTTTACTTCTGATATAAAAGTTTATAATATTTGTCCTAATCCGAAAAGAATAGCAAATAAAAAAGTAGTTAGGGCTAATTTCTTTAATTCTGGATCAAGCATTTTAGTATCTTTATTTTTATAAACGGTATAAAGATGCATAAATATAGGGATAAATGCAATTACAAATATCAATTGTATGGGTGAAGTGTAATGCAGCATGACATAAAGCAAGGCTAGTATAAATGCGAAAATTAAGATATAATAATGGTAATACTTAGCAAATTCTTCACCTATTTTAACTACTAAAGTCCTTTTATTAGCTTTCTCATCAGAAATTCTATCTCTTAAATTATTTAGATTTAAAACCCCAACACTTAATAAACCTATAGAAGTTGCAGGAAGGAAAAGTGTCCAGTCTAACTGTTTAGCAAATAAAAAATAACTCCCTAATACACTTAGCCACCCGAAAAACAGAAAAACAAATACATCTCCATAACCACTATATCCATAAGCTTTTTTTCCCATGGTATATTTTATTGCAGCAACGATGCTTGCTAAACCTAAGAGTAAAAACAAAAAAAAGTAACCTAAGTTATGGCTGCCAAATGATTTGTAAATCAGTAGTAATGCAATGGCGAAGGTAATAACTCCCGTTATTTTAATGGCAGTTAACATTTGTTTTGGTGAAATCATTCCGCTTTGCAAAGCTCTTTCTGGGCCTATTCTATCTTCATTATCAGTTCCTTTTACTCCATCACCATAATCATTCGCAAAATTAGATAATACCTGAAAACCTATTGTCGTTAATAAAGCAAGAATACAAATATACCAATCAAAAAAACCTTTAGCATAGGCCAAAAAACTACCAACAATAATTCCTGAAAGTGATAAGGGAAGGGTTCGTAAACGTGCTGCTTTGATGAATGCCTTTAGCATAATACTATTAAAAATTACTGCTAACTGTATACTAGTTTAAATATTGTGTTTCTTCACTTAACTCTAAGGCTTCTCTAATATTTACTGATTCACCATAAGATTGAGCTACAATAAAACAATCTTTAAATCCTAATCTTTTTAAATCATTCTTTAGAATTAATGCCTCTCCATAAGTAACAAAATTACCAATTGCATATTTATTCAATCCACCTTCTTCAAATTCTTTCATGTGAGCAAGGTTATCAGAAAATAATTTAGCTTTAAAATTAGCAAATGCACCTATTTGGATACTATATACAATTGTTTCTTCAACAATACCACTAGCATTTCTCTGAGCATTTAGCATATTTATTTTCACATCTCTTAACTCATTCTCCAATTTGTGCAATGAATCGTTATTGATTACGGCTAGATTGTTTTTAATTAAATATTTCTTATCAATAGCATCAGTCTTTGGCAAAAAAGACCATAAAAAGAGTATCAGTGATAGTATACCAAAGATTCCTAAAATAACTCTATGCTTTCTCAAAATAGAATTATTCTCTTCTTCTTCTTCGAGTAATTTATTCAATTTACCTATGGTATCATTGGCTTTATCAACCTCCTCATAAATATTTACCAAATTTTTATCCTTAATATATGGCATCTTTTTTTATTTAATTTTTTCCCATTCTTGTACCGATGCTCGATATCAAGAAATTATAATTATTTTATATAAACAACATTTATAAACAAATCTCTCATGATATTTATAAACCTTGTGCATTAGCTATTAATTCAACAATATCTAATACTTCTATTGTATTCTCTTTTTCTTTATTTTTAATCCCATCTGTTAACATTGTATTACAAAACGGACAACCGGTTGCAATGATATCAGGTTCTACTTCTAGGGCATCTTCAGTACGTTCTATATTGATATCTTTAGTTCCTTTTTCTGGTTCTTTAAACATTTGAGCTCCTCCAGCACCACAACATAAAGCATTTGATTTGTTTCTTTTCATTTCTACAAAATCAACACCTAATTCTTTAATCAAATCTCTTGGTGCTTCATATACATTGTTAGCTCTGCCTAAATAACAAGGGTCATGAAAAGTAATTCTTTTACCTGCATACATTTTTTTATCAATCGTTATTCTTCCATCATCTATCAATGTTTTTATAAACTCTGTATGATGAACTACTTCATATTTTCCACCCAACTCAGGATACTCATTTTTTAATGTATTGAAACTATGTGGACTTGTTGTTACTATTTTTTTTATTTTATACGTATTCAAAACCTCAATATTGGTGATTGCTTGCATTTGAAATAAAAATTCATTGCCAGCTCTTTTGGCATGATCACCACTACAACTTTCTTCAACACCTAAAACAGCAAAATTCACATTTGCTTTATTTAAAACTTTTACAAATGCCCTGGTTATTTTTTTTGCTCTATCATCAAAACTACCTGCACAACCTACCCAAAACAATATTTCTGGTTGTTTGCCTTCAGCTATCATATTTGCTACTACAGGTACATTCATTGTAAAATGATTATTAGTCTAATTAATTATTCTTCTATTAGTGTTTTCCGTCATCAAAAACTTGAATGGTAACTTCTTTATCAATCAAATCAGTAAACTTACCTCTATATCTAGTTGCTTTTACTAGATGATTATCTATCCAATGATAATTACCACCTCTAGGTTTACCCATTAATAAACTATGGTAATTAAAGCCATGTTTTTTCAACCAAACTTCAGTAACGTCTCTGTGTTCTTCTGTTCTAGATGTGAAAAAACAAATAATATGCCCTTCTTCATACCATTTATTCAACGTAACTAATGCGTCAGGATACACCTCTGCAGTTGCCATTCTTTCTGGTTCTTCATTAGGGATGTCATCACAGATAGTACCATCGATATCTATCAAGTAATTCTTAACTCCTTCTCCTAATTCAGGACTTAATAAGTTACCTTCTTTGTCTTTTAATTCTTTTAATTCTTTGTCAAATTTACTTTTCATCTTTCCAATTTAATCTATCTAATTGATTGTATTGCCATGGGGCACCGTTATTTTCAATATTTGTCATCATTGCATTAAGCTCTTGTGGAGCTGCAGATTTTTCCATCACTAAAAATCTACGCATATCTACAATAATGGATAAAGGGTCTATATTTATAGGACATTCTTCTACACATGCATTACAGCTCGTACATGCCCAAAGTTCTTCATTCGAAATAGTTGTAAATAAACTATTCTCATCAGCTATAAACTTTCCATTCTCATCAATGTTTTTACCTACTTCTTCAATTCTATCACGCGTTTTCATCATTATCGCTCTAGGCGATAATTCTTTTCCTGTAATATTAGCAGGACAAACTGAAGTACATCTACCACATTCTGTACAGGTATACGCATTCATCAGCTGTACCCAATTCAAATCAAAAATATCTTCTGCCCCGAATTTTTCTGGTAAAGCATCTTCTGTAACCTCAGGTTCAGCTGGAGTTGCATATGGATCAATACTAGGGTCTAGCATCATTTTTACTTCATCTGTAACCGATTTCAAATTATCAAATTTTCCTTTCGCATTTAAATTTGCATAATAGGTATTCGGAAAAGCTAATAAAATATGTAAATGTTTTGAGTAGTATAAATAATTTAAGAATATTAGAATACCTGTAATATGCATCCACCATGCTCCTCGTTCTACAAGATGTAAGGTGTCCGTATCAAATCCGTTAAACAGTGGTGCTATAAACTGACTGATAATATTTCCTGAATTTGCATGTTGAAAATGAGTATCTGCAGCATTCATCACTAAAAACAGTGTCATTAACACCATTTCAAAATATAAAATATACAAGGCATCATTTTTAGTAAAACCTTCCATTTCTTTATTCCAAAATCTAGGGATGCGAATAATGATCCTTCTTATCCAAAAAATAACAACAGAAATAACTACTAAAAAGGCTAAGATTTCAAAAGAACCGATTAATAAACCATAAAAACTTCCTAAAGAAGAAAACACTCTATGTGTACCAAATAAACCATCAATAATTATTTCTAATACTTCTATGTTTATGATGATAAAGCCAACATAGACAATGACATGTAGAAACCCTGCTATGGGTCTGCGTACCATTTTTGACTGCCCTAAAGCAATGTTGACCATGTTTTTTAAACGCAATGAAGAATTATCAGATCTATCAACAGCTTTACCTAGCCTGATATTTCTAATTATTTTTTTTACATTTCTCGCAAAAAAACCAATGCCAGCAATTAATAAAATGGCAAAAATTATGTTGGGTAAATAGTGCACTTAATTCGTAATATTTTTTTATAAACTTGTTTTTATTAAGGTTTCGATACTGCTTTTACTGTAAAAAAGCCAATATTTAAGTAGCAACAACGCCTTTACAATCAGATTATAACCCTAACTACCAGCATCATAACTGTAATTGTACTTTTTCTTGACTTGTAGTAAAAATAAGAAATAATACGGATGAAAAAGCGTTTCAATTAATTAGTTATTAACTATCTATTAATAACTTTTTCAACTAAATAATTTCTTGAAACGAAGCCAGCCAACGACAGGTGAACTCTATGGTTTACATCGAGGAATTATCTAGATTAAGTTTGTGGAATTTATTTTCAAAATGAAAAGAAGTACTTACTCTTCTTTCACTTCTGTTTCTTTATACTCTTTTGCTTTTTTTCCGAAAAGAGAGAAATGCACAAAACGTTTAGGATGTTCTTTTAAATCTTTCAAAAGAGCTTCCATTTCTTTGGCAGCTCCTTCTAAATTATTATAAAATCCTTCGTCTTTTAGTAGTTTACCGATTGAGCCTTTACCGTCTTCAACATCTGCTAAAATACCATTAAATTTATTAAGTGTAGTTTCTAATTTTTTGACTGTTTGCTTCAAATTAGCACTATTTAATGAATCGGTTAAATTCACTAAATTACTTGTGATTGTTGTTGCATTGGTAAAAACAGAATCTAATTTTCCATCTTTTGACAGCATACTATTTAAAGACCTTGAAGCTGTTTTAAAAGTTGACAATATATTGTTTAAAGAAGCTAAAGAGTTCTTTAAATTGGCTTGACCTTCGTCATCTACAATCTCATTAAACCCATGCAACAAGGTATCTGCATTGGTTAAAAAACTTTCAACTTTATTCTGTAAAGGACCAACTTGATCATTCAAAGAGCCTAAAATTCCTGTTTCTATGTCTCCTTTAAGTGTATCTCCAGAAACCGCAACATCATCACCATAAAGAGGAAGAATCTTAATTGATTTTCCACTTATAAAATCTGGACTATAAATCTCTGCAATACTCTTTTTTGAAAAAGAATAATCACTATCTAATGAAAAACTGACAATCAGCTTACCTTTCTTACTTGGATGAAAATAAATTTGTTTAACAGAACCTACTTTTAGTCCACTAATAGTAACTGGTGCAGAAACTGTCAAACCTTGAACATTGCCGTACTCAACATAAAAACTTCTATTGCCACTACTAAAAAGGTCGTCTCCTTTTAAAAAACTAAAACCCCAAATAAACATTCCGATAGTTAACAGAGCAATGATACCTGTTTTAAGTTCTCTTGATATTTTCATTATATATTATTCTATAAAAGCAATATTACTACTAATTTTTGTGAGTTGAAAGTTAAGGATAAATTTTTACTTACCAGCTAACACATCTCTAACCGAAACTTTTCTACCATATTTAAACGCAACAATAAAAGCTGAAGTATATCCTTTTGCTTTTGCTTGTTTTTTTAATTCTAAAATTTTATTATAATCAGAGGTTTTACCATAATAATATTTATGGTGAGCTCCTACTCTTACACGTTCAATATCTTTTAAACCTTTAAAATTATAGGCTGCTGTTTTTACTTTTTTAGAACTAGAAGCAATCTGCACTTTAAAATCAACCCCTTTGACAATTCTTAATGTTGGTTTAATTGGTTCTGGTTTCGGTTCAGGCTCTGGTTTTATATCTATAACCACATTTTCATCTAATTGTTTTTTATATGATTTTATGGCTTTATAAATTGATTTTGCCATTTGTTGCTGTCCTTTTTTAGAATTAAGATAAGAACCTTCAGTTTTATTTGTTAAAAAACCTGTCTCAACCAAAACACTTGGCATAAAAGTATTACGTAACACTAAAAAACCTGCTTGTTTTACTTTTCTATCACTTCTGCTTAAATCGGCAACAAAATTATCTTGAATCAATTTTGCTAATAGGAGACTTTGATCTAAAAATTCTTCTTGCATTAAAGTCAATCCAATAACTGATTCTGGTGAATTAGGGTCAAAACCTCCATAATTGGTCTTGTAATTATCCTCTAATAATATTACTTGATTCTCTTTTTTAGCGATTTCAAAATTCCTGTCATTTTCATGTAAACCTAATACAAAAGTTCCTGCACCATGTACTGAACTTTTACCAAAAGCATCAC
The DNA here is from genome assembly GCA_964428855.1 of uncultured Flavobacteriaceae bacterium. Lineage (GTDB taxonomy): Bacteria > Bacteroidota > Bacteroidia > Flavobacteriales > Flavobacteriaceae > Aureibaculum. Next base: position 10,880 of record CAYRZY010000079.1, read on the forward strand.
AGTGAATAGAAACAAATAGATCTGCTTTTGATTTCTGTGCAACTTCTCCTCGTTCAAACAATTCTAAATAAGTATCATCATCTCTTGTATAAATAACTTCAATAGCATTGTCAGCTTTCAATAACTTCCCAACTTCTAAGGCTATTTTTAAAACAATCTCTTTCTCAGAATGACCATTTCCTGAATTACCAGGATCTTTACCACCATGGCCTGCATCTAAAACCACCTTAAACTTTTGTTGAGCTGTAATTGTATTGCTTTGAAAAATAAAAAATAAAGCAAGGGATAAAAAAATCAACTTTTTAGCTTCTCTTATTACTATAGTTGTTCTCATAAAAAATATTAATTATTAACTTTTTTTTGGCTTAAACCACTTAAAAAATATATGTAAGTTTGTAACTTCAAAAACTAAGCCATTTTAACGTTCACAAAAATAGTATTTAAAGCATTGCATACAAATTTTAAGCATATAGTTTTTGCTTTCCTTTTTTTAGGATTAGGATGTCAATTTGTTTTTAGCCAAATTACAGATAAAAAAACAAGACCCTTAGAGCCTGCAAAGAGTATTCCTATTACTATTAAAGGAATGACTTTAAACAACTCTATTGAATTGGTTGATGTCAAGCCTATATACGTAGAAGACTCCTCAAAAAATGATTCTCTAAAACCCACAGAATTTCTTGAAGATATCATTAAGAAAAAAGCTTCAGGGTATATAAAAAACGATTTTGTAAATAAAAAAGCTACATTGTATGATAAAGCAGAATTGTATTATCAAGACATTGAGCTTAAAGCGGGTATTATTATTATTGATTACGAACTAAATTTAGCTTACGCAAGAGGTATTCTTGACAGTTTAAATAATTATACCCAAAGGCCTACCTTCAAACAAGCAGCTCAAGAAAGTGAGCAAGATTCATTGATTTATAATTTTAAAAATGAAAAAGCTATCATTTATAATACAAGAACCGAACAAGAGGGAGTTATTGTAAAAGGCGAAATTACCAAACGAGAAAATGATTCTGTTTTTTATGTGAGCAAAGCTCATTTTCAACGGCT
>CAYRZY010000080.1:0-11877 GCA_964428855.1 uncultured Flavobacteriaceae bacterium
TACACCATTCAAAACATCATAACGGATATACAAACAATGTAAACAATGCTATTGCTGGTACTGACCTTGACCAAAAATCTATCGAAGCTATTTTAGATAATTTAAATATGGATAATGCTGCTGTTAGAAATAATGGCGGTGGTTTTTACAATCACAGCTTGTTTTGGTCAGTGATGAATCCTGAAGGAAAAGGAAGACTTTCTGGTGCTTTGGCTGATGCAATTAATGATGCTTATGGCTCTTTTGATGAATTTAAAACTGCTTTTTCTAAAGCTGCAGGTACTCGTTTTGGCTCTGGTTGGGCTTGGCTTTGTGTTCATAAAGGTGGTAAAGTTGAAATCTGTTCTACACCCAATCAAGACAATCCGCTAATGCCAGGTATTGGTTGTGGAGGTGCACCTATTTTAGGATTGGATGTGTGGGAACATGCCTATTACCTAAATTATCAAAACAGAAGACCAGATTATATCAATGCCTTTTTTAACGTCATCAACTGGAATGAAGTTGAAAAACGTTATGACGCTGCAAAATAATTGATGAAAGTTTTCTAATAAAACAATTATTTATCCAATAAAGAAGTTGCTTAAAAGTAAAATTTTAATCAGCTTCTTTTATTTTCATATAGATTCATGAACTCAAGAAATAGTGCATTAGTCCTTGCTTTTTTGGCTGCTTTAATTTATGGTGTAACCTACACCATCGCTAAAGACATCATGCCTTTGTATGTAAAACCTTATGCTTTTATTGTTTTAAGGGTTTCTGGTGCTACACTATTGTTTTGGATAACGGGCTTATTTATTGCCAAAGAACGTATCGAAAAATCAGATTATTTTAGAATTTTTTTAGCCGCAATTTTCGGAGTGGTAATAAATATGCTTGCCTTTTTTAAAGGATTAAGTTTAACTACACCGATAAGTGCATCTGTAATGATGCTAACTTCCCCTATTTTAATATTGATATTGTCTGCCATAATTTTAAAAGAAAGAATAACTGCTATTAAAGTTATCGGAATTATTATGGGTTTGGCAGGAGCTGTTATTTTAATTGTTTACGGTCAAAGCTTTGAGTCTAGTCCTAACGCGGCTTTAGGAAATTTCTTAATATTTATCAATGCAACTTCTTATAGTTTGTATATTATCATTATAAAACGATTGACCGATAAATACAATCCGCTAACTTTTATTAAATGGTTGTATTTAATAGGATTATTTCTAGTTATCCCTTTCGGATATACAGAACTTCAAGAAATACAATGGCAAAGTATTCCAACATCAATTTATTATAAAATAAGTTTTGTAGTTGTTTTTACTACATTTTTCGCCTATCTATTTAATATTTTTGCTCTAACCAAGTTAAAACCAACAACCTTAAGTAGTTTTATCTATTTACAGCCCGTTTTAGCATCATCATATGCTTTATTTATGGGTAGCGATACCATAAATTTAACTAAAATAGTCGCCACACTATTCATTTTTATGGGTGTTTATATTGTTACCCTAAGTAACAGACCTAAATTATCATAATTTGTGTAAATTTGCTCAAACCTATTTTTAGTATATGATTCAATCAATGACAGGCTATGGTAAAGCCGTTACACAATTACCTCAAAAAAAAGTAACTGTAGAAATTAAAACATTAAACAGTAAAAACCTAGACTTAAATGTACGTGTGCCAAGTGTATACAGAGAAAAAGAATTACAAGTACGTAGTAAACTCTCAAAACAACTACAGAGAGGTAAAGTAGATTTTTTTATATTTCTTGAAGTAACAGGTGATGAAACTACAACAGTCATCAATAAAGAAGTTGTGAATAATTATATAGATCAATTAAGAAATATTGCTGAAACCAGTCCTGAAAACACCTTAGAAATTGCAATGCGATTGCCTGATGCATTAAAAACCGAACGCCAAGAGTTTGATAAAACGGAATGGGTTGAAATTGAAAAAACTATTGATCTTGCCATTATAGAGGTGAAAAAATTTAGAGCTGATGAAGGTGCTGTTTTGGCAAATGATTTTAACAACCGTATTACCAATATTCAAAAACTATCAGAAGATGTTGTTATTTTAGATAAAGAAAGAATGGTTTTAGTTCGTGAACGTATAGAAAAAGCAGTTGCTGATTTGAAACAAAATGTAGATGAGAACAGGTTTGAACAAGAACTGCTTTATTATCTAGAAAAACTTGATATTACTGAAGAAAAAGTCCGTTTAAAAAATCACCTTGACTATTTTTTACAAGAACTTTCTGGTAATGAGTCTAACGGTAAAAAATTAGCATTTATTTCTCAAGAAATAGGTAGAGAAATCAATACTATGGGTTCTAAATCTAATTTTTCACCCATGCAAAAGGTGGTGGTGCAAATGAAGGATGAATTAGAGAAAATTAAAGAACAATTACTTAATGTTTTGTAAATAAAACATACTAATCAGTATTTAAGTAACGATAATTACCTTACAATTAGTATTTTATCTTATTTTTACATTTAAAAACATACATATTAGTAGTTAATGAATAAAATGACAACAACAACAGAATCTATTAAAAAAAGAGGTAAACTCATCGTGTTTTCGGCTCCTTCTGGCTCTGGAAAGACCACTATTGTCAAACATTTACTAGGTGTAGATGCTTTGAATTTAGAGTTCTCTATTTCTGCAACTTCACGCGATAAAAGAGGTGATGAAATTGATAAAAAAGATTATTATTTTATCTCTTTAAAAGATTTTAAAAACCATATTAAAGGGGATGATTTTTTAGAGTGGGAAGAGGTGTATCGAGACAACTTTTACGGTACTTTAAAAAGTGAAGTAGAACGTATTTGGGCAAAAGGGAAACATGTTATTTTTGATATTGATGTCGCTGGTGGCTTAAGAATAAAAAAGAAATTTCCTGAAGAAACGTTGGCTGTTTTTGTAAAACCACCAAGTATTGATGAGTTGAAAATCCGCTTAAAAAAACGTAAAACTGAAAGTGAAGACCGTATCAATATGCGTATTGCCAAAGCGTCAGTAGAATTGGCTACAGCTCCTCAGTTTGATAAAATTATCAAAAATTTCGACTTAAAAGTTGCTTTAAAAGAAGCTGAAAATTTAGTTGCTGAGTTTGTAAGCTCATCAACTCCTAAAAAAACAAAGAAGTGAAAAAAATAGGTTTGTATTTTGGCACTTTTAATCCTATTCATATTGGGCATTTAGCCATTGCCAATCATTTGGTAGAATTTTCAAATCTTGATGAAGTTTGGTTGGTAGTAACACCACATAATCCTTTTAAGAAAAAAGCATCGTTATTGACAGACAATCATCGTTATCAGATGGTACAAATTGCTACTGAAGATTATCCTAAGTTAAAACCTTCTACTATTGAATTTAACTTACCACAACCTAATTACACGGTAAATACGCTGGTTCATATTTCTGAAAAATATCCACAACATCAATTCAATTTGATTATGGGAGAGGATAATTTAGCTTCTTTTCACAAATGGAAAAATTATGAGGTCATTTTAGAGCAGCATAATATTTACGTGTATCCTAGAGTTTATCAAGGTGAAAAACCGACAACTCAATTCGAGAATCATCCAAAAATTCATGTTATTGATGCTCCAATTATGGAGATTTCTTCAACATTTATCCGTCAATCCATTGTAAATAAAAAAAATATTGAACCACTACTACCTTGTAAGGTGTGGAAATATATTGATGAAATGAATTTTTATAGGTAAACAATAATTTATGGAATTTTTATTGCTTCGATAACTAAAAAAACCATTGTATATTTGTAGCTACGATATATGGCAAAAAAGAAAATCAATAAAACTAAAATTAAAGAAAAACTGACCTTTAAATATAGGTTTGTAGTCTTAAATGAAGATACTTTTGAAGAGCGTTTTTCTTTTAAGCTAAATAGACTTAATGTATTGATTTTAACATCGTTATTTTCTGTACTTTTAATTGGAATAACCGCTTTTTTAATTGCTTTTACACCGCTTAAAGAATATATACCAGGCTATTCTTCTTATGATTTGAAGAAAAAAGCTACCCAATTAGTTTATAAAATAGATTCTCTACAACAAAAAATAGCGGTAAATGATGCCTATATTCATAATATTCAACAAGTATTAACTGGAAAAGTAAAAAACATCTCTTTTAATAAAGATTCTATTGCTGAGCAATTGCGTATTGAAGATGTGAATTTTAAACCTAATCAAACTGACTCTGTTTTTAGAGAAGAGATAGAACGTCAAGACAGATATAGTGTTTTTGAAAAAGCTACTAAAAAAACAGATTTGGTGTTTTTTGCTCCGATTTCTGGAAAAATATCTGATGTGTATAATGCAGAAAACAAACATTATGCGGTAGATATTGCGGTAGAAAAAAATTCTCCTGTAAAAGCTGTAGCAGATGGTACCGTTATTTTTACTGGTTTTACTGCTGATACTGGTTTTGTGATTATTCTAGAACATAACAAAGGTTTTTTATCTGTTTATAAACATAATTCTTCCATTCACAAAGAACAAGGAGATATAGTAACCTCTGGTGAAGCAATTGCAAATGCAGGCTCTACTGGGGAATTGTCAACTGGAACTCATTTACATTTTGAATTATGGAATGAAGGGTTTCCTGTTGATCCTCAAAAATATATAGATTTTAAATAATGCGTATCAAATCTATTTTAGCCAAACCATTTGCTAAACGAATTCAAAAACGTATTTATAAGTGGGCAAGTCAGCCCGAAATAACTCAAGAAAAAGTTTTAAAAAAACTAATTGCTCAAGCTAAAAATACCACTTTCGGTAAAGACCATCAATTTAGTAGCATTACTAATTATCAAGATTTTAGAAATCAAGTACCTGTAAGGGATTATGAAGCTTTAAAACCTTATGTCGATCAGATAATTAAAGGTAAATCTGATGTGCTTTGGCAAGGAAAACCATTGTATTTTGCAAAAACTTCTGGTACAACTTCAGGAGCTAAATACATTCCGTTAACCAAAGAGTCTATGCCTTTTCATATCAAAGCGGCAAGAAATGCTTTGTTGATGTATATTGCTGAAACTGGTAATGCTGATTTTGTCAATGGTAAGATGATTTTCTTACAAGGTAGCCCTATCATTGATGAAAAAAGTATCATTAAAACAGGTCGCCTTTCAGGTATAGTCGCTCATTATGTACCTAAATATTTACAAAAAAACAGAATGCCAAGTTGGGAAACCAATTGTATTGACGATTGGGAAACCAAAGTAGATGCCATCGTTGAAGAAACGCTCAATGAAGATATGACATTGATTAGCGGAATACCATCTTGGGTACAGATGTATTTTGAAAAGTTGGCAAGTAAAACGGGTGAAAATATCAGTGAAATCTTTCCGAATTTTAATTTGTTTGTCTACGGAGGCGTAAATTATGAGCCTTATCGTAATAAGTTTGAAAAACTGATGGGTAAAAAGGTAGATTCTATTGAATTATATCCAGCATCTGAAGGTTTTTTTGCATATCAAGATAAGCAACATGAAAAAGGAATGCTCTTATTATTAAACGGAGGCATTTTTTATGAGTTTATTAAGGCTGATGAATTTTTTGATGAAAATCCAACACGGATTACCATTGCAGATGTTGAATTGAACATCAATTATGTAATGATTATCTCTACCAATGCTGGTCTTTGGGCGTATAATATTGGTGACACCGTACAGTTTACCTCTATAAAGCCACATCGGATAATTGTTTCGGGTAGAATTAAACATTTTATTTCTGCCTTTGGCGAGCATGTGATTGCCAAAGAGGTTGAACAAGCAATGAAAGAGGCTACACAAGGTACAAACATTACCATTAACGAATTTACTGTCGCTCCACAAACTAATCCATCAAACGGATTACCATATCATGAGTGGTTTATCGAATTTGAAAGTGAACCTGAAAATTTAGATGATTTTATCACTAAAGTGGATGCTAGCATGCAAGCTCAAAATTCTTATTATTACGATTTAATCGTTGGTACTATTTTACAAACACTTAAAGTTACCAAAGTAGAGAAGGATGGTTTTAAAAATTATATGAAATCTGTAGGGAAATTAGGTGGGCAAAATAAAATACCCCGTTTGTCTAATGATAGAAAAATTGCTGATGTGTTAACCAAAGTCTTGGGACTTCCCAAAGAAAGGGAAGGACTAGATGATAATAATAATTAGTGTCTATGAAAGTAATCTCAGTAAATATCGGAGAACGAAAAACCATTCAATGGCGAAAAAAAACTGTTGAAACAGGAATTTTTAAAGCTCCAGTAAACGAACCTATTTTTTTAGATATCGAAGATGTACAAAACGATGCTGTCGTTGATAGAAAACATCATGGAGGTATTGACCAAGCAGTTTATGCATATAGTGAAGATCATTATGAATATTGGAAAAAGTTGTATCCTGATTTAGAGTGGAATTACGGTATGTTTGGTGAAAATTTAACCATCAGTGATTTAGATGAAACAAAAATACGTGTTGGTAGTATTTATCAACTAGGAGAAGCAAAAATAGAAGTTACCAAACCTAGAGCACCTTGTTATAAATTAGGCGTTAGGTTTAACGACCCTAAAATTATTAAACTATTTTGGAACTCTACCAAAAGTGGTATTTATTTTAAAATACTAAAAACAGGTTTTGTTGCTAAAGATGATACGTTAATTTTAATAGAAGAAGCTACCCATAAGCCAACTATAGCCGAAGTTTATCAATTGAAAAGAATTAAAAAAGGACTGTAATAGCTAGAACTTTGTGATAAGGCATAAAAAAACTCGAGTGAATTCACTCGAGTTTTTAGTTAGTTGATTTTAGTCTGGTTTTACTTATTCAATAAATCTCTAATTTCAGTCAATAAATCTTCTTGAGAAGGTCCTGCTGGAGCAGCCTCTTCTTCTTTTGCTTTCATCTTGTTGTAAGATTTTATCATCATAAACATAACAAATCCAACAATAATTAAGTTGATAATAGAATTGACCCATTTACCATAAGCAACAACTGCTCCTCCTCCTTCTTTTGCAGCTTCAAGTGTTAAATACTCTTTTCCGTCCATCGAATGAAACATGTTACTGAAGTCAGATCCTCCTGTAAAATGTCCAACAATTGGCATAATGATATCCTCTACAAATCCGGTAACAACAAGACCAATAGCACCTGCCATAATTACAGCAACTGCAAATTCAATAACATTACCGCCTGTGATAAACTCTTTAAACTCTTTTAACATAATTATTTAGTTTTATAGGTTAATAGTATGCGAATATAGTGAAATTAACAATTAATTAACAACTCTTTTCACTCTTTGTGAAATTGCAGTGAGTATTTCATAAGAAATAGAGTTGATATTATGAGCTAAATCAGTCACCATTTCTTGGCTGTCAAAAATGATAACCTCATCACCTTCTTTGCAGTTAATACTTGTTATGTCTACCATAATCATATCCATACAGACATTGCCTATTATTGGTGCTTTCTCACTATGTATAGTCACATAACCCACTTCATTACCAAAAGCTCTATGAATACCGTCGGCATGACCAATAGGTATGGTTGCTGTTCTAATTAATTTATCAGCTTTAAAAGCTCTATTATAACCAACAGATTTTCCTTTTTCAATACTGTGAATTTGAGAAATAATAGATTTTAGTGAGGCTACATTTTTTAATTTTTTAGTGTGTTTTTCATCATTGGCAAATCCGAACAGACCAATACCCATCCTAACCATATCAAAATGAGATTGTGGGTAATTTAATATTCCTGAAGTGTTCGTCATATGCAACATAGGTATATATGACAATTTTGATAAGAATCTTGAAGTTATCCTCTTAAAAATATTGATTTGATCTTCAGAAAATACTTTTTCATTCAAATCTTCACTTGCTGCCAAATGAGAAAAAATAGAGCTTATTTTTACAGATTCTGTATCCTGAATTATAGCAAGAATAACATCAATATCACTTTCAGAAAAACCTAGTCTATTTAAACCTGTATTAAATTTTATATGTATCGGATAATTTTTTAGATTCTCACCTTCAACTTCATCCATAAAAGCCTCTAAAACTCTTTTACTATAAATATTTGGCTCTAAATCATGTTCAATAATGGTTTTAAAGTTTGCAGGTTGAGGATGCAATACTAAAATAGGTGTTCTAATACCTGATTCCCGTAATGATACGCCTTCTTTGGCATAAGCAACCGCAAAATAATCTACTTTTAGTTTTTCTAGCCATTTGGCAACTTTACAGGCACTAGTTCCATACCCGAATGCTTTAACAACCGCCAACGTTTTAGTTTTTTTGTTAAGTATAGATTTGAGATATTCAAAATTATGTTGAAGTGCATTTAAGTCAATCTCTAAAATTGTTTCTTGAACTGCAGACATCTATTATTCTTTAGAAGGGATTTCTTGAGCGTCTTTAACTTCCATTTTACTCACTTTTTCTTGTAAGATTTCTTTATAATAAGCCGCTCTGCTTAAAGGTTCATACTCTTCTGTTTCTCCTAAAAGCACCACTTTATCATTCTTTACTTTTCTGTGACTGTAGTGGGCTAAATTTCCTGTTTTGGTACATACTGCATGTACTTTGGTGACATATTCAGCGGTAGCCATCAATCCTGGCATTGGCCCAAACGGATTCCCTTTAAAATCCATATCTAAACCAGCAACAATTACCCGTACTCCTCTATTGGCTAAATCGTTGCAAACGGCAATAATCTCATCATCAAAAAATTGGGCTTCATCTATCCCAACCACATTAACATCGTTGGCTAAAATTCTAATATTTGCAGCAGCAGGAACAGGAGTAGAGCGAATTTTATTAGCATCATGAGAGACGACATCATCATCATCATAACGAGTGTCTATTGAAGGTTTAAAAATCTCTACTTTTTGCTTTGCAAACTGAGCTCTTTTAAGCCTTCTAATCAATTCTTCGGTTTTACCAGAGAACATAGAACCGCAAATTACTTCTATCCAACCAAATTGTTCTGCCTGATTTACTGTATTTTCAAGAAACATTTTGTAATTTTCAGCGTTGAAAGGTTAGTACTTATTTTATTTAATCTTTGATTGAAACAAATTTATTAAAAATAGTGTTCCAACTCTAATTTAAAGCATCTATTTATGCACAAAAAACTAGAAGCTGAGCTAGTAAGTCTAGCTCATAACATTTTACAAATGAAAAACAACAGTGAAGTCTTCGCTTTAAAAGAAAAAGCTAGGTTACTTTATGAAAAATTATCTGTACTTACTTTTGTAGATAATTATGTTACTTCAACGCCTAATGTTCAACAACCTATTGAAAAGTCAATTAAAGAAGATAAAGCTAATTTTGACAAGAAAGAAGCTATTAAACCTGTAGCTGAAAAAATTAAAACTATCCCTAAACCTGTTGTTAAGCCTATTCAACAATCGCAAAAAAAGACAAAAGACGAGAATATATTTGAACCAACGTTTGATAAGGTTAAAATTGATATTGGTAGTTTAAAACCAAATCAAATCAGTTTAAAAGAAGAATTTAGAGATACTATTTCTGCCGATAAAACTTCAACACTGTTTGATGGTGATAACTCTGACGAAAAGAGAACATTAAATGATAAACAATTTTCTTCAACTATTCAGATAGGTTTGAATGATAGAATTGCCTTTGTAAAACACTTATTTAATTTTAGTCAAGCCGATTTTAATAGAATATTATCACAACTTAATACCATAAAATCTGAAAAAGAAGCCAAAGACTTTATTTACAATCAGGTAAAACCTGATTATGATTGGGTTGGTAAAGAAGAGTACGAAGAAAGGTTAATCACTATAATAGAAAGAAAATTTTCATAACTTATATATATGAACGCTACAGAATTTAATACCTTATTTGATCAATTAATTACAAAATACCATGTAATTGATAACGTTGATCAACCTTTTTCAAATCCTTATGATAAAACCGATTTGATAAACCATTTATTATATCGTAAATCATGGATTGATACTGTTCAATGGCATTATGAAGATATTATCCGTTTGCCGGATATCAATCCTGTTGAAGCATTAACATTAAAACGTAAAATTGATGCTTCAAACCAAGATAGAACCGATATGGTTGAATATATTGATAGTTTTTATTTAGATAAATACAAAGATGTAACTATTCAATCTGATGCCAAAATAAATACCGAAAGTCCTGCTTGGGCAATAGATCGCTTATCAATTTTAGCTTTAAAAATTTATCACATGCGTGAAGAAGCTACTCGTGATACTGCTTCTGAAGAACATCGAAACAATTGTCAAACTAAATTGAATATTTTACTTGAACAACGTACAGACTTGTCTTCTGCAATTGATGCCCTTTTAGAAGACCTTTCAAAAGGTGAAAAATATATGAAAGTTTACAAGCAGATGAAAATGTATAATGATGATGAATTGAATCCGATGCTTTATAAAAAGAAGTAAAGATTCATGTTCAAATTAAGGTTTCTCTTAAAAACACTACCTGTTTTTCTTTTAATTTTCATAGTTGGATGTAAATCTAGTTATGTAACAGAACCTTTTTCTAAGGATACTATTCCTTTAAAACCTAACTATCAAAATAAAAGTAATTGGGCTGTTTTACCTTCAGACACTTTAAGGTTAGAAGCTGATGTCTTTTATATTTATCCAACTTTAGCTACTAATGATAAAGATTTGCGTTGGAATATTCCCATTACAGACAGTGTGCAAAATGCTAAAATTATAAATACTGCCGTTCGTTTTCAAGCTTCTGCTTGGGCAAGTTCAGGTAAAATGTATGTTCCTATCTACCGACAAGCCCATATACGATCTTATTTTAAGTTTAAAAAAGGAGGGGGAAAAGCTTTAACGCTCGCTTATAGTGATGTGAAAGCTGCATTTGAATTTTATTTAAAGCATTACAATCATGGTAGACCTATCATTTTAGCAGGTCACAGTCAAGGCTCTACACATGCTAGCCAATTGTTAAAAGATTTTTTTGATGACAAATCCTTGCAAAAACAGCTAGTTGCAGCATATATTCCTGGAATCGGATTCAAAAAAGATGAATTTAAGACCATCAAATTGATGACCAAACCTGAACAAACGGGTGGGTTTCTTTCATGGAATACCTATAAAAGGAATAAGTTGCCTAAAAGTTATACTAAATGGTACAAAGGTAAGGCGACTACTAACCCAATTACTTGGGATGCAGCCAAACACACAAAAAGAGAAGATCACAAAGGATTCTTATATAGTAATGGTAAACTCTATAAAAATGCTTTAAAAATTGAAGTGATTGACGGAATGATATGGACAACTCTGCCTAAATTTCCACACCGATTGTTTGCCCTTTTTAAGAAAAGTTACCACGTAGGAGATATCAACCTGTTTTGGGCAGATATTCAACGAAATTCAGAATTGAGAGTTGAAAGTTGGTTGAAAAAACATAAAAATTAACTTAAAAACAGCTTTAGAGCCTCAATAGTTTTTTTAGCATTTCCGACAAAAATTTCTTTATCAACAATGATTACAGGACGTTTTAGAAAAGTATATTCATCTAAAATAAGCTGTTTATAATCCTTTTCCGTTAAGGCTTGATTTTTTAAATCCATTGCCGAATATTTTTTAGAACGTTTACTAAACAATGCTTCATAGCTATTTGTGAGCGTATGCATTTCTTCAAGTTGAGCAACTGTAATCGGTTCTGTTTTTATTTCTTGTAATATAAATCCTTCTGTATTGATTGATTTTAAGATTCTTCTACAGGTATCGCACGTTTTTAAATAATAAATTTTTCGCATCACTAAGATTTTGATGGTAAATTTAATACGTTTTAAATTTAAAAATCTATTTTTACCATAAATAAAAATCAAATGGAAAA
>CAYRZY010000081.1:0-1312 GCA_964428855.1 uncultured Flavobacteriaceae bacterium
CTATTCTCTATTCTCTATTCTCTATTCTCTATTCTCTATTCTCTATTCTCTATTCCTTTCGTTGTTCTATAATTCGTTTTTGCCAATTGCAATTCAATGTTATGTGTACTCAAGCTATTTTTGGCTTCATGTAAATTGGTAAGCTCTGTAATATATGCAGATGAAGTAATTACCCCATTTTTTAATTGGGCTTCTGCCGATTTTAAAATTTCTTCTCTAAGATCAATAATGGTATTGTCTGATGTAATAAAGGCTGAAATTTTAGCTATTTCTGATTGTTGTTGTTTGAGTTCAATATTGGTATTTAATTGAAATATCTCTTGTTGGTTGTCTATCAGTTCTTTATTGATTTGTAATGATCTACGCTGTTTTTTAGTGGCTTTTCCATCAAAAATAGTCCAATTAAGTTTGGCTCCTACAATATAATATGGTTGAAAAGAATTGTCTAACATATTCAGCCCAGGATTACCATAACCACCCGTTGCAAAGCCGAGTAGTTTAGGACTGTTTTTTTTAGCAATTACTTTTTCAGAAGCTTCTATTTGTTGTTTTTGTAATTGAAATAACTCCAATTCTGGGCGTTGAATTTTTCTATCAATAGTTGTTATTATTATCGGGTTTTCTAAAGAAATTGTTGTTGATATTTCCTTACCAATGAGTTTTGAAAGTGTAGTTAGTAGACGTATTCTATTTTGGTCAATTTCTGTGAATTGTTGTTTAATTTTTAGTAATTCAGCTTCAATAGTTTTATCAGATGTTGGTAGTAACACTCCGTATTCTACACCAGCCTTTACTTCTTTTAATTTTGTAGATAAAAGGGTTTCTTTAGCTGTTAATAAGCTTCTTTTTTCTTGTAATAATACAATTGAAAAATACAATTGGTTGACTTGTTTTTTAAGTTGATATAAATTGACTTCAACCTGTTGTTGCTGTGCTTTTAAGTTTGCTTTTTTTGCATCTGCGGAAGCATTAACCAAACCACCATCATAAATTAATTGATTTACAGAAAGCGTTGCTTTGTATTGATCGTTATTAGGAGATTCTATAGTCGTATTAGGTAATGAGATTGGCAATTCAATCACATCAGATTGATAGCTTGCTTGAGCAGAAGCTTCTAATTTTGGTAATTTTGCAGTATTAATTACAGCGATATCTAAGTCGTTTTGTTTTGCCAAAAGAGCACTTTTTTTACCTAAAGGATAGTTTTTACGAACCAAAGTTTGACATTCTTCGAGGCTTAATTTTTCTTGAGAAAATGCACTTATGCTTAGTAATATTATTATGAATGATATTAGATTTTTCATGGGTCTAA
>CAYRZY010000081.1:1412-11765 GCA_964428855.1 uncultured Flavobacteriaceae bacterium
ATAAACTCAGGGCTTCTATTCAGTTCTTGAATGATGAAATTTGGCAAATACGGATGCTTAATTACAAAGGATATATAGTTATGTGTAAAACCTTTAATTTTATCACAAATTTTATCATCAGAGTTCATCACCTCATTCAATTGAGGAGCTAATAATGAAAATGCTTTTTTAAATACAGCTTCAAAAAGCAGTTGCTTACTTCGGTAGTAGTAATGTAGCATAGCTTTATTGATACCAGCTTCGTCTGCAATTTCTTGCATTCTAGCACCAATCATTCCTTTACGTTGAAAAATGCTTTTTGCAGCATTTAAAATTTGTGATTCTGTAGTTGTATCTTTTGTTTTAACCATTTTATTTAACTTAATAGTTTAACCGTTTGGTTGACAAAAGTAATTACTTTTTTTGAACTGACAAAATAAATAGTACTTTTGTTGTTCTAAGATAAAACAATATGATGTCAAAAAGAGTTTATTTTAAGGGTATTAGTTATGGTGTATTGCCAATTTCATTAGGGTTTGTACTGCTTGTTTCATTAATTTCTGCATGCAGTAGTACAAAATTAAAAACGTTTGAGTTTCCAGAACCTATAGATACCTCTTCACGAGAAATTCAATACCAAGAGCAAAAAGAATACAGTGTTAATGATGTTTTTGCAGATAACCAATTTGATGGAGCACGATTAAATGATTTTACACAAGTTAACGATTCTACATATCAAGTTGTTATTTTACCAGAAAATGAACCTATCAATCAGAGTCCTCATTACGCTTTTAGAATCTGGTCTAAACAAGCACAAACTATTTATGTAAAATTAAATTACCCTACTTCTAAGCATCGGTATATTCCTAAATTAAGTACTGATGGTAAGCAATGGAAACCCATAGATAGTACGGCTTACCAATTGGTTGATAGTACTAAAAATGCCTTATTTAAAATAGATATTAGCCCAGAAAAATTATGGGTTGCAGCACAAGAAATCAAAACTTCTGCTGAAGCTATACAGTGGTCTAAACAAATTGCAATACATAAAGATGTTCGTTTTAAGCTTATTGGTAAGAGTAAATTAAAGCGTGATTTAATAGGCTTAGATATGTATACAGGAGACCCTAAAGGGAAAGATATTATTGTGATATTGAGTAGACAGCACCCTCCAGAAATTACAGGCTATTTAGCCATGCAATCGTTTGTTGAAGAGCTTTTAAAAGACAACCGTTTAGCAAAAGATTTTAGATCTAAATATCGAATTTTAGTATATCCATTATTAAATCCAGATGGTGTAGATTTAGGGCATTGGCGGCATAATGCTGGTGGAATCGACTTAAATCGAGATTGGGCATATTACAGGCAGGAAGAAGTAAAAACTATTGTAAATTCTATTGTTGATATGGCTAACGAATCAAAAAGTAAGGTGATTTTAGGTTTGGATTTTCATTCCACACAAGAAGACCTGTATTATAGTTTTTCTGATGATATGCATTCTAGTATTTATCCGTTTAAGGATTATTGGATGCATGCTATTGATGATGCTATTCCCAATTACACACCAGACGATCAACCTTTTCCGCTAAATCAACCCATTTCAAAAGGATGGTTTTACAAGCAGTTTAATGCCGAATCTTTAACCTATGAAATTGGCGATGAAACACCACGTGATTTTATCGATTTAAAAGCACGAGTTGCAGCACGTGAAATGATGCGATTATTGATATTACGATAGATTATCTTGCAGAGTTACAAACAGATAATTTGTAGGATTATCCCTTTAAGAAACCTGTATAGAACTGTTTCAGTAGGATTAGAGATGTGTTAAAATTAAACTTTTTTGTATGAAAAAAATTCTAAAAATAATAGCCTTAGTTATAGTATTGGCACTCATTTATGTGGTTTATGCCAACTACCCTAAACTCAATATTATTTCGGGGTATGCGGCTAAAAACATGAGCTCCTCCATTTTTTTAGCAGGTAGAAGTCAAGAGATAACCACGACACAAGACAATAGTTTTACACCAATAAATCAGGCAACAGTTGAAGTTGATAAAAAAGAAAAATTAATTGAGGCTTCTGCTTTTGGCTTGTTAAAAAGGAAAGCAATTTATAGAGAAGGGTTGGGTAGTGTTTTATTAACCAAAGATTATGATGAAAATACAGCTTATCTAGTGCCAAAACGGACAAAGACAACAACTAACCTCTCTTATCCATACGGAGATTTGCCTCAAAAAGACACCTTGTTTACTAATGTAGATTATAAAGCCTTACAGGCTGTTGTAGACAATGCATTTACCAATAATGAAGTTCAAAAAACAAGGTCGGTTTTAGTACTTTATAAAGATCAAATACTAGCAGAAAAATATACGGAGGGTTTTGATCAAAACTCCTTATTACAAGGCTGGTCAATGACTAAGAGTATAACGGCTACCATATATGGCATCCTACAAAAGCAAGGTAAATTAAATGTCAATGATAAAGTTTCAATAGATTCTTGGAAAGATGATGAGCGTGCTAACATTACCATTAATGATTTACTACATATGAATAGCGGATTGGCATGGGCAGAAGACTATGAAGGAATCTCTGACGTAACCAAAATGTTATTTTTAGCAGAAGATATGTCAAAGTCTCAAGAAGAAAAAAAGTTGGTAGGCAAAGCCAATGAAAGTTGGAATTATTCTTCAGGGACTTCAAATTTACTTTCAGGTTTACTCAGAAAAAATTTCAATTCACATCAAGACTATTTAGATTTTTGGTACAGTGCTTTGATTGATAAAATTGGAATGCATTCCATGACGATTGAAGCAGATTTAGCAGGAAATTATGTAGGTTCTTCGTATTCTTGGGCAACCACAAGAGACTGGGCGAAATTTGGCTTGTTATACCTACACAAGGGCAATTGGAATGGAGAACAACTTTTTGATGAATCTTGGGTTGACTATGTAAAAACACCTACAGCCACATCAGACGGGCAATATGGAGGGCATTTCTGGCTAAATGCAGGAGGCAAATATCCAGATGCTCCAAAAGATATTTATTCGGCTAACGGATTTCAAGGACAGCGTGTGTTTATAATTCCGTCAAAAGGCTTGGTAATTGTTAGAATGGGATTGATAGGCTCTGCTGGATTTGACTTTAATTTGTTTTTAAAAGGTGTTACGGAAAGTATTCATTAAATCAGTGAGGTTAGTAGAAGAGTAAATAAAAATTCAAGTTACTATTCTTCTACAAATACAGGTTCAGATGTAAATATGGGGTCGCTAACAGCTTTTTTGTAAGCGTCAAGGGCTTTGGGAGAAGAGTCAATTCGTAAATTGGTGGCATTAAAATTTTCATGCCAATAGCTTATGGCTTTTATATGGGAGTAATAGTTGCCGTCTGGTGAAATAGATTTTAGAGCATCAGTAATCCACTCAGTTTTATTCGTTTTTGGAGAATCAATAATTCCCCATTCTAAAATAGCAATGGGTTTTCCTTGAGGAGAAATAGCTTTAATTTCATCCCAAGAATCGTTTAATACAGCTTCAAAAGACCATGACAGATCATCATTATCCTTTAAGTCTTTTAAAGATTGAGCCCCGTAAACACTAATACCAATCCAATCAATATAGTCATCACCAGGATAATAACCCTTCATGGTATTCCAATCTTCTTTAGGATCATTATAAGCATCAATATGATAAAACCAAGTAATATTGTTGGCACCTTGTTCATTGCAGATAGTGATGATATGTCGATACACATCTCTAAATTTTTCCATGCCATCAAATAAATTTCCGTCACCGTAATTTTTTGATTCTCCTTGATTCCATTTGGCATTCCAAGGAAACCATTTGCCGTTTACTTCTGTACCAAATTCAACCAACAAAGGAATATTAGTATTCTTAGCATCTATAGCCCATTGTTTAAGATCGGCATCAAATTTTCCAGACAGAAAGGCATCCATAGTGTACATAGGGTCAGGACCACCTTCATCAAAATTTGAACGTGGCATCATTCGTATAAAAGGGATGCTACCTTGTTTGCTAATGGTTTCAATAGCTTTTTTAGGAAACTTTATCCCTCCTTTTTCTGCTGTCCAATTATTAGAAAAATACGCCCAAGTAATTTTTTTACCTGTAAGGCTTTCGAAATCTGAAATACGTTTAGTAGTTACAATATCTTCAGAGCCTCCAAAATCAGGATAAGCAGCATGGTAAATTTTATTATCTGTAGGGATGGCTAGTTTACTATGCTTTATGGAGTTCGGATTTATAGCGTCATCAGAAGATTCTGAACAACTGGTTGTAATTGCTATAAAAAAGATAAAAATATGTAGATAAAGACGCGTCATATTCATGTTATAGAAAACTTCCTTACTAGTAAGATATTGTTTTGAATAAGATAATTAATAAAACTTTAACCTATTTTAAAAAGGAGTTGTTAGTTCGGTCGATTAAGCTTCCTCTTCTTAGGAGAGTCCCGAAACTTCGGGAGGGAGATGTTTTTACAACTCAAAACCCAACTCAACACCCAATTTTTTAGCAATAAGCTTTGTAATTCGGGTTTTTAATTCAGGAATTTTAATTTTATCTAAGGCATCATTAGCAAAAGCATACAATAGTAAAGCTTCAGCTTCTTTTTTTGGAATGCCTCTTGAGCGTAAATAAAATAAAGCATTGCCGTCTAATTGTCCGATAGTACAACCATGAGAACATTTTACATCATCAGCAAAAATCTCTAGTTGAGGTTTTGCATTAATGGAGGCACCATCATCAATTAAAATATTGTTATTTTGTTGAAAAGCATTTGTTTTTTGTGCCTTTTGATCTACAATTACTTTCCCGTTAAACACGCCTGTAGCTTTATCAGCATAAATACCTTTATACAATTCATGACTCTCACAATTGGCTTGTTTATGATGTACCAAAGTATGGTTGTCAACCAATTGTTTATTACCAATAATGGTAATTCCGTTTAGGTTAGAGTTGATGCCCTCACCTTCTTGATAGAATTCTAAATTATTGCGAGTTAAGTTACCTCCAAAAGAAAATGTATTAACAGAGGCTACACTTTGCTGTTGTTGTTGTACATAAGTGTTGTCAATTAATGAAGCTGTTTTTTTATCATTTTGAATTTTATAATAATCTATAATACCGCGTTTACCAACAAATATTTCGGTAACAGAATTAGTTAAAACTGTATTTTCTGTTAAACTTTGATGGCGTTCTACAATTTGTACATGCGAATTTTCGCCAACGATAATTAGATTACGTGGCTGTAGAAATATTTCCGTTTCATTGCCCGTAGAAAAATGGATAATTTGTATGGGTTTTGGAAGTACCGTATTTTTAGGGATATGGATATAAGCCCCTTCTTTTGAAAAGGCTGTATTTAAAGATGTAACACTGTCTTTTTTTGAAGCAATAGTATTAAAATAATGGTCTATTACCATTTTATATTTTGGTTTTTTAAATGCTGACGAAAGTAGGCAAATATCAAATCCATCATGTGTGGTTTCCGACCAAAAAGAACTATAAACACCATCAATAAAAACAAGCTTAAATGATTCTATTTCATGTAAGAAATATTTTTTGATATCCTTGAATTCAATCGTGTTTTCCGAAGTAGGGAAGATAGTATAATTGTGTTTTAATATTGATTTTAACGAAGTATATTTCCATTCCTCATCCTTTTTTGTAGGAAAACCATGTTTTTCAAAATGTGTAAATGCTTCTGATCTAATATCATGAATATCAGCTTCAATATCCGTACTCACTTTATTTTCAAAAGCTAAAAATGATGTTATGAGCTTTTCTTTTAAATCCATTTTGTCTCTATTCTCTATTCTCTATTCTCTATTCTTTCTTCTTTTCTCTTGATTCTATTTCAACCAATCATACCCTTTTTCCTCCAACTCATGAGCCAATTCCTTACCACCAGATTTTACAATTTTACCATTGTGTAATACATGTACAAAATCGGGCACAATATAATCTAGCAAACGTTGGTAATGTGTAATAATAATTACAGCATTGTCTTTGCTTCGTAGTTTGTTTACACCGTTAGAAACCACCTTTAAGGCATCAATATCAAGGCCAGAATCAGTTTCATCGAGTATGGCTAATTTAGGTTCTAACATAGCCATTTGAAAAATTTCATTTCGCTTTTTTTCACCACCAGAAAAGCCTTCGTTTAAGGAGCGAGATAAGAACTTTCTGTCAATCTCTAACAGCTCCGCTTTTTCACGAATTTTATGTAACATATCCTTAGCAGGAAGCTCTTCTTTTCCATTTGCTTTACGCGTTTCATTAATGGCAGTTTTAATGAAATTAGTTACCGTAACACCAGGAATTTCGACAGGATATTGAAAAGACAAAAAGATACCTTTATGAGCTCTTTCTTCAGGAGCCATTCCGTCAAGGTTTTCATGATTAAGAATAACCTCCCCTTTGGTAACTTCATATTCTTCTTTCCCAGCAATAACAGCAGACAAGGTGCTTTTTCCAGAACCATTAGGTCCCATAATAGCATGTACTTCGCCTGCCTTAACACTTAGGTTTATACCTTTTAGAATTTCTTTAGTGCCTATGTTGGCATGTAGGTTTTTTATTTCTAACATTGTTATATTCCGTGTTTTATATTCCGAGTTCCAAGTACTTGGAATTTGTTATTTAGAATTTATTTTTTGAGCTTTAAGCAAAGCTTTTAATTGGTCAAAATCTTCCTGTGAATGTTGTATGATTACAGTTGCATTATTGGTTTTGGCAAAAGCTTCAAAAGCTTCCATACTTTCTTTCGTTTGTGGAATATTATAATTGAAAATAGGACATCTTTTATGTGTACGATTTTCCTCAAAATGATAGAGGTCTCCTGTTAATAAAAGCGGTTTTTCGAGTCCGATATTTAAATACAATACTTGATGTCCAACAGTATGACCAGGCATAGGTTTGATAACCACAGTACCATCACCAAAAACATCATGTTCACCATGTAGTTTCTGTACATTTTTCAAGTCTTTAATCATTCCATAGATATCTGCTTGTTTAATTTGAGCAGAATCGTTGGTAAAAAAGTCATATTCGTTCTCTTGCACCAACCAAGTGGCATCTTTAAAGTGGTTTGCATGTCCCACATGATCAAAATGAGAATGTGATAAGGCAATGTATTTAAAATCTTCTGGCGTTAAACCAATTGTTTTTAACTGATTCAGAACAGAATCTTTTCTAGAAACGGTAAAAGCTCCACTAGGATCAGTAAATGGCTTAGGCAAACCAACTAAATTTTCAGGCAAACCTGCATCCCAAATTAAATTGCCTTTAGGATGTTGAATTACATAAAAAGCATCAGCAAAGGTCTTTGTTTGTCCGTGATAGGTAGTGTCTTCAGAAAATAATTCTAAATTGTTTACTACAATTTTTCCACCATCAAAAACATGTAAGGTGATTTTTGGGATGGTATCCTTTTTTGCTGCATCATTATTGTCTTTTTTGATGTCTTTACACGAAATAATTGTTAATCCGATACTAAGTAATAAAATAATTTTTTTCATAATAACTAAGGTTTTAATTTTTTATGTTACAGCTAATTGCTTACTATTTCTCCTCTTCGGGGAGGAGGTCCCAAAGGTAGAAGGGATCACCCCACACTTCCTTCCAAACTAATCTCCAACAGTTTTCTAGCCTCTACAGCAAATTCCATAGGCAATTTATTCAATACTTCTTTACTAAAGCCATTTACAATTAAGGCAATGGCTTTATCGGTATCAATACCACGTTGATTGCAATAGAACAATTGATCTTCACCAATTTTAGATGTGGTCGCTTCATGCTCAATTTGAGCTGATTTATTTTTCACTTCTATATACGGAAAAGTATGTGCTCCACATTGATCTCCCATCAAAAGAGAATCACATTGCGAAAAATTTCGAGCATTTTCAGCTCTACTGTTGATTTGTACCAATCCACGATATGAATTTTGCGATTTACCAGCAGAAACCCCTTTAGAAATAATGGTGCTTTTGGTATTTTTACCGAGGTGAATCATTTTGGTGCCTGTATCTGCTTGTTGGTAGTTGTTAGTCACGGCAATAGAATAAAATTCACCAACAGAATTATCACCTTTTAAGATACAACTTGGATATTTCCAAGTCACAGCAGAACCCGTTTCTACTTGAGTCCATGAAACTTTAGCATTGGTTTCACATAATGCTCTTTTAGTAACAAAATTAAAAACACCCCCCTTTCCTTTTGCATCACCAGGGTACCAGTTTTGTACGGTTGAATATTTTATTTCAGCATCATCCATAGCGATAAGTTCAACCACAGCTGCATGCAATTGATTTTCATCACGAGCAGGAGCTGTGCAACCTTCCAAATAACTCACATAACTACCTTTATCAGCAATAACAAGTGTGCGTTCAAACTGACCCGTACCCCCTTCATTAATTCTAAAATAAGTTGATAATTCCATTGGGCATCTTACACCTTTTGGGATATAGCAAAAAGAACCATCACTAAACACAGCACTATTCAATGCAGCATAAAAATTATCAGTTGTGGGCACAATAGTACCTAAATATTTTTTCACCAATTCAGGATGTTCTTGAATGGCTTCAGAAATGGGACAAAAAATAATACCTTTTTCGCCTAATGTTTTCTTAAAAGTTGTGGCAACAGAAACAGAATCGATAACGATATCCATCGCCACACCAGTCATGCGTTTTTGTTCATTGATAGAGATACCCAGTTTTTCAAAAGTTTTTAATAATTCAGGATCAACTTCATCTAAACTTTCTAATTCAGGTTTTTTCTTAGGAGCAGAATAATAAGAAATGCCTTGAAAATCAGGTTTCGGATAGTTTACATTTGCCCATTCAGGTTCGGTCATTGTTTTCCAAACTTTAAAAGCCTCTAAACGCCATTTCGTCATCCATTCAGGTTCATTTTTCTTTTTTGAAATGGCACGGACAACATTTTCATTTAATCCCACAGGAAACTTATCAGCTTCTATATCTGTATAAAACCCGTATTCATACTCTTTGGTTTCGAGTTCTTTTTTTAAATCATCCTCAGTATACTTCATCAATTTGACCTTAGATTTTTATTATTTGTTAAGTGTTAATTCCCTTCCCTTAGGGAAGGGTCAGGGATGGGAATTAAAGCGAAAAACTCTCCCCACAGCCACAAGTTCTATTCGCATTCGGGTTTTTAAATAGAAACCCAGTTCCGTTCAAACCGCCAGAATAATCTAGTGTTGTGCCTACTAGGTATAAAAAACTTTTTTTATCAATGATAATTTTTATGTTATTATTTTCAAAAATTTTATCATTTTCTTGTTGCTCTTTGTCAAACTTCAGTTCATAAGATAAGCCAGAACAACCACCACTTTTAACACCAACTCTCACAAAATCTTTTGCCGCATCAAACCCGTCAGCTGCCATCAGCTCAATTACTTTGTTTTTTGCAATTTCAGTTACCTGTATCATAACTATATAGATTCATTCTAGATAAGTGCAAATATAGATGAAAATATGAAGAGATTGAAAAGAATTATATTAAAAGGTGAAATATAATTTCATAGCATGTATTATGTTGATTATTAAGTAATAATAATCAACAGGTTACGTTTAATATATATTAACAAAGCTGATAGTTGTTAACAATAACATTAGGTTATCAACACATTGTTAATAACTCAATTAGTAAAATATATATTTGCTAAGGTAATAAGAGGAATGTAAAAATCTTAAAAAGAAAGATACTATTTCTCAAATAAATAATAGGATTAATTTAACCCACCTTGAAAATCTAAGATTAAATCAAAGGTAGGGTTTTTATGAGTAAAGTTGTTATAGTAAGTACGGCTTTTAGTTAAGTGTATAAAAATAAAATTGATTTATAAAATAAAATCAACAATGACCAAGTTAATACATAGAATAGCTCTTGCTATTATTTTTGCTATTGTGTCAGTTTCTACAATGGCTCAAACTACGTTTACTGAAAGTGCAGCAGCATTTAATTTAGATATTGGAGGAAGTAAAGATGGTGGGCACGCTTGGGCAGATTATGATTTAGATGGTGATTACGACTTAGTAATCAATACAAACGGGCGTGGCTATTTATTACGTAATGATGGAGTTGGTGGTTTTACCGATGTAACTGCTACATTAGCCCCAGATTTTTTAAATGGGAGTTTAGAACGGACAGCATTGTTTGTTGATTTTAATAATGACGGTTATCCTGATGTTTTTAGAAATGATAGTAGTCAGGCTAGAATCTATCTTCAAGACCCAGCCACTAATAAATTTGGAGATGGTATAGGTGGAACAACACCAAATCAAACATTTAATTCAAGTAATATTGCTGATGGTTTTAATTCTGAAGG
>CAYRZY010000082.1:0-11741 GCA_964428855.1 uncultured Flavobacteriaceae bacterium
CAGTCCATTGGTGATTTTAGACCCATTCGGTTTAATGTAGATGTTGATGCTTATTGAGAGGGTATATGGTTCGTTGTGTAAAATTTGTAGGTTTTCTTAAAAACATACATCTCTGAGACTTCTGGTTTCACAAACTAG
Organism: uncultured Flavobacteriaceae bacterium; assembly: GCA_964428855.1. Classification (GTDB taxonomy): domain Bacteria; phylum Bacteroidota; class Bacteroidia; order Flavobacteriales; family Flavobacteriaceae; genus Aureibaculum. Next base: position 139 of record CAYRZY010000082.1, read on the forward strand.
CAGTGAATTTTACAGTTTGTTAGTAAGCGTTATTTGTATTTTCTGTTAAATAAATATGTCATCTCCAAATTTTTTCTGGATTTCTTTATACATTATTGTGGGTTAGTTTATTCATTAATTTTTCTTCAATAAAATCGTGAAAGTATATTAGTATTCCAATTATAAAATGAAAATACATTATTGAATTACCAATTAAACCAGTTGACTTATATGAATAAAGATGTGTTATTCCTATTCCTATGTGATATGCCGTTAATATAAATAAAGCGGTATTTGATTTAAGTTTTAGTATAAGGAGAATTAGAAATAACTGAAATGTTAGTCGACCAATATGAATATGAAGTCTTTTCAATACCAATTTTATTATAAACCAATATCATCAATACTAATTCTACTACAAATGAAAATATAATTGCCAATATTAATATAGGCCTTTTATTTTTTTCATAATTATTTTAACTGTACGTGAATATGGTCATCATGCCTAACTGATCTACAGCCGTGATATCGTATTCTATTATTTTTTAAATTCATTCTGCTTTTCAGATGTGGCTCTATGAATAATTTTCCTAAATTTTTATTTTTTAAAATACTCTTTATCAATCTTTTAGTTCCTTTTTTAGAGAAAGTTAATTCTTTATTAATTTTTCCGAAAGTCATGTATTTAGGATAGTCATATTGAAAATAGCCATTTCTTAGACACTTTTCAATTTGGTTATATTCATTGTTTTTTGGATTTTCAAAAACTCCATAACCACTTATTGATTTTTGTTTCTCTGTTATTTTTCCGCTGTTTGTTTCGTAAATTAAACTTAGGTCAATTTTCTTTCCGTCATTATGGCTCAAATGTGGAAGGAGAGGAAACTTGTTTATAAAAGGAAAATTAGCATCTAAATAATAGATTTTAATATTTGTTCTGCTTAATTCTTTTTGAGTTTGGTTTAATAACTCGTTTAGTTTTGGTCTAACATAATTTCTGTTCAATAAAACAGTCATATAGTTCGTTGGCTTTATTATTTCTGAATGTTTAATTTTTTCTCGTCCAAAAATTGGAGCAATTACAGGAACAATTAGAAATGTTGAAAAAAGATAAAGCCCAATAAAAATAATAAGTGTTTTAAATTTTAACTTTTTACTCCATTTTTCTGATATTATTAGGCTAAATAAATAATTCCACCAATTTGAGTTATTGCAGTCAGAAAAATAAAAAGAACTATTTTGAGGATTATTTTCAATAGAATTTTCAATTTTGACTTCTTTTTATATATTTAGTGATACTGAATCGAGTTCAGCATAAGTATACGAAACTAATCTTTTTTATTAAAAAAGTCAATGCATAACTTACTTTTGAAGATGTTATTTTTTTATCACCTTGCTTATTGAAGGAAATCCTTTTTCATTAAAAAGTTTTATAAAATAAATACCTGATGAAATATTTGTTAGGTCTATACTATTATTTTCAAATTTTCCGCTTTTGATTAACGAACCAGATTGAGAAAATACTTGAAATGTTTTGAAAGTGTTATTATCCGATAGATGTAATATTCCTTTAGTTGGATTGGGAAATAGAACAATTTCATCTCTATTATCAACATCGAACAAGCCTAAGGTGTTAATTTTTCCTGTAAATATATTTACAGAATAGGGGGAAAGAGATAGATTTCCATTATTTAAATTTGCCCAATTGGTAGTTTCTGTAAAATATTCATTTTCTCCATTCCACACGTGTTTATCTATATTAGACGAGAATGAGCTTGTCATTTGTACTTGTACATTTTGCGAAATAGAAGTTCGATTAATCAAGCAAAAAGAAAAGATGTTAGCATTTTGATTTGCAGTAGAGAATACCAATACTTTTGAATTGCTGTCAGACGTACTTTGTATTAAATTACCATGAAAATACTTGTTAAAAGACTCAAATAAATAGGCGTTTTCATCAAGTTGATCATCAATAACAATAGACATGTCAGAATATGGAGCAATAGCCCAATAACAAGTTCCGTCAATTCCAGATTTTATACTTTCTGTCATAATCAAGGCGTCATATACTGCACCTTCATTAGATCGAATATTTTCGCATCCTTGAAATGACAAATTATATTCTGTTAAAAAAATGGGCAAATAATTTGTGCCAGTTATCTCATTGATATTTTGTCGAAGTGTGTTTAAATCAGTGACAGCAAATTGTGCATTGTCATAAATATCTTGTAAACTATTTGTACAATCACCAGCATAGGTATGGCAAGTGATAAAATCAATGTTTGGATAGATAGCTTGAGTTAATTGAGTTAAATAGTCAATATTTACCCAAGCAGTAGTAGCTCCACCAACTTTAATTGTTGGGTCAATAACTTTCATGGCCTGAGATGCTGTTTGAATAAGTGTAGCCATTTGATTGACTGTTAGACCAGGGTCAATAAAAACCTGTTCACGTTCATTAGGTATTTCCCAATATTCAACTCCTAATTTAAGATCAATATTGACAATCTTGACTAAGTCTGCACAGAATTTAGCAAATTTTTCAGGGTCTTGATAATCATCTTCACCTGATGGTCCACTAGGGATGTTAATCATTACTTTATATCCTTGATTAACAAGTGGTGATAAGGCTTGGTTTATTTTTGAAGCATTCCAAACCCCATTGTTTTGCCAATTTTCAGGGCTAGTAGTATCAAGCATTCCCCAGCCATGTAATCTAACCAATCCTTTTTTTTGAGTAATAAGTTCTAGATTTTTCATAAATACTGCATCTTCAGAATAGGAAGGGATAAAATTAGCAGGGCTATTAACTCCATAGGTGAAATTAGGGATTTGGCGAATCGAATTTCCCCAATCTATATCAATTTGTATGGTCTGAGAATTTACATGTACTAGAGCTGAAAAAGCAAGAAGATAAATTAAGAATTGTCTCATAAGTTTATAATTTATTATGATATAGTTCTGTTTCAATACAGAAACTAGTTCGGTATATATAAAACACCGACTTACTACTTAAATGCCAATTGGGAAGAAACGAATGTAGCTTTTTTTAGTAAGAAAGTCAAATAATAACTTATTCTTATGTATCGTAAATGTTCTTTATGCTGTTTTGCTGATGCCAAAGTTAGATAGAATATTCTTGTTGTATTTTGAAAGAGTATAAAAAAGGGCACTGTAGAAATTACGATTAGAACTAATTTAGAAACCTGAATAGAAACTAAGCTGTAAAGGCATTAGTAAAATTCAGGATCTAAAAAGTATAAATAATTATTTATAAAGTTTGTTTTGGTAAGCTTTTTTATTCATCTTCTGGAGAAATGTATTTATAAACAATACCTGCTAAAATTGCTCCCACAATTGGTGCAAGCCAAAACAACCATAATTGACCTAATGCCCAGTCACCTACAAATATAGCTTGACTTGTACTTCTTGCAGGGTTTACTGAGGTATTTGTTACTGGTATGCTTATCAAGTGAATTAAGGTTAAACCTAAGCCTATTGCTAGTCCTGCAAGCCCTTTAGGTGCTTTAGAATGTGTGGCTCCTAGAATAATTATTAAAAACATAAAAGTCATTACAACTTCAGTAACTAGAGCGGCAGTCATACTATATCCTCCAGGAGAATGTTCTCCAAAACCATTGGCAGCAAAACCACCAATTTCAAATCCTGTTTTTCCTGTAGCAATAACATATAATATTCCAGCACCAGCTATGCCTCCTAAAACTTGAGATATAATATATGGTAGTAGGTCTTTTTTGTCAAAGCGACCACCAGCCCATAAGCCGATAGAAACAGCGGGATTTAAATGACATCCTGATATGTGCCCAATAGCGTAAGCCATGGTTACAACTGTTAATCCAAATGCTAAGGAAACACCAACAAATCCAATTCCTAATTCAGGATAAGCCGCAGCTAAAACAGCACTTCCACATCCACCTAATACTAACCATAAGGTTCCAATAAATTCTGCAATTAATTTTTTCATAATTTTATGTTTAAGTTATTGATTTGCTTATAAAGGTATAATTTTTCACCGAATATAAAAAACACCTCTAAAATAAGCTATTCATATTCAGAGTTTTGATTGATATTTTGTGTAGACAATATCATTCATAATTTGATGTAATTAAGCTCAGGTTTTTAGTAGTTTTTGGTAAGTTTAACAACTCATCCATGAAAAATGACAATTCAGTAAACATAAATTTCACACATCTTTCTTTTTGTAGACTTTTGAAGTGTAAATAAAAATAAGTTTAATTTAAAATTAGAAATTATGATTAGAATTGTAACCTTGGCAGTAGTGTATTTAATTACTTTAGTAGCAGAAGCACAAACGTCAACAGAAATTATTAAGGATGCTACAGACGGTATAACCATTACCGTAAATGTACCTAATGCAACCAGTGACAAAGGTACTGTGCAATTTGGTTTGCATACTAAAGAAACATTTGGTAGAAAACCATTTATGATTAAAATTGTAAACATAGTAGAAGGTAAATGTGAAGTTACATTTAAAAATATACAAGCAGGTATTTATGCTGTTACTTGTTTTCATGATGCCAATGAGAATGGTGTAATGGATTTTGATGAAAGTCATATGCCATTAGAAGATTATGGTATCTCTAACAATCCTGCATTAATGGGGCCGCCAACATTTGATATTGCAAAATTTACAGTTGAAAATAAATCATTAGATTTAACACTTAAATTCTAAGTTTCGCTTTCGCGGATAATAGCATTTAAGAAAACAAATAATTATACTCTTTAATAAGAAATAAATTAAAATATAAAATGTCAGATTTAAAAAGAATACTAGGGATAGGTTTTATTGTTGGCGTTGTATTGTTTGTTATAAACTTAGCTTTTAATTTGTTTTCAGGAGGGACTTTTGAATTGAATCAAAAAGCATTGATAGTCTTCGGATATTTTCAATATTATTCTATTGCATTGACAGCTGTTAATATATTCTTTTTTAAATATTTAAATAATATTGAATGGAAAAAGTATATGAAGTACAGAATAATAATTGGCATTATTGGAGGTATTTCAATAACAATGGCAAGTGTATTCTTATTACGGATGTTTCAAAGAACTGGTATTGATGGATTGAATTTTGAAGAGTTTTACACGAAAGAGTTAGCTAACGGAGCGTATTATTTAACCTCCTTATTAATTACAATAGTAATCTCTATATTTTTTCATGCAGTATATCTTTACCGTGAGTTGCAAAAGAAAAAAGTTACTGAGCAGAAAATAATTGCAGGTACTGCATCGGCACAGTTTGATGCATTGAAAAATCAACTAGATCCTCATTTTTTATTCAATAGCTTAAATGTATTGACGAGCTTGATAGATGAAAACCCAGATGCAGCACAGAAGTTTACAACCTCGTTATCTAAAGTATATCGCTATGTATTAGAACAAAAAAATAAGGAACTGATATCAGTAGATGAGGAATTAAAATTTGCCAAAACCTATATCAGATTGCTTAAAATGCGTTTTGAAGATAGTATCATTTTTGAAATCCCTGAAAAGGCTATTAATCCAGAGGCTAAAGTTATACCGTTATCCTTACAATTGCTATTAGAAAATGCTGTCAAACATAATATTGTAAATGCAGCGAATCCTTTAAGGATTAAAATTTATGAAAGAGACGGAAGTTTAATTGTAGAGAACAATTTACAAGTTAAAAAAGTACTAAAAAAGGGAAGTGGAGTAGGCTTGGTAAACATACAGCAACGCTACAGTTTACTAACCAAACGTAAAGTAAATATTAACAAAACAACATCGACATTTACAGTTGAACTGCCGATGTTAACAAAACAATCATCAATTATGAGAACACAATCATCAAATACAGTCAATTCAAGTTATGTAAGAGCTAGAAAACGAGTAGAAAAGCTAAAAGATTTTTATGGTAGCTTGGTAGGTTATTTTATTGTAATCCCGTTTTTAATTTTCATTAATATGCAAACCTCTTCTGGCTTTTATTGGTTTTGGTTTCCTTTATTTGGATGGGGAGTAGGGTTAGCTTTTCAAGCTTATGAAGTATTCGGAAAGGATAAGTATTTTGGAAAATCTTGGGAAGATAAAAAAATGCAAGAGTTTATGGAGCAAGATGGTAATGAAAGTAATAGATGGGAATAATAATTTTTAACTAAGAATATTATGGAAGATTATACACAAGAAGAACGCTATATAAAAGCAAAAAAACAGGTTAAGAAGCTTAAAGAGTTTTACATACATTTAGCTGTTTATATTATTATAAATGGAGGGTTGTTATTGCTCATTTATAGTGGATACGATGTTAAAAGAAATTTTTGGAATTCTGGCTCATTTTTCACACCTTTAGGATGGGGACTAGGTTTGGCAATTCATGCAGTTGTAGTTTTTGGGCCTAATTTATCATTTATAAAACATTGGGAACAAGAAAAGTTAAATCAATTTCTTAAGGAAGAACAACAAAATAATAATCAATGGGAATAGTTATGGAAAATTATAGTAATGAAGAACGTTATATTAGAGCAAAGAAAAAAGTAAAGAAGTTAAAAGGGTTTTATTGGCATTTTGCATCTTATTTAGTTGTAAATATATTTATTAGTACTAGTAAAATTATTAGCGATATAAATAGAGGAGAAACCTTTTTTGAAGCTGCATTAGATTTTGGGACTTTTGCTTTATGGTTTTTTTGGGGAATAGGTCTTTTTTTTCATGCAATGGGAGTGTTTGGACCAAGTATTGTTTTCGGAAAAGATTGGGAACAACGTAAAATGAATGAGTTTATGGATAAAGATTTACACCATTGAAAATAAGATAAGGTAGATAGTATTCAGTCTGTAACTTTATTAAAAGCATAACCTAATAAATAAACAACAATGAAAGTAATCATCATAGAAGACGAAAAGCCAGCAGCAAGAAGGTTGAATAGAATGTTACAAAGTTTAGGCGTTGAAGCCATGACAATGTTACACTCAGTAGAAGAATCAATTGCTTGGTTTGGTGAGAATGAACATCCTGATTTAATTTTTTTAGACATTCAATTGTCTGACGGACTGTCTTTTGAAATTTTTGAAAGTGTTGAGATAAAAAGTGCGATTATTTTCACGACGGCCTATGATGAATATGCATTGCAAGCCTTTAAATTAAATAGTATTGATTATTTGCTAAAGCCTATTGATGATGAAGATCTTGAAAATGCAATAAAAAAATACAAAGAAAGAATTACTGAAAATAAAAGTGTTTCAATTGATTTTGATGATATTAAAAAGTTATTGGTAAATCCGCCAGAACAAGACTATAAAAAACGATTTACAGTAAAAGTAGGACAGCATTTAAAAATGATACCTATTGAAGCTATTGAATGCTTTTACAGTGAAAATAAAGGTACATATATACATACTACAGAAGGTCGAGACTATCTAATTGATTTAACATTAGAGCAGTTAGAAACAGAACTGGCACCAAACACTTTTTTTAGAACTAGCCGTAAGTTTTATATCAATATCAATGCTATAAAAGATATTATATCTTATACGAATTCACGATTGCAGATAAAACTAAATTCTTATAATTCTCAAGAAATTATTGTGAGTAGAGAAAGAGTGCGTGATTTTAAAGATTGGATACAGTAATGATTAATCTAGAGACTTTGAGACGAAAAAGCTAAACATACTACTTCCATATCTTTTTGAGTAGCTATAATTAAGTATGTCAGAGAGATCAGTTTTTTTGGAGTGTTCAATAATTAATAACCCGTCATTTAATAGCAATTCATTGTTGAAAATGAGTGTTACAATTTTCTCTAATTGTTCTTTGCTAAAATCATAAGGCGGATCCGCAAAAATAATGTCGTGTTGACCCTTTACTTTATTTAAATAAGGAAAAACATCACTTTTTATAGTCTTAATATTTAATGCTAATTCATCAGAAATTTGCTTAATAAATTTTATAGAATTGTAATGTTGGTCAACGCTAATTACTTCTTGAACTCCTCTTGAAGCAAATTCAAAACTAATACTACCAATACCAGCAAATAGATCTAGTACAGACAATTCTTCAAAGTAATAATTATTATTTAAAATATTAAATAAGGCCTCTTTTGCAAAGTCGGTTGTAGGTCTGGCAGGTAATTTTTTTGGTGCATTGATGCGTTTTCCTTTATGCTTTCCTGAAATAATCCGCATTAGTATTGGTTTAAAATAGAATAGTAGGTTCTTTTGTCAGTTTCAGTAAAAGCCTTGTCAAATTTATATTTAGATCTATTTTCTAATAAGCTTACATTTCTTATGTATGTATATGCAATGTTGTATAAATTATCATTTTTTTGAACATTTCCGAATAGTACCAACTCAAATTTTTCTGGGTTTAATTTTAGTTGCTCAGCAGTAAATAACACATAATAAATGAAATCTTCTTTGGTGGAAAATTTAAAAGTGTTGTATAGTTGAAGTTTTTTATTTTTAATAACAATTAATTCAAAATGATTATTGTCAATATGCAGAAATACATGAGGTGTTAAACTGTATTTATAAATAGACAACAGGTTCTCTATTAATATTTTAGAATTATGCATAAAATCAAATTCTTTAAACTTATCTAATAGAAAATTATTGATGTTTACATAAGGGATGAAAACAGAGATAATGTCTTGATTTTTTATTTCATCAAAAACTAAATAATCTTGAGGGTATACCTTATTATTATAGCTAACATAAGCACTTAGCTTATTCTTATCAAATAATGGTTTTGGCACTAAGTTATACAAATCGTTAACATGAGAAACATTAACAGAAGCATACTTTTGTTGAAGTAACTCTTCGCTTTTAAAAATAGAAGAGATGTTTTCTATCAATTTTTGAGGAGAGTTATTAATTTCTTTAAATTGATACTCATATAGAGCAATAAAGGTAGAATTCTCTTTGTTTAATATACAAAAAGAAAATCCATCCAAACTGAATTGGATGGATAAATGATTGTTCTTTAGATGTTTTACATCTAAATTATTTGTTCTGATCTTTTTCTTTGGCTGTATCATATGAAGGTGGCCAGTTACCACTTACTTTAACATCTTCTAAAGACCCAACAGAAATAAACTCGCCTTTCACCTCAGTACCTCCAAGAGATTCTTTTTCTTGACGAATTAAACCTTTATTTAAGCCTTCTAAAACTATTTCTTTATCAACTTTAGCTTCAAAAACAGAAGCTTTAATACCTTCTAGTTTTTCAATAAAACCTGTTGCCAACGTAAATTCAGTATCAGTGTCAGGCACTTTAAACATGTTTTTATAATCTCTACCAGCAAAACTCGCTCTTACGTCTTTAAAGCCTATAGTATCTACAATTCTTTTTTCAACTTGTATCACAATACCACCACCTTTATCTTCATCTACAACAATGTTTTTCACTTCAGTAATTGCAAACTTAGCAGTATCTAAGAATTGGATAAGACCTTGTTTATTTTTAGTGTATCTACCAGTAACATCTTTATGAGCAACTTCAGCATCACGAATCATTTTTAAATTCTTAATTACTTTTCCATATCTAGAAGTTTTAGCCTTGTTAAATTTTATAGGGCCCATAATAGATTGAAAAATACTATATCCAAGAAAGCCAATGAGTAACCATAATAAAATGGAAATTACAGGTCTTGCACCTTTAGGTATTTTATTTACAATTAAATAAGCAAGTAAGCCAACGACTATAATTGCAGCAATAATAATTAGAAATGTATACATCTTATAAATTAATTTGTTAAGTGATGGTTATACAGCAAATCTACAAAAATTTTTTAAAGTTAAAAACCTTTAGTGATAAATCAATTTGTACCTTTGGGTTTTTATCAATGAAGCCAATGATTATAGACCCTTTAAACTTTTATAAAGTTTTAAAAAATAATTTTCCGTTCGTACCTACCGAACTTCAAGATGCTTTATTAGACCAATTGTCGTCATTTATTTTAGATAAGGGCAAAAACCAGTTGTTTTTATTAAAAGGCTATGCGGGTACAGGTAAAACAACGACTATGAGTACCTTAGTCAATAATTTATGGCAAGTAGGGATGAAGGCTGTTTTGTTAGCTCCAACAGGTAGAGCCGCTAAAGTTATTGCCAATTATTCAAATAAAAAAGCCTTTACAATTCATAAGAAAATTTACCATCCGCGTAAAGCAAAAAATGGAGGTGTCTCTTTTGCACTACAACAAAATAAGCATACCAATACTATATTTATTATTGACGAAGCTTCGATGATACCTGACCGTAAAGCCAATGCTAATTTTTTCGATCAAAGCTCTTTATTAGATGATTTACTCTCTTATGTCTATGCAGGTAAAAATTGTAAATTGATTTTTGTGGGTGATACAGCCCAATTACCTCCAGTAAAGCTAGATTTGAGTCCCGCTTTAAATATTGACACGTTAGTATATGATTACGATAAGAATGTTATAGAACTAGAATTGAACGAAGTGATGCGTCAACATCAAGATTCTGGTATTTTAGCCAATGCAACTGAATTACGCCTTTTAATAAATGATGGTATTTATGACGGATTTCAATTCGATTTGAATTTTCCTGATATTATCCGTTTAACGGATGGTTACGACATAGAAGATGCTATTACGGTTGCTTATGATAGTATTGGTGTTGAGGATACCACTTTTATTGTGCGTTCAAATAAACGTGCGAATCAATACAATCAGCAAATTAGAATAAATATCCGTGGACAAGAAAATGAAATTGCAGCGGGCGATTTTATCATGGTGGTGAAAAATAATTATTATTGGTTAGAAGACACTTCTACAGCTGGTTTTATTGCCAATGGAGATATTTGTGAGATTTTAAGAATTTTTAGCTATAAAGATTTGTACGGATTTAAATTTGCTGAGGTTACTGTAAGGATGATTGATTATCCTGATGAAAAACCATTTGATACCGTTGTGCTGTTAGATACTTTAACTAGCGTTACACCTTCATTAACTTATGAAGAGTCTAATAAACTGTACGAAGAAGTGGCAAAGGATTATGAAGATGAAAAATCATCTTATAAAAGATTGTTAGCTATCAAGAAAAATAAGTATTTTAACGCCTTACAAATTAAGTTTTCTTATGCCGTAACCTGTCATAAATCGCAAGGTGGTCAATGGAAAACAGTTTTTATAGAACAGCCTTATTTGCCAGATGGTCAAAATCTATCTTATTTTAGATGGCTGTATACGGCAATTACCAGAGCACAAGAAAAGTTGTATTTAATTGGCTTTTCTGATGAATATTTTAATGAATGATAACAATGAATAGTTTTTTTAAATTTTTGACAATGCCTTTGTTGGTGTTTTTCACCAACAAACATATTTTTTTTATGCAATTATTAATTGTGAGCCTATTAATTTCATCATGTGGATCTACAAATCAATTAAAAAAGGAATTGAAAGAACACAATGAGTCATCTTCCTACTTTGATGGCTTGGTAGTGTACAATCCTAAAACTAAAAAAGAAATCCTAAATCACAACGGAGCAAAATATTTTACACCAGCATCAAACACCAAGCTTTTTACATTTTATACAGCCTATAAAACACTTAAAGATTCTATAAAAAGTTTAGCATATTATAAAACTCATGACTCATTGAT
>CAYRZY010000083.1:0-11736 GCA_964428855.1 uncultured Flavobacteriaceae bacterium
AATGTTCAAAAGACAGGAAGAATGAAAATTCCTTTTGGGATAGCCCAAACAGGAAAAGCATTTAGAAACGAAATAGTAGCTCGTCAGTTTATTTTCAGAATGCGTGAATTTGAACAAATGGAAATGCAATTTTTTATAAAACCAGGCACACAAAAAGAATGGTTTGAAAAATGGAAAGAAACTAGACTTAAATGGCATATGTCTTTAGGTTTAGGTGCTGATAATTATCGTTTTCACGATCATGAAAAATTAGCACATTATGCTGATGCAGCAACAGATATTGAGTTCAAGTTTCCTTTTGGATTTAAAGAATTAGAAGGTATTCATTCTCGTACAGATTTTGATTTAAGTCAACACGAAAAATTTTCTGGTAAAAAATTACAATATTTTGACCATGAAGAAAACAAAAGCTATGTACCGTATGTTCTTGAAACATCTATCGGATTAGACCGAATGTTCTTGGCTGTTTTCTCTAATTCACTAGTTGAAGAAGAGTTAGATAATAATACGACTAGAACTGTTTTAAAATTACCTGCTGTTTTAGCACCTAACAAAGCTGCCATTTTACCATTGGTAAAAAAAGATGGTCTGCCAGATATTGCTAAAAAAATTGTAGCGGACTTAAAATGGGACTTTAATGTAGTTTACGATGAAAAAGATGCTGTCGGTCGTCGTTATAGACGACAAGATGCAAATGGTACACCATTTTGTATTACGGTAGATCATACTACACTTGAAGACAACACAGTAACCATCCGCCATAGAGATACTATGGAACAAAGTCGTGTGAAAATTGAAGACTTACGTGACATCATCAAACAAGAAGTTGATGTGAAAAATTGGTTGATGAAAATGTAATATTTTACTCATAAAAAAACCGCTCATTGAGCGGTTTTTTTATGAACTTATTTAATAATTTAGACCTAAGTCCAATTTTAGGCTATCACCCTGTGATTAAAACCGATATCCTAAAGATGCACCTAGTCTAGGCACAATCTCAGTAGCAAACTTTTCATTAGAAGAGTATACATTTCTACCTGCTCCTCCAAAAAATTCAAATATAAAGCCATTTTTACTTACAAACTTTGCTCCCACTGAAATACCAAAAGCAATATTATTTGATTCTTCTGTAGAATTAGAATTCACATAAACACCATTACTATAATCATAATAACCACTATTATAATCTTTCTGCACATTATACATACCAAAAGTTTCAATAAAAAATCCCCAAGCGTATTTACTTGAAAAGTAACGTCTATAAAATGGCGTAAACGCAAATTTCTCATAATATGGATCATCGTTATCCTGTAGATTAAACATTAATGAAGCTCCAAATGATGATTCTGAATCTATCAAGTATTCGTAAGAAAAATCAGCCGCTTTAAAAACGATAAGATTAAAAGCATTAACTTTCAATTCATGTTTTTTCACTTTGGGCAGTTCTTTATCTTCTTGAGAGAAAGAAATGGCTGTAATTAATAAAAAGGTAATTAAAAATAAATTTTTCATAAAATGATTTTTTGGTTGAATTTATAGAGTATCAAAAGTTATACCAATTATAAGATGTAAAAACAATAAATGGTTGCTTTTAAACACGTAACAATAAATAATTTCTTGAAACGAACCCAGTCTACGGTAGGCAGGTATCCTCGAGGCAGAATTTCGATCGTTTCATACCCAGTCTCTGGGCACAATCTTTGACATTTCAGATCAAAAACCAAAATTATGTTATTTAGATTCCCGTTTTCACGGGAATGACAGCTTCAGCTGAAACCCCGAGGCAGAGCCTCAAGGAATTCTTTTTGATTAAAAACTAGCTCGTAGCTGTACTGTACCCGTATGTATTGCATTTGAAGTTTCTGATTTTCTTCCTAAATAATTGAAATTCAAATCTAAATAAGATGTTATTTTCTTTTGTAAACTTATGTTCCATGTATAATTTGTGCCAGGCTGCAAGCCTTCTAACATTTGATAAGCAACTGGCGAATTCAAATTACCATCAAACGTATTCAACACTAAATTAACTGCAGAATTTATCGAATATTTTCTGTTTTTTGCAAAAATAAAATTTGCTCCAAGTGTGTGAGATAATAAGATCTCTTGTCCGCCTAATTGATTCTCTTTATTCTTATAATGATATAAAACTTCAAACCTGGAATTCTTACTATAAAGGTAAGATAGTTTCGGGTTTACCTCTTGGCTATCCAATTCATAATTCCGACTAGAAAAACGTTCAGAATTACTTTTAGTTGATGAAATAGCAGTTTTAAAATCTATCAACCAATATTTACCAATTTTATGATTGAATAGTAACTGGTGCGTTTTTAACTGTTGCTCTTGATCACCAACAGAAAAAGAATTTTTATTTTTTGTAGAAATATAATTATAGGTTGTTGAATATTTCTGTTTTCCTCTATTATAAAACAAGCTGTTTTTCAAGTTCAATGTCAATGCCAACACATCATTATTGATACGAAACGGATTCAAATCAAAATTAGCCCCTACCCTTTTCTTTTTGCTATCAATCAAAACAAATGATTGATTCGTGAAATGTGATAACAATTTTTTAAATCCTTTTTGATTGCTCCACCCTGACGGATGAAGGGTTAAAGCTTGACTAAATTTATTTTGATGAGTTTTAATAAAATTAATTGATGGTAATAATATCCGAACATAATTGGCTTCGTCTTGAAATTGAGCCACTTCAAACTCATCTAATTCTTGTATTTGATTGTTATTATAATCGTTCCAAGTATAAAAGCCCAAGCCTGTTTCAACCTCTATATAACTAAACTCTTGCTGTGGTAAATTCCCTGAATTTGTTTCATAAACCGTTTGCAGTGTTATGGCATTCTTAAAAAGCTGTTGTCTATAACTTAAACGTGAATTTAAAGATTCATCTTTAGAGGTTTTCAGTCCCACATTCAAATGATTCACGGTTCTATAATTTAAAAATACGGATAAATTTGTAGTCGTATTTTGTACCAACTGTGAGCGTAAAAAATAAGTATTGGCTGTATTTACACGTTCCATTTTATTGAGTTGCAAACTATCTGTAGTTCTATAATTGTAGCCAAACTCTGCATAAACCTTGGCAGTATCTCCTATCCCAGCAAAAGCTTCATATTCGACAAACTTATTACTAAACTCAGAAATAATTTCGGTTACTTTATCTTTCCGAACATTACTTTCGCTATTGAGTTTTGCACCAAGCCAACTCTTTTTAAAATGATGCTTTACGGATGAATTCAATCGTGAAAATTGAGTCTTCGCCACATCAGAATCATTATCTAAATAACTACCATTAGCGATAATTTTTGTTCTATTTAAGGATAGATCTGCTAAGAAATTATGCTTGGTTCCTGTAAAATTCTCACTAAAGTTAAGCCAATCGAATTGATAGGTGATTTTCCCTTTTTCAGGATGACTGTAACTTAGACCTGAACTTAAAAACTGCTGATTTCCTAAAGGATTAATCAAAGCCCAATCTCTGGCAAACTCAATAGTTCTAAATCGCTCTATTGTTTTAAAATTTTTATTTATGAATTCATAATTAATCGCACTAGTCAACTTCCATTTTTTTTCTGACAACACTTGTTGCCAATCTATTTTACCAGCATAACCATTATTATTACTATCATCAAAAGAAGAAAATAAATTTTTATCATTGACACTATAAGCAAACTCTGAATTGATAATTGTTTTTGAATTGGGTGAAAAACTTGCATTCAATACTGCAATTTGCAACTTTTCTGGAGCAACCAACTGAACAATAGGCTCATAATCGCCTTGTAAAACACTTCCAATTGGAGCGACATATTCATAAATTCTACCCGAAGCAATTGTAGTTTGAATTGTATATGATCCGTTATTCATTCCTACATAGGTAAATCTTACATTGAATAAATCATCCGCTTCATCGTTGGAAAACATAAATACATCCTCGCCATTTTGTAGTTCTTTTTTATATAAAATTTTATGTTCTTCAAAGGAATCTGCGTAAGCAGAAGAAACATTCATTTGAGAAACGTCATCACCAGCAAGTGAAAGTGTCTTTTTTTGGCTGTTACTCAAGCCTTGCTGTAAGGATTGATTTTTGGCATCATTTTCATTGTAAAAACTAAAGCCTATTTTTAACTTTTCCGTTTTATATTCAGCTCCGTTATAGGTTACAAAACGGGTGTAGTTTTGGTTAGAGAATTGATATTCAATTTTAATTCTCATGTTAGCTGTCATAGGATAGGTAGCCGTAAACGTAATTTCAGCAGTATTGTAATTGATCGTATAATCGTTATTTTCACCTCGTTTTAGTAAGATACCGTTAACAAAGACCTTTTCAGAACCAGAAATTAATAGAATGTACTGATCTCCTGAAGTCTCGGGAGTTGAACCTGTAATTCTATAAGGGCCTTGATTTCCTTCTTGACCCACAAACTCATTACTGGCAAACTGTCCTTTTACCAAAGCACCAGATGCAAAAAAACGAGTAGCACTCTCTTCTCTGTCTAAATGTGCGTTAAGCATTAATCCTGCTACTTTTTTATCAAATCTTAAAAAACGATTTTTAGTATTTTGAAAATTGATATCACCAGCTTTCACGCTCCATTTATCGCTAAACAATTCAATAAAAACTCTATCAAATTCATCCAATCGTTGTGTGTATCCATTTTCTTGTAATGGCACATTACTATCTGTAATTGAAGCTCGTAATTGTATCTTTTTAGATAAATGCCCTGATATTTGCAAATCAAAATTTGAATTCACCACTGCATCTTGATTGTTACCCATGGTCAAACCTCTAGAAAGACTTCCGCTGGTATTTAATCCGTTAAAAGGCGTGAAATTTTTGTTCTTTTTCCTGCTTTTTACACGATGCAATCGTGACAAATCGGTTGTATAAGGTACAATTAGTTTTTTATCAAAAACCGAATACGTTTTCGTCAAAAACTCTGGTAAGGCATTGTATTCTATAGTGATATTAATGTGCTTTGAAGCATCTATAATCAATTCTGCTTTAGCGAAATTCACAACATATTCTGTAGTGTCAATTTTTTGCTTTAAAGCATTAAAAACCTTGAAATTATACGGACTTATACTTATTGAATCAATTTGAATAGTATCAGAAACTACCTGAAAGGTTTTTGTTTTAAATCTTGTCGTGTCTTTTTGTGCATGCACAGAAAGGCTAAGAAAAATTATAATTAAGAAAATCAATTTCTTCATCAAAAACAAAAATAGTTGAGCGTAAAAATAGTTTATTTTGATGAAAACTTTAAATCTAAAAAATTATAAAAACCTATATAAAAGAAGTTGAGTTATTTATTTTTAAATTTTACCTAATCTTTCTTTTTCAATGTTGGTTAACCAAATTTTAAATGGTTCAACCTTTTTCTTTGCTTTAGGTATTGCTTGTAGTATTCTAAGTAAACTTTCTTTATTAGCACAGTTGATATCTTGCCAACCATTACCTGTCATTAAAGATAACCGGATTACTAGTTGAGACCATTTTTCTCTTAGTCCATCATCATACTTTCTCATTCTTTTTATATAGTCTTTGGTATTCTTTGTCTCTGATAATATTTTTATAACATCATTGACAACATAATAACGAGTATCATCAAGTATACCTACTCTAATCTTCATTCCCTCAAATATTGCTATGATATTTGAATTATCTTTTTTAAAAAACGATGTATTCATAATCTACTTGATTTAAAAAAATGATTATTTATCTAATAAACTTTCATCTTCTTTATTCCACATGGCAATAGTAGAAGCTGTAAAAAAAACAATCATAATTAAATTTAAATATCCTCCTAAAATAATAATCCTTAAATTTCCTGTTAAAAAAGGATCTAAAAACCCTTGAAGTATAAATGGTAGTGTAGGAAAGAAAAAAACAATCCATCTGGGGTATAAAGTTTTTCTCATCCAAACTTGATAAATAAAGAGTATGGATAAGATTGCAAAAATAGGATAAACTAAATACCTGAGTGCCTGATTTGCTCTGTATGCTAAATCTGTACTTACTTCAATATCTAAATTATTCTCTACTGCTAATTTTGCAGTCGTCGCTATTGCAACATAAGCTCCGTGAATAACACCATAGCTTATCATAATACTTGCTAAACAAAATAATACGCTATTTCTGATAATTCTTTTGCTTGGTTTAAATGCTACATATACTTGCCCAATACCAAAAGTATAAAGCCATGCTGCTAGCAATGCTGTTACTCCACTAGCGATAATTCTAAAATCTGAAGCATTGCCCATATTTAGTAAATAACTTGTACTTTCTAAATCATAATAAAACAACATATCTCCTACAAATAATACTATACCGCCTAATATACCTGACAGACCCATTATACGTAACCAAAATTGATTGATTTTCATAGTTATTTTAATTGATGTTCTAAAAAAGAGATTGTTGTTCGGGCGGGTTTTCATGTTCTAACAACCAACGCTTACGCCACAATCCTCCTGCATAACCTGTTAAAGATCCGTTAGAACCAATAACTCTATGACAAGGTATGACTATCCAAAGTGGATTTTTACCATTGGCAGATGCAATGGCTCTAATAGCTTTTATATTACCCATTTCTTCACTTTGTGTTTTGTATGATTTTGTGGTTCCATATGAAATTTGCTGCAAATTCTGCCATACATTTTTTTGAAAATCAGTTCCTTCTGGATTTAACTTCAGGTTAAAGGTAGTCCGTTTTTTATGAAAATACTCTTCTAACTGATTAACGCATTCTTGCAAACATTTAGGAGTACTAGTTGAGCTTTCTTCATTGCTATCAGTAACAGTAATTGAAGAAATACCATCGTTATCACCAACAATTCTCGCTAGTCCAATTGGCGTTTTATAATAGGTTACACTATCAAATTGAAAAGACATCTTTTGAGTTTTGCGTAGTTATTTCAGCTATTTCTTCTGGTGTCAAGTTATAAATACTTACCAATTTATCCAAAACATTTACGATATAACTACTTTCATTCCGTTTACCTCTATAAGGTGTCGGTGCTAAATAAGGTGCATCGGTTTCTAAAACAATATCTTGTATAGGTATTTCATTTAAAAACTGATCAACTTTCCCGTTCTTAAAAGTAAGAACTCCACCAATTCCTAACTTCATCTTATAAGAAATTGCTTTTCTTGCTTGATTTAAATCTCCAGTAAAACAATGGAAAATTCCGTGTAATTTATTATCATTCACCTCTTCCAATACTTCAAAAACCTCATTGAAAGCATCTCTACAATGGATCACTATTGGCAAATTACTTTCTTTTGCCCATTCAATTTGAGTTTTAAAAGCATCCTGCTGTTGTTGCAAAAAGGATGTGTCCCAATACAAATCAATTCCAATTTCACCGACAGCATAAAACTTCCGTTGGTCTAACCATTGCTTTACCTGAGCCAGTTCTTCTTTATAGTTCTCTTTCACACTGGTAGGGTGCAAGCCCATCATCAAAAAAATATTCTTAGGATAGTCTTTTTCTAAATCAAGCATCGATTCTGTATAACTAGAATCAATTGCAGGAATAAAAAAACGAGACACCCCAGCATCTAAGGCACGTTTTATCATTTCCTCTCTATCTTCATCAAATTGACTGGAATATAAATGGGTATGTGTATCAGTAATTATCATTGAATACTTTTTATGTTTGCAAATGTAATAATATTATAATGTTTCATTCTATTTTTATAGTTTAGCAAAAAAGAATCAATAATAGAACAAATGAAAATATTTCACAACTCACGTTGCAGTAAAAGTAGATGCGGTTTACAAATTTTAGAAGATTCAGGACAAAATTTTGAAATCATCGATTATTTGAAAAATCCGTTATCAGAAAAAGAAATTAAAGAAATCTTAACAAAATTAGGCTTTACGCCTATTCAGTTGGTTCGAAAAAATGAAGCCATTTGGAAAGATAACTACAAAAACAAGACGCTGACTGATAATGATATTATTAAGGCTATGGCAACACATCCTAAATTAATAGAACGTCCTATTGTAATTAAAGGTAATAAAGCAGTTATTGGCAGACCTTCAGAAAACATCAATTTGTTGATAGAATAATAGGTTTAAAGATAATTCACAACAAAAAAAGGATAGCAATTTGCTATCCTTTTTTTGTTATATATTATAAATGACTATTTATTTTTTATTCTTTTTAGCCTCTTTTCTTAACTTCATATTTTCCATAAAAGTACCAAACAACCAATAAGGAACAATAAAGGTCAGTGCGAAAATCAACAACCAGAATCCCATTGTAAAGACGGTTAAAAAGATAAAGAAACCTATAAGCTGTGAAAATTCCATTTTGATAGTATTTAAATTCCGCATCAAAAATAACACATATTTTTCATATTATAAATAATGTATTCACTTTTTTTTAAAAAAATTAACAATTTTGTAAGTCCTATAATTTTATAGCGACCAAATGGACATAACAAAAAAAATAAAAACAAATATTTATGAAAAATTTAGTCTTAACAATAGCAATAGCTTTAATTTCTTTTACATCTTTTAGTCAAGATAAATTATCAACTACAAGTGGTCATATCAAATTCTTTTCTAGTACAACTGCAGAAGATATTGAGGCCAATAATTACAAAGTAACTAGTATTCTTAAACCTACAGAAGGAACTTTAGTGTTTTCTGTACCCATGCAAAGCTTTGAATTTGAAAAAGCATTGATGCAAAAGCATTACAATTCTAAAAAGTTTTTAGATACCAAACAATTCCCAAAAGGTAAATTTAAAGGTGCAATTACTAATTTATCAGACATTAATTTCGCAACAGACGGAACTTATGAAGCAACTGTTTCTGGTACATTGACCATTCATGGTGTAGCGAATGAAATTACTGAAAAATTCAACCTAATGGTAAAAGGAGGTGCAGTAACTGGTAACACTGAGTTTGATATTACTTTAGCTGATTATGGTGTAGTTTTCACCAAAGGAAAACCTTCTGAAAATATTGCAAAAACAATTAAAATTACTGCAAAATTAAATTTCAGTAAATAAAATTACAGCACTGACGAATAAAGCTCGTTACTGTATTAGAAGTCGAAGTATCATATAGTTGCTTCGGCTTTTAAACTTTAAAGAATTAGACTGTTAAATCAAAAATAATGAAATCGAAAATATTTAAAATCATAGGAGTTTTAGCATTGGTAGCAATAGGTTATGGTGCATACATGTGGTTTATGCCACATCAAAACGTACAAGGCACAAAAGCTTTTAAAACTATAGATGCGACAGCATTGGTAAATGAATTTTTAACGGATAAAAATGCTGCTAATGAAATCTATTTAGATAATGAAGGAGAGTCAAAAGTACTTATTATTACAGGGACTGTTGCTGATATTTCTAAAGATCAGCTCAATCAAAAAGTTGTATTACTAAAAAATACTTCTGAAAAAATGGGTGTTTCTTGTACGTTTACGATAGATACAAATTCTCAAGTTGACAAGTTAGAAGTGGGTAACACCGTAAAAATCAAAGGTGTAATCAGGTCAGGTGCAGAATATGACGAGGATTTAGATTTAACTGAAAATGTAATTGTAGAAAAAAGTGCAATTGTTGAATAATCTAAGCCCAATAAATAATTATAAAAGGTTAGCAATTTGCTAGCCTTTTTTTTGTACATATTTTGTAACTTTGTATGATATTTTAAACTTAAAAGAAAGATGAAATTCAGAATAGAGAAAGACACCATGGGTGAAGTTAAAGTACCTGCCGATAAATATTGGGGTGCACAAACTGAGCGTTCAAGAAATAATTTTAAAATTGGGCAACCTGCTTCTATGCCTTTAGAAATAGTTTATGGTTTTGCTTACTTAAAAAAAGCAGCTGCACATACCAATTGCGAGTTGGGTGTTTTAGCTGAAGATAAAAGAGATTTAATTTCAACCGTTTGTGATGAAATTTTAGCAGGAAAACTAGACGATCAATTTCCTCTAGTAATTTGGCAAACTGGTTCTGGTACGCAAAGCAATATGAATGTAAATGAAGTTATTGCAAACCGTGCTCATGAAATTGCTGGTAAAACTATTGGTGAAGGTGACAAAACTATACAACCCAATGATGATGTAAATAAATCACAATCATCAAACGATACTTTCCCTACGGGGATGCACATTGCTTGTTATAAAATGATTGTAGAAACTACCATAGCAGGAGTTGAAAAATTTAGAGATACTTTACAACAAAAATCGGAAGCTTTTAAAGATGTTGTAAAAATAGGCCGTACCCACTTAATGGATGCTACACCCTTAACTGTTGGGCAAGAATTTTCAGGATATACTTCTCAATTAAACCACGGATTAAAAGCGTTAAAAAACACATTGGCACATCTTTCTGAACTGGCCTTAGGTGGGACAGCTGTTGGCACAGGATTAAATACCCCTAAAGGATATGATGTGCTCGTTGCTAAAAAAATTGCAGAATTTACAGGTTTACCTTTTGTGACTGCTGAAAATAAATTTGAAGCGTTGGCTGCACATGATGCCTTAGTAGAATCACATGGTGCCTTAAAACAATTGGCTGTTTCTCTAAATAAAATTGCCAATGATATTAGAATGATGGCTTCTGGCCCTCGTTCAGGAATTGGAGAATTGATTATCCCAGCTAATGAGCCTGGCAGTTCTATCATGCCAGGAAAAGTGAATCCGACTCAAGCTGAAGCCTTAACTATGGTTTGTGCTCAAGTTATTGGTAATGATGTAGCTGTAACCATTGCTGGTACGCAAGGTCATTATGAGTTGAATGTATTTAAACCTATTATGGCAAGAAATGTATTAGAATCAGCAAGGTTATTAGGTGATGCTTGTCTTTCGTTTAATGATCATTGTGCTGAAGGCATTGAGCCTAACAAACCTAGAATTAATGAATTGGTTAACAATTCTTTAATGCTAATTACAGCTTTAAATACTAAAATTGGTTATTATAAAGCTGCATCAATTGCAAATACCGCTCATAAAAACGGAACCACTTTAAAAGAAGAAGCTATCCGTATGGGGCATGTTACTGCTGAACAATATGACGAATGGGTAAAACCAGAAAACATGACAAGTGGACTAAAATAGTTTTCAGTTGGCAGTATTCAGTATTCAGTAGGTAGTAAAACAAAAAAGCATATGAAATTTGACAGAACTGGCTTTATACTTTATGTAATTAATTACGAAGCTTGTGTAAATTTCTATAAAAACATGTTGGAATTAAAAATAATATTCTCTACTAAAAATCTGACTTGTTTTAAATTTGGAGAATCTTATTTAATGGTAGAATTGGATGATGAATATCAAAAGGAGACCAATCCTGAACGGACTAAAACCTGTTTACGTATGAATGTTTCAAATGTAAAAGCGTTGGCTGACAAATTAATACAACAGAATATTAAGGTAAACTATCAAGAACATACTTGGGGTATTATTGCGAAATTTCATGATCCTGATGGAAATCTGTTAGCATTTAAAGATAGTGAGAAATTTGAAAAACAACTAAGCAAATCCGAAAAACAAAACTAGAAACCATTCAATTTGGGATTTATTTTTATTTTTTTGAGATTTATTTATTTTAACAAAAATAAATTTTATGTGTAATAATTTTAATAAAAAGTTTTTAGATGAAGCTGCCAAAGCTTTAGAAAATCAAGATCAGGAAGTTGATTTTTCGAATACTGATTATATGAATGAAGCGGTTAAAGCAGCACTTAAAGG
>CAYRZY010000084.1:0-11702 GCA_964428855.1 uncultured Flavobacteriaceae bacterium
AATTTCTTTACTTGATTTTATAAGGTCTTTAATTTTTTTCTCCTTAGATTTTTTTTTGGGAGCAGGCATTTCTGTTTTGCCTTTTTTCTTTTTCTTTTTTTTCTGTGCTTCTGCTTGTTGAGGTGTTAAAAACGCAATAAGCATAATAGCTAAGCTAAATAGTTTTACTGCTTTTAATAGGTTAATTTTCATAGTAGTAAATTAGGTTTATAAGGAAATAATTGAAATATTATTTGTAGAGCAGGGCTAAGATAAATAAAATAGACCTTATTGAATTGAATAAAAATGTTAAAAACGTGTTAATTACGTTATATAAAAAAGCCATTCTCCGTAGATAATTATCTAAGGGAATGGCTTTTTAAAATCCACTAAACGTTGCTCCAAATTTTAGAAGCAATAACTGTTTTCTTCTGTTATTTTATCAGCAATAATATTTCTTAGCTCAATAATATTTGGCATGTTAACATATTTGATATATCGTTTTAAGCCCATTAGCATCATACGTTGCTCATCACCTTCAGCAAAAGAAATGATAGAATGTTTTCCTGCAGTTTCAATAACATCTATAGCATAGAACAGGTTTAATTTAGCCATAGCAATTTGCTCTTTCACGGTATCTTCTCCGTTCTTTTTAGCTAATTTTTCAGCACGTAAAATAGCAGATTCTGCCATGTAAATTTGGATCAATATATCAGAACAAGCCAACATGAGTTGTTGATGCTCATCAATTTTTTCACCATATTTTTGTAAAATAGCACCTGCAACCATTAAGAATAACTTCTTTAAATTTTTGATGATGTGTTTTTCTTCGGCAAATAAAATAGAAGAATCTGGTTTTTCAAAAGAAGGAATACCTATCAATTCATCAGCAACAGCTTTTGCTGGGCCTAATAAATCTACATGACCTTTCATTGCTTTTTTAATAAGCATACCAATACTTAACATTCTGTTAATCTCGTTTGTACCTTCATAGATACGAGCAATACGAGCATCACGCCAGGCAGATTCTATAGGTGTTTCTTCTGAGAAGCCCATTCCACCAAAAATTTGAATACCTTCATCAGTACATTTTTGAACATGTTCTGATACAGCTACTTTCAAAATAGAACATTCAATGGCATATTCTTCAACACCTTTCAATTCAGCTTCTTGATGTGTGTCTTTTCCGTTATTGCTTCTTAGTTCAATTCTGTCTTCTATGTTTTTTGCCGCTCTATAACTTGCAGATTCTCCAACCCAGCAGTTGGTAGACATTTCAGCAATTTTTTGACGAATAGCCCCAAACTTTGCTATAGGAGTTTTAAACTGTACACGTTCGTTGGCATATTTAATCGATTCTGTTATTACTCTACGTTCAGCATCTAAACATGCTGCAGCCAATTTAATTCTACCAACGTTTAAGGCGTTCATGGCTATTTTGAATCCGTTACCTCTTGTAGATAGCATACTTTCTACGGGTACTTTGGTGTTGTCATAAAACACTTGACGTGTAGAAGAGGCTCTAATACCTAGTTTATGCTCTTCCTCACCCATAGTAATTCCGTTCGGATTGTTCTTATCATATTCAACAATAAAACCAGTAATATTTTTATCATCTTCAATTCTAGCAAAAACGATCATCAAATTACAGAAACCAGCATTAGAAATCCACATTTTATTACCTGTAATACTGTAATATTTTCCGTCATCAGACAACACAGCTTTCGTTTTACCAGAATTTGCATCACTACCTGCCGTTGGTTCAGTTAAACAGTAAGATCCCATCCATTCGCCTGAAGCCAATTTTGGGACATATTTTTTCTTTTGTTCTTCAGTACCATATAATGTAATTGGCATAGTACCAATACCTGTATGTGCTCCAAAAGCTGTACTAAAAGAGCCCGTACCTCCTGAAATATAATCACAAGTTAACATAGTTGAAACAAACCCCATTCCCATTCCGCCATATTCTTCAGGTACAGAAACACTTAAAAAACCCATTTCTCCAGCTTTTTTCATTAGTTCTTCTGTCAATGCATAATCTTTTTGTTCAAAGCGTGCTTTATGAGGCCAAATTTCACGATCAACAAATTCAATGAGAGATTCTTTCATCATTAATTGTTCATCATTAAAATCTTCTGGTGTGAAAATATCTTCACAGTCAATTTCTTTTACTAGAAATTGACCTCCTCTTAGTAGTTCTTTGTTTGTACTCATGTTTTAAGTTTAAGATTAAAGAATCAAGACTGAAGGAATCAAGACTTATCATATATGAATTATGAAAGTCTATCCTGAAATCTTGAAATCATTTTTTGTATTTGTATTATTTTATCTTCAAGTAATTTAAAATTTTCTTCTGAAATGTAATTTATGTTTCTTGCTACAACTAACTGTGTTTCTCATTCAAAAGCAGAACCTAAACTATCTTCTATATATTTCCGAAAATGCTTATCTGTACTTTTACTTGAACCTTCAGCTATATTTGAAGGTATTGATACAGCACATCTATTCATCTGACTTATTAAACCATATCTTTCATATTCAGGAAATGTTAACGTCAGTTTATAGCTTTCGGTAACAAGTTTTATTCCTTCTATCCAAATGTTTAATTTTTTAAAGTTATGCCTAGCCATCGTTCTGCCTTTTAGTCTTGATTCTTGGGTCTTTTAGTCTTGATTCTTACTTAAGGAATTCATAAACCCCAGCAGCTCCCTGACCTGTACCAACACACATCGTAACTACACCATATTTGTTTTTACGTCTTCGCATTTCATTAAATAGTTGTACAGATAGTTTTGCTCCAGTACATCCTAATGGATGCCCCATAGCAATGGCTCCACCATTTACATTTACTATATCGCTATTAAGCCCTAATTCGTTAATTACAGCAATAGACTGAGAAGCAAAGGCTTCATTCAATTCGAATAAATCGATATCTTTTACTGTTAATCCTGCTCTTTTTAGTGCTTTTGGCACTGCGGCTACAGGTCCGATACCCATAATATTTGGAGGGACACCAGCAGGAGCAAAGGATACCATTCTTGCAATAGGCTCAATATTTAATTCTTTTACCATGTCTTCGCTCATTACCATAACAAAAGCTGCACCATCACTCATTTGTGATGAGTTACCAGCAGTTACACTTCCGCCAGCAGCAAAAACTGAACGTAATCTTGCTAATGCCTCTTTGCTTGTACCTCTTCGTGGTCCTTCATCTTGGGTAACTGTATATTTTTTAGTTTGCTTTTTACCATCTCCATCTAAAAATATTTGCTCTACATCTATAGGAACGATATCATCTTTAAAAGTGCCATTGTCTAGTGCTTTTAAAGCTTTCATATGCGAATTGAAGGAAAATTCATCCTGTGCTTCACGAGATACTTTATATTTTTGTGCTACAGCTTCAGCGGTTAAGCCCATTCCCCAATAATAATCTTCATGGCCATTTTTAGCTGCTTCGTAATTAGGTACAGCACGGTATCCTCCCATAGGAATATAACTCATGCTTTCTACACCACCTGCGATGATACATTCGCCCATGCCACTTTGAATTTTTGCTACGGCTATACTGATAGTTTCTAATCCTGATGCACAATACCGATTTACGGTTACGCCTGGTACATCATCAATTTTTAATCCCATTAATGAGATCAATCTACCAATATTTAAACCTTGTTCTGCTTCTGGCATAGCATTACCAACAATAACATCGTCAATACGTGTTTTGTCAAACTCAGGTAAGTTTTTTAATAAATGCTCTATTGTTTCAGCGGCTAATTCATCTGGACGCTTAAAACGGAAGA
Source organism: uncultured Flavobacteriaceae bacterium (assembly GCA_964428855.1). Taxonomy (GTDB): domain Bacteria; phylum Bacteroidota; class Bacteroidia; order Flavobacteriales; family Flavobacteriaceae; genus Aureibaculum. The sequence goes on from CAYRZY010000084.1 coordinate 3,783, forward strand.
CACCTCTTGGTGCTTTTCCTACTGCTGTTCTGTATCCTTGTACTATATATGCTGTTTTCATGTTCCTCTCCCCAGCCCTCTCCAAAGGAGAGGGCGTTTTTACGGGCGTTTTTTAGTTATACATTATTTTTTTATTCATTTTATATTTCAATCCTGCTTTTAGCTCCTTCCCTTTGGGAAGGTTGGGATGGGAATTTAATTTCTAAGTGGTTTCCCAGTCTTCAATGTATGTTGAATTCTTTCCAACGTTTTACGTTCAGTAAATAAACTCATAATCGCTTCACGTTCTAGATCTAACAAATACTGTTCAGAGACATCGGTAGGTTCAGATAAATCTCCACCTGCCATGATGTATCCTAATTTATTGGCTATTTTTCTATCGTGTTCTGAAGCGTATCGTCCTTGCATTAAGCTATCGGTTCCAACCATAAACATTCCTAAAGCTTGCTGACCTAACACTCTCACTTTTTGTGGAGCGGGTTGTGTATAACCATCCTCTAGCATCAGAACTGCATGACGTTTTGCAGTCGCTATTTGTAATTTCTCATTGACGACTACCAAATCTTTATTATTTAAGTAATAATTCATATCAAAAGCTTCATAAGCAGAAGTTGCCACTTTTGCCATAGCAATATTGATAAAAGCATCACGTAAACGATTCAATTTCACATCATCTTTATTCCACATGTCAGAAACACGTTTTGTCATTTCTTTGGTTCCTGCTCCAGCAGGAATAATCCCTACACCAAACTCAACCAAACCTGTATACGTTTCAGCAGCGGCAATTACTTTATCAACGTGCATTCCCATTTCACAAGCTCCACCAAAGGTCATTCCTCTAGGTGTCATTAAAGTTGGGACTGAAGAGTAACGCAAACGCATTACCGTATCTTGAAAATGTTTTACACCAAAGGCAAGTTCGTCATAATCCTGTTCAACAGCCATCATTAAAGCCATCGCTAAATTTGCACCAACAGAGAAATTAGTCGCTTGATTTCCTAAAATTACGGCTTCATATTCTTGTTCGGCTAAATCAATCCCTTTATTGATACCTGCTAATACGCCAGCACCTAAGGTATTCATTTTAGATCTGAATTCTATATTCAAAACACCATCACCCAAATGTTGGATAGAAGTATCTGCATTCGACCAAACTTCTTTGGCTTCACGGATATTGTCTAAGATAATAAAGGCATCTTGACCAGGAATTTTCACATATTTTTTAGAAGGAATGTCATAATAATAGTTGGTACCATCTTTTACGGTATAGAAACTATCGTTTCCAGCTGCCAACATCTCAGTCACCCAAGAAGCAAGTTCATGACCTTCAGCTTTCATCAACTCAACGGCTTTTGCAACACCTACAGCATCCCAAATTTGGAAAGGACCGTGTTGCCAACCAAACCCTGCTCTTAGTCCGTCGTCAATACGATACAACTCATCAGAGATTTCAGGTATTCTATTTTGTACATAGGCAAAAAGTGCAGTAAATGATTTTCTGTAAAATTCACCCGCTTTGTCTTTACCGTTAATTAAGACCTTAAAACGATCTGTAACATTTTCAATCGTTTTGGTTGCTAATAATGTAGCAAATTTTGGTCTTGCTTGTGCTTTGTATTCTAAGGTATTTAAATCTAAGGATAAGATTTCTTTTTTACCCTCAGCATTCACGGTTTTTTTGTAAAAACCTTGTTTGGTTTTAGAACCCAACCATTTGTTTTCCATCATTGAATTGATGAAATCTGGAATGGCAAATGAATCGTGCATTTCGTCATCAGGACAATTGTCTGCCACACCATTCGCTGTGTGTACTAAGGTATCTAGACCAACTACATCGCAAGTTCTAAAAGTTGCAGATTTTGGACGACCAATTACTGGCCCCGTTAATTTATCAACTTCTTCAACGGTCATTCCTAGTTCTTTTACGATATGGAACAGACTCATAATACCAAATACACCAATTCTATTTCCAATAAATGCGGGAGTATCTTTTGCTAAAACAGAAGTTTTACCTAAGAATTTTTCGCCGTACATCATTAAGAAGTCGGTTACTTCTTGCTTGCAATTTGGACCAGGCACTACTTCAAAAAGTTTTAAATAGCGTGGTGGATTAAAAAAGTGTGTTACGGCAAAATGCTGCTGAAAATCTTCACTTCTGCCTTTGTTCATAAAAGCAATAGGAATCCCAGAAGTGTTAGAAGTAATTAAGGTTCCAGGTGTTCTGTGCTTTTCAATACTTTCAAAAACCTTTTGTTTGATGTCTAAGCGTTCAACAACAACCTCAATAATCCAATCTACATCTTTTATTTTATGCAAATCATCTTCTAAGTTACCTGTAGAAATTCTACTTGCAAATTTTTGGTTATAGATAGGTGATGGTTTTGATTTTAAGGATGCTTTTAAGCTGTCGTTTACCAAACGGTTACGAACGACTTTATCTTCTAAGGTGAACCCTTTGGCTTTTTCTTTTTCGTTTAATTCACGAGGAACGATATCATATAATATAACCTCTACACCAATATTGGCAAAATGACAAGCAATACCTGAGCCCATGATTCCTGAACCGATTACTGCTACTTTTTTAATACTTCTTTTCATGTGTTTATATTTATTTTTTTAACGATCATCCCGACGCTTCGGGACTAACATGCTCGTTTTATTGTTTTCTTCTTTATGACTGACTATTAGGCTATTTTATTTGTTAAATTTATAAACTGCAAACTAATTCAACTTGCCCTCCGTTTAGTTTCAAAAATTTTATTTTCAATAATTAGATTAGAAATAGTCTCTGTTACTTTGAAAAAAGATTCAAGATCTTTTTCGCTTACATTTTGACGAATAATTTCATTAAATTTTAAAACAGATTCTTTAGCTTGCTCACGTTTTTCTTTTCCAAATTTGGTGAGTTTAATTAATACACCACGACCATCCTCAGGATTCTTTTCTCTGTAGATAATATTTTTATCTTCCATAGATTTTAAAATGCGAGACAAACTAGTAGCTTCCATTCCCATTAATGGGCCTAAAGCTGTAGATGGCGTTCCGTTATCAGAATCAATATTTAGCACAACAAAACCCATAGCCATAGTATAGTCTTGCTTTATAGCTTGCTCGTTATACATTTTAGAAACTAACTGCCAAGTTGCTCTTAATTGATGATCTACGGAGTTTTCTTTTAACATGTTCGCAAATATACTAAAAAATACTATGCATGCATAGTATTTTTTAAATTTTTATTTGCTGAAACTAAGCAACTAAATTTTTGTTACATTTGAAAAGTCTAAGAATTTAGATGTTTAAATACATGATATACACACCATCCTTATAGTAATGAAAAGAATAGCTTTTTTAAAACCAATACTAAATTTTTATTTTCTTAGCCTTATTGTTACTACCTTAAGTAGGGTATTATTGTCCTTATTTTTTTATGGACGTGTTACTGAAACCGAAGGTTTCCTAAATCTTTTCCCTATCGGATTACGGATGGATATTATTATGATCACCTATTTGGCAGTATTACCCACGATATTAATCCTTTTTTTACCAGACAATTGGTTGAAAAAAGTTCAAGGGTTTATCCGCTATTTTCTTATTTCGGGTGTCGTTATTTTCTTATTTATGGAATTGGCAACACCTAACTTTTTGATTCAATATGATACTCGCCCCAATAGACTTTTTGTAGAATACCTTATGTATCCTAAAGAAGTGGGAAGTATGTTACTGAAAAGTTTTGGAGTTTATATTTTGATAACTGTCATTATTATGAGTATTGTGATTTATCTTTTAAATAAATTTTCAAAAAAATGGTTTAGAATTAGAGAAACTTCTTTTAAAACTAAATTATTGTATTCGCCATTGGTTGTGTTTTTGTTGTTTTTTGGAGCTCGTTCTAGTTTGACTACACCAAGGCCTGTCAATGCGAGTAATGCCATTTTTTCTTCAGATCAATTTACAAATAGTCTGGCTTTAAATTCTACCTATACCGTTGCATTTGCCATTTATTCCTTAAAGAATGAAGAAAATGTAAGTGAAATGTATGGTAGAATGGATAAAGAAGAAGCTCTAAAACGTGTGAAAAAATACATGAATGCTACAGCTTTTAGCAATGCTGAAATTCCATTGTTACATAAGCAGTTTTCTTCTAGTAAAAGAGAGCGTCCTTACAATCTGGTGATTTTTTTACAAGAAAGTCTGGGTGCAGAATATGTAGGTTGCTTAGGTGGTTTGCCTTTAACACCCAATATTGATAAACTGGCAAAAGAAGGCATGCTTTTCACCAATCTTATTGCAACAGGCACAAGAAGTGTAAGAGGGATAGAAGCTGTAACTACAGGTTTTTTACCAACCCCTTCACGAAGTGTAGTGAAATTGGGGAAGTCTCAACATGGGTTTTTCTCTTTGGCAGATTTGTTAGGTAGAGAAGGGTATGCTACGAGTTTTGTTTATGGCGGAATGGGTAATTTCGATAATATGGCAGCCTTTTTTAATGGCAACGGATTTCAAGAAATTGTTGATGAAACAGATTATGAGGATGGCGAATATGCTTTTAAAGGAATTTGGGGTGTTTCTGATGAAGATCTCGTAAAAAAGGCAAATACATTATATAGCTCTTATGGAGATAAACCATTTTTCTCTTTGTTGTTTTCAACATCCAACCATGAACCTTTTGAATTCCCTGATGGGAGGATAGAATTGTACGAACAACCAAAAAACACGGTTCATAACGCTATAAAATATGCCGATTATGCGATTGGTGAGTTTTTTAAATTGGCAAAAAATGAGGATTACTATAAAAACACAGTTTTTATAGTAATTGCAGATCATAATACGCGAACCTTTGGAGAGAACTTAGTGCCTATCCATAAATTTCATATTCCTGCGTTGATTATAGCACCAGGTGTAGAAAAAGGAATTACCTATGAAAAATTATGTAGCCAAATAGACATGCCACCAACCTTATTAGATATGATTGGGATGGATGTTGAAACACCAATGGTTGGGCGAGACTTACTACAGTTGCCTGATTCTATTGCAGGACGAGCCATGATGCAATTTCATGAAATAAATGCCTTTAGAGTAGACGATGAGGTGCTTATTATGCAACCCAAAACACAGCCTGTACAGTTTACAGTTGAAGGAAAAGATACTAAAGTCTTGAAAGCAACTGAGTTGAATCCTGAATTGGCAAAAGATGCTTTAGGGCATATCATGACAGCTTCATACATGTATCATGAAGGGACTTATAAATTACCAGAAAAAAAGAAATAAAACAGTGTCAATAAATTTATTTTTGTAACATTAAACCCTTTTCTTTGTCTAATTATTATCTTGAAAAAATCTTACAATTTCTATGAGTAATTTATTGGTTGCAGAAAATATTATTAAAAATTTCGGAGACTTTAGAGCCTTGAATGATGTGTCTATTGAAGTGCCTGAAGGCAGTATATTCGGATTGCTTGGTCCGAACGGAGCAGGAAAAACAACATTAATTCGTATTATCAATCAAATTACCTTGCCAGATCAAGGTAAAGTGCATTTAGACGGTAAGGAGTTGCAGCCCAATGATATTCAAAATATTGGATATTTACCCGAAGAACGAGGTTTGTATAAAAACATGAAAGTTGGTGAGCAAGCCATTTATTTGGCAATGCTAAAGGGAATGACCAAAGCAGATGCTAAAAGCAGTTTGAAATATTGGTTTGATAAATTTGATATTGGTAGCTGGTGGAACAAAAAAATTCAAGAACTATCAAAAGGTCAAGCACAAAAGGTACAGTTTATAGTTACCGTAATGCACAAGCCTAAATTGTTGATTTTTGATGAGGTTTTTAGTGGCTTTGACCCGATAAATGCGAATTTAATTCGTGATGAAATTTTACAATTACGAGACGAAGGGGCAACGGTTATTTTTTCAACCCATAGAATGGAATCGGTTGAAGAATTGTGTGACCATATTGCTTTGATAAACAAAGCCGATAAGATTTTAGAAGGTAATTTAAATGAAATAAAAAAAGAGTTTAAAACCAATACTTTTGAAGTAGGTTTAATAGCTGATAATAAAGAGTCCATTCAAAAAGAATTGGCAGAAAAGTTTGAAGTATCAACAGCTAATTTTAAATCGCTTGAAGATAAATTAAAACTCAATATTCAAGTTAAAGGAAATGATTCTATTCCTGATTTGGTGCAGTATTTAAATTCAAAAGGAACTTTAAATCATTTTGTAGAGTTGATACCTAGTGTGCATGATATTTTTGTAACCGCAGTTAAACAGAGCGATAATGAGTAAGTTAAAGTTAATTATAAAGAGAGAGTTTTTAGCCAAGGTTAGAAACAAGTCGTTTATTATAATGACCATTTTGAGTCCGTTGTTGATGGTGGGCTTAACCAGCTTAATTGTGTTTTTAAACATTAAAAATAGTGAAGAGCAGAGAACAATAACCTATGTAGATCAGAGTCAATTGTTTTCTGAGGTTTTTATAGATACTGAAACAACTACGTATGAAGATTTAACAGAGTTAGGTGTTGAAGCCGCTAAGGAAGCTACGCAGAGTTCTGGGTATTACGGACTCTTATATATCCCTAAAAAGGATACGATTAGTCTTGTAGAAAAAAACGTTGAATTTTATTCAGAAGATGCTGCTGGTATTAGTATTATTAGTGGTTTAGAATCAAAAATATCTAAAAGGATAAGAAATATTAAATTGAAGCAGTTATCAATTGATTTACAGAAAATAAAGCAATCAGACACCAATGTTACTATTCTTACTTCTAAATTTTCTGGTGAGAAATCATCAAAAATTGGTAGTATTTTAAAGATGATTGCAGGCGGTGGTTTTGGTTATTTAATCTTTATGTTTATTATCATTTACGGTACTTCGGTAATGCGAAGTGTCATTGAAGAGAAAACCAATCGTATTATTGAAGTCATCATTTCATCGGTAAAACCCTTTCAATTAATGCTAGGTAAAATTATAGGAAATGCCCTTGCAGGAATTTTACAATTTATTATTTGGATAATCTCTGCTACACTTTTAATGGTTGTATTGGCCATGGTATTTGGTGCTGACATGTCGGCCTTGTCAACTAGTTCTCCTGCAATGAGCCCTGAAATGATAGAACAGATGAAACAAAGTACAGAAGGTAATTTAACCTTGGTACTTCAAGAGATTAAAAACTTGCCGTTGGCAGCCATGTTTTTCTCTTTTATATTTTACTTTTTAGGAGGCTATTTAATCTACAGTTCAATATATGCTGCCATTGGTGCTGCCGTTGATAGTGAAACGGATACACAACAGTTTATGATGCCAGTAATGCTGCCTTTGATGATAGCTATTTATGTTGGCTTTTCTGTGATTGAAAATCCGCATGGCTCTATTGCTGTTGGTTTTTCTATTTTCCCTTTAACTTCACCCATTGTGATGTTGATGCGAATTCCGTTTGGAGTTCCTTTTTGGCAAATAGCCATTTCAATGGCCTTACTGTTATTGACCTTTTTCGGAATCGTATTTTTTGCTGCAAAAATTTATAGAATTGGTATTTTAATGTATGGTAAAAAACCAACCTATAAAGATTTGTATAAATGGTTAAGGTATTAGTATCTTTACATGAGAATATAATTATATGGAAAAAATAAATGCAATATTAAATCATTCTTTTGACTTTGGTAGTGATATTCATATTACCGTAAAAGCATTGTTGATTGTAATAGTGACCTTGTTTATTGCTTCTTATGTGATTAAATTGTTGAAAAAGCTAATCACAAGAAAATTACCAACAGAAGATAAATTGAAGTTTACCTCTTTGTTTTCTTATATGAAGTGGTTTGTTTATGTTATTATTCTCTTAATGACCTTACACAATATGGGTATTAATGTTACTGCAATTTTTGCAGCATCTACAGCATTATTAATCGGTATTGGT